>CARJCM010000020.1 GCA_948999435.1 uncultured Bacilli bacterium
CTATATTTTTTCTAAAAAGAAAAGACTATTGAACTTATTTGTCAACAGTCTGAAATAAGACTACATTCGTAATCTTATTTTTCTTCTTGATTTAAACCATATTTACGGTTAAATTTCTCAATAGTTCCAGTTTTCTTTACTTTACCTTGAGCTCCTGTATAGAATGGATGACATTCACTACATACTTCAACTTGAATATTATCTTTGCTTGAATGTGTTTTAAAAGTAGCTCCACATGCACATGTTATTGTACATTCTTTTTGTTCTGGATGTATTCCTTTTTTCATTATTTTTCCCTCCCGCCATATCAAAATTTTTTGACATAGTTAATTTGTTTGTCTTTAGTATTATATCACATTTTTTAAACTTTACAATACTTTTTTATTTCATTATATATAGCTAGATGCCCTTGATAATTAATATAATAACTTTTAGAATCTAAATAATACTCTTTTTTATTAACTATGTTTGTTATATCTATAAATATAAAGTTATTATTTATTGCTTCTTCTCTTAATATAGCATTTAGTCTTTCAATACTTGCTAATTCTTCTTTTTTAATCGTATATAAGCCTATTATAAATACTTCTTTGTTATTTAACATATTTATCATGCTGAATAATTCTTTTATGTCATCTTCATATTCTAATATCATTTGTTTTGTTATCTTATCTTCTGATAATTCATCCATACCTATTGATATGGTTAAAATATCTGCTTCATTTATCGCTCTTTGTATTTCAATTTTGTCCTCTTTAAAGCTTTTAGTTTTATTTTCTTTTATCTCATATATTAGTTCTCGAGCTGTTTTACCAAAACTTCCAAATTCATAATATTTATTTAATTTGTGAATATTATCATAAGTGTTTTTTAAATAATCATTATAACTATATCCTTCTATATTATAAGGAGTCATACCTATTGATATTCCATCTCCTAAAGAAACTATATTTATCTCTTCTTTTCTGGTATAAAAATAAATAATAATTGATAATATTGATCCTAATAAAGTAATAATTATAATCTTTTTTTTCATATTCCACCTCAAAAAAAATATAGTATACTACACTATATTTCTTTTAATTCTATTTTAGCACCGACATTGGTAAGCTTGCCTTTTATATTCTCATATCCTCGTAATATGTGCTCTACATCGGTTATAATTGTTGTTCCTTCTGCAGCTAGACCAGCAATAACTAAGGCTGCACCACCTCTTAAGTCGGTTGCTATTACTTCACATCCTTTTAATTTAGTTGGTCCATTTATGATAGCATTCATACCATTTACTTTAATATTAGCTCCCATTTTATTAAGTGATGGTACATGTCCCATTCTGTTTTCCCAGATAGTCTCTTCAAATAAAGACGTTCCATTTCCTTTAGTTAATAAAACACTCATTGGTTGGCCTATATCAGTTGGAAATCCAGGATATATTAAAGTTTTAATATTAATTGGTTTTAATTCATTTACTTTATTAACAATAATATTATCTTTATTTATTATTAGATTAACTCCCATTTCTTTTAATTTGGATGTTAATGCTTCTAAATGTTCTGGGATAATGTTGCTTATTTTTAAATCTTTGCCACATAAAGCCCCTAAAATAATATATGTTCCGGCTTCAATCCTATCTGGTAATACACTGATTTTTCCACCATGTAATTCATTTACTCCAGTAATGGTTATTTCATTAGTTCCAGCACCTTCTATATTAGCTCCCATTGTTATTAAATAATCTACTACATTTACTATTTCTATTTCTTTTGCCGCATTATGAATAATTGTTTTGCCTTCTGCTAAAACTGCTGCTAAAATAATATTGATTGTCGCTCCAACACTTGGAAACTTTAAATAAATATCTGTTCCAATTAATTTATCAGCTTTTAATGTATATTTATTTCCTTCAATAGTAATATTAGCTCCTAAAGCTCTAAATCCGTCTAAATGAATATCGATTGGTCTAGTTCCAATATTACATCCTCCAGGTATATATATTTCGACAAATTTTTCGCGTCCTAAAAGAGCTCCCATAAAATAATAGGAAGCACGCATACGACTTGACAAACTTTCTTCTATAACAGAATTCTTTAGTTTTGTAGTATCTATTGTTAATTTATCTTGCTTTAAATTACTTTCACAATTTAATATATTTAAGATATCTAATAATGCATCTCTATCTGATATATTAGGCACATTCTCTATCACTGATGTTCCATTAGCTAAAATACTGGCAGGTATTAAGGCTACTGCACTGTTTTTAGCTCCACCTATCTCAATAGTTCCAGAAAGAATATTATTTCCTTCAATTATCATTTGTTTCATTTTCAACACACCCTTACTTCAATAGTATAAGTTAGGCACTTATACTATTTTTTATGTTTGTTATTTTTTTTGGTGCTTAATTTTTTATAAAATACCAATTATACTATATCTTTAATAATCCTTTTTGTCAATTGTTATTGGTTTTACTTTACTTATTTTTGTATTTAAATTTTCATTTATTTTCAATTAAAAAGAGCCTTGAGGCCCATGTTTATTTTTTATATTTTATTTGCGACTGCGTTCACTATAAATCTCAATACCATTTGCTTCTGCATATTCTTGGATAGCATAGGATTGTTCTGAATCGTAGTTTCTAAACAAGAATTCTTGAGATATTCTTTCTGGTGGAACAAAATTTGTAACACTGTTTATTGGAAAATATATTGGAACATGATCAAATGGAATAACTGTTGGTGTTTTAATATCTGATAGACTAACTAATTCAATATAATTGCATTTCTTTGGGAATACAACATTCGAGATTGTTTCTAAACGTGGTAAATTAAGACTACCTATAATTGTATGAGGAAATTCAACATTCACAGCATATTCCATATGACTCATTATACTACCAACAACAATCCTTGGAAAGCGATAATCTGTACAAAAAGAAGTAAAATTTTTAATATCTCCCAAATACACACTTAATTCTCTATTTAAGTCTTCAGTACATGTTCCAAC
This sequence comes from uncultured Bacilli bacterium, assembly GCA_948999435.1. GTDB lineage: Bacteria > Bacillota_I > Bacilli_A > RF39 > UBA660 > Caccenecus. The sequence continues at coordinate 3,004 of CARJCM010000020.1, forward strand.
TTGTTCTTCTAAACAATCAAATAATTTAGCCATATCCCTTTTTACATTTCTATTTTGTTTTATTTTTGTTATTCTTGGGTCTTCTTCTCTATATTTATATCCTATTCTATTTATTTCTCTTTCAATCTCGTAAATAAATGATATATCTTCTTTTGTTAATTCTTCACCATTGTCTATTTTTCTTTCAATAGCTACTAACAAATCTAAATCTTGGAGTTGTAGCATAACTTCTTCTGTTATTTCCATATTTTGAATTTTGGCTTTTAATACTTTAATTAAGTTGTTATCAACGATGTATCCATAACCACTACCTTTTATATTGCATATGTATCTATCTTCTGTAAGTTGGATCATTAAACTAGGAATAGCTTGCCCATTTTCATCAACAGAAAAATATACCATTATTTCGTGATAAGATTCATTATTATCCATTGCATATTTTACACGATTTATATCTTTTACAATCCAATCTATTTGACCAATATATCCGATTAAGTCATTATAGTAATCTTGATAGTTTTTAGTTCCTTTTCTATTTGAATAACTAACCCAATAACCATTTTGCATAAGCATCCCTCTTTTCTGGCTTATTATAACATACTTAATTATATTATGCAAATTTATAAATGATATTTATTACTTAAATACAATTTTGAATAAAAATTTTTATTTTAGCCCTAATTATAATTGGTGATATTATGAAAAAGATTATTATTATCTTGTTTGGTCTAAGCTTATTGGTAATTTTTACTAAAAAAGAAAATGATATTATTATTCCTAATAATGCCATTAGATTTAGAGTGGTAGCTAATAGTGATTCTTTAGAAGACCAAAATGAAAAGTTAATTATTAAACAAAAAATAGAAAAAGAAATCTATAATCTTATTGGTAATGCTAATAGTTCTTTAGAAGTTAATAATATTTTGGAAAGTAATTTAGAAAATATTGATAATATTGTTAAAAGTTACAATGTTCCTTATAATATAAATTATGGTAGTAATTATTTTCCAACTAAAAATTATAAAGGTGTAATGTATCCTGCTGGTAATTATGACTCATTAGTTATTACCTTAGGCAAAGGCGCTGGTTCTAATTTTTGGTGTGTTTTATTTCCTCCTCTTTGTTTACTTGATAATGAAAAAGAAGATGTAGGAGAAGTTGAATATAAGTTTTATGTAAAAAAACTCTTAGATAGGTTCTAATAATATAGCCCTCTAAATAGAATTTCTTAGGAGGCTTCTTTTATGCAAATACTTAGTATTCTTTTAATTGGAATTGCTCTTTCTATGGATACTTTTTCTTTATCTTTAAGTTTAGGAACTTTTAATATAACTAATAAACAAGCCCTTAAACTTTCTATAATTGTAGGTATTATGCATTTTTTTATGCCTATACTTGGAATGCTTTTAGGTGAAAAACTTATCAGTCTCTTTGAACTTCAATGTGACTTTTTACTTGGTGTTATTTTATTATTTATTGCTATTCAAATGATTATAGACCTTATTAAACATGAAGAAAATTCTTTTAAACTTAATATACTTGGAATGTTTTTATTCGCTTTAGGTGTTAGTTTAGATAGCTTCTCGGTTGGTCTTGGAATAAAAGCGATAACTGAAAACATAAACTTAGCAACAAGTATTTTTGCAATCTGTAGCTTTATTTTTACTTTTACAGGTATTATGATTGGTAAATTTGCTAATAAATTTATTGGAACTTATGCTAGTATTTTGGGTGTCGTTATTTTACTTATTCTTGGAATAGTCCATATAGTTTGACATTTTATTATTTAAATGATATACTTTCTACACTTAGTTATCTTTGATTATTTCATTTTAGTGAAAGGATTTTTTGTTATGCAAGAAAAAAAATTAAAAATGGATTGGAAAGGATACGAAAACTATCAAAGTAAAATTGAGAAACTTGAATTGGAATTGGCTGAGGTAAGAAAATATAAGGGAGAAGTAGCTATTTTTCAGGGAGATACTTGGCACGATAACCCCGATCTTGATTATACGGAAGCTAAAGAAAAAAGATTGATGTTTAGAATTGCTAAAATGAAAAATAATTTGAATAATATTGAGATTATAGAAAAAAGTAGCAATTCTAGTGTTGTATCTATAGGTGATACACTTAGAATTATGATTGATGATGGTATTTTGATTGAAGAATTAATAATAGAACTTGTTAGTGATATCTCAGATATATCTGATGATGTTAATCTGGTTTCCGTTAATAGTATATTGGGACAAGCTATTTTAAATTTAGAAATAGGAGAAACTACAGAATATACTGCTTTAAATAGTATTATTAGAGTAAAAATATTAGAAAAAATTAAATAAAAAATTATTTCCTGGGAAATAATTTTTGTTTGGGAAATAATTTTTTTCTATTTTGTTTCAATTCTAGCAAATAATATTTTTGGCTCATTTAACTTATTATTTATTTCTAGTTTGCCAAATTCATTTATAGAATCGTAACTTGTTTCTTTTGTGTTTAATTGCTCGAATATATTCTCCGAAGTTGTTGGAATATAAGGGCTTAATAAAATTGCACATATTCTAATACTTTCTAATAAATTATATAGAACTGTTGCTAGTCTGTCTTTCTTACTTTCATCTTTGGCTAGAATCCATGGGGTTGTATCATCAATATATTTATTACATTTCTTTAATACTTCCATTATTTCATCAATCGCTTCATTAACTTTTAAAGCATTCATTTTTTCTTCAACTATATCTTTAAGGTCTAGTACACTTTTAATTAGGTCATTATCTAATTCTTCAACTACTTTAGGGTTTATAATTTGACCTTCTAAATATTTATGACTCATACTTATAGTTCTATTTACTAAATTTCCTAATGTATTAGCTAAATCTGTATTTGTTCTAGTAATAAGCGCTGATTCTGAAAAATTGCCATCACTTCCAAATGGGACTTCGCGCAAAGCATAATATCTAACTGCATCTACACCATAATTTCCTATATATTCTCTTGGGTCTTTATAATTTCCTAAGCTTTTAGATATTTTACCACCATTTATAATTAACCAGCCATGACCAAATACTTGCTTTGGAAGTTCTAAATTTAATGCCATTAATAAGCAAGGCCATATAATAGTATGGAATCTTATTATTTCTTTTCCTACTAAATGTAAGTCTGCAGGCCAGTATTTTTGGAATTTTTCATTCGCTTCATCTGGATATCCTAATGATGTTATATAATTTGATAAAGCATCTACCCATACATATACTACATGATTAGAATCAAAATCTACTGGTATTCCCCATTTAAACGAAGTTCTAGAAACACATAAGTCCTCTAAGCCTGGTTTTATAAAGTTATTTAACATTTCATTTTTACGTGATATTGGAAGTATAAAATCTGGATGGTTATTATAAAATTCAACTAATTTATCTTGGTATTTTGATAATTTGAAAAAGTATGCTTCTTCACTTACTTCTTTTATCTCACGACCACAATCTGGACATTTTCCTTCTACAAGCTGACTTTCTGTCCAAAAAGATTCACATGGTACACAATATAATCCTTTATATTCACCTTTATAAATATCTCCTTGGTCATATAATTTCTTAAATATTTTTTGAACTGCATTTTCATGTTCTTTGTCTGTTGTCCTAATAAAATAGTCATATGATATACCTAAAGATTGCCATAAATCTTTTGCATTTTCTATTATTTTATCTACATATTCTTTGGGTGTTACTCCAGCTTCTCTAGCTTTTTTTTCAATTTTTTCTCCATGCTCATCTGTGCCTGTTTGAAAATATACATCATATCCTGTTAATCTCTTATATCTTGCTAGGGCATCAGCGATTATTGTTGTGTAACAATGTCCAATATGAAAATCTGCACTTGGATAGTATATTGGTGTTGTTATGTAATATTTTTTATTCATTATTTCCTCCTTAAAAACAAATAAAAACCATAAACTAAGGACGCAGATATGCGCGGTACCACCTTAATTCATGATTTTTTTCATGCTCTCTTTCCTTAACGCGGATTAACGATTAAACTCCAGAGTCATCTTCTATATTATTTAATATTCGTTTTCATCAACCACGAACTTTCTTTAATTAAAATAATATATACTCATTCCTTCAACATTTAAGTTGAATTCATTATATTACATACTATATTATATGTCAAGTTTCTTTGAAAAAATACTCGCTACTAATTTGCCGATACTAGCTTCATTTGTTAAGTTTTCTTCACTATATAATATTACTAAACCAATACTATCATTTAGGGAAATTATTGGTATAAATACAAAGTTTCCAGATATTTCAATATTTTCAAATATTACTTTTTTACTTTCTTCTGATACTTCTCTTTCTTCAATTATATTTATAAATTCTTGAGGAAGACTTTTATTTATTAATTCTTCTTTAAAACCACTTTCTGATATAACTTTTTCTCTATCTGTTATCATAATTTTATAATTAAATTCACTATTTATTAATTCACATAAAGAATTTGCTAAATCTGTACTTGTGCTCATTCGATAATATTTTTTTAAAATAATACTATCACTATCCGTGAATATTTCTACATTTTCGCCATCTCTTATCCCTAAGTTTCTTCTTATTTCTTTTGGTATTACTATTCTCCCTAATTCATCTATTCTTCTTATTACTCCAGTAGATTTCAAGGAACACAACTCCATTTCTAATATTAATATAAACTGCTTAGAGTTTTTTATACTAAAAAAAGAGCTTAGGCTCTAATTATTTTCTTCCACCAGAAGTTGGTTCATTGTTTCTACTCTGGATTTCTTCTTTTATTCGATTAAATTCTTCTAATTCTTGTTCTGTTACACATATAACATTGGCAGTTAAAAATGCTTGTTCAAATTCACTAACTAATTCTGGAGTTAATTGTCCTTCTGCTTTTATTCTTTCAAAAGTTTCATATATTATTTTATATTCAACCATTTTAACATTACAGCTGATTAATAATCTATACATATCTTTCAAATTTGGTAATTCTTGAGTAATATCTGTCATTACAGAACTTGCTAAGATATCTCTATTAATTATATCAACTTCTTCTAAACTATAACATTCAGTTCCATCTGATGCTAAAAATGGCATTTCTGGTCTGGTTTTTTCTATTAATGGATTAGTTTTATATATTATTCCTTTCATATAAATTCTCCTTCTTGTTTAAGTATTTTATTATATTTTTTTAAATTTGTCAAATTATAGATAAGATTTTATAAGTTCTAACAATGGGACAAAAGTATAAAGAAAATGTTTGTCATTTGTTTTAATCATTAAAGAGATTTTTATTCTTTTGTTTTGATATCTGAATTTTAAATTAGAATTTATGTTATAACTTTCTAAAAATAGTTTATCGGCTTTTAAATTGTTAGAAATATCCTCTGGTAATTCTAGTTCAACAAAGTTTCTTGTTTGGGTAACTCTTTTAATATTTAGCGAACTTGCTAATTTTTCAAACCATTCTTCATACATATATATTATTAAACTTTCGTCTACTTTACCAAATCTATCTTCTAATTCATTTTTTATTTGTTCTAATGTTTCTTTAGATTCTATCTCATTTATCTTATTGTGTATTTCAATTTTTATTTCATCATCTTTAACATAATCGTCACTTATATGTGTACTTACATTAATTAAGGCAGTTGGTGATTCGTCATTATTTACTTCTTCACCTTTTAGTTTCTTCATTTCTTCTTCAATCATCTGCATATATAGATTAATACCAACTGAATCTACAAATCCCGCTTGTTCATTTCCTAAGATATCTCCAGCTCCTCTAATGGATAAGTCTCGCATAGCTATTCGATATCCACTTCCGAGTTCTGTAAATTCTTTGATAGCTTCTAGACGTTTTATTGCTATATCATTTAACATTTTACTCTTGTTATATAAAAGATAAGCATATGCTATTTTATTTGATCTACCAACTCTTCCACGTATTTGGTATAATTGAGATAATCCAAAATGGTCAGCATTATATATAATTAATGTATTAGCATTTGGTATGTCAATACCTGTTTCAATAATGGTTGTACAGACTAAAATGTCATATTTGTAATCAATAAAGTCTTCCATTATGTTTTCTAATTCTTGTTTTGTCATTCTACCATGAGCTGTTATTATTCTGGCTTCAGGTACTAATTTTTTTAGTTTTGAACTTATACTTTCTAATTCATTAATGTTATTATAAAGGACAAATATCTGACCACTTCTTGATAACTCTTTATAAATAGCATCTTTAACTATTAAATCTTGTTCCTCTAATACATAAGTCTGTATAGGATACCTATTTACTGGTGCGGTATCTATTACTGATAAATCTCTTAAACCAGACATAGCCATTTTTAATGTTCTTGGTATAGGAGTTGCTGATAAAGTTAAAACATTTACGTCATTTTTATATTGTTTTATTTTCTCTTTATGAGTTACTCCAAAACGTTGCTCTTCATCTACTACTAATAATCCTAATTTTTTGAATTTTATATCATCACTTAATAAGCGATGAGTTCCAAATACAATATCAATAGTTCCTTCTTCTAAACCTTTTAATATTCTTTTGGTATCTTTTGCACTAGTAAACCTATTTAATAGCTCAATATTTAAAGGATAATCTTTAAATCTTTCTATGGCACTTGTATATTGTTGCTTAGATAAAATAGTCGTTGGACATAAATAAAATACTTGTTTATTATTGACTACTGTTTTGAACATTGCTCGAAAAGCAACTTCAGTTTTACCAAAACCTACATCACCACATAATAATCTATCCATAGGTACTTGACTAATTAAATCTTTATCAATTTCATTTATAGCTTTTTCTTGATCTCTAGTTGGAGTATATGCGAAAGATGCGGCAAAGTCTTGTTCCATCTCATTAGTTACATATTTTTCTCCTTGTAATGCTTTTCTTGCAGCATATAACTTTAATAACTCTTCTGATATGTCTTTTATTTTTCGTTCTACTGCCCTTTTAGTCTTTGCCCAATTTGTTGAATTTAATTTATTTATTTTAGGTTTTAATCCGTCTTTACTAGCATATTTTAAAATTGTATTCATTTTCTCTACTGGAACATAAACTTTGTCATTACCCTCATATAATATTTCTATATAATCTTTTTGTAAGCCATTTTGAGTAAGTGTTTTGATTCCATTATATATGCCTATTCCATGAGCCATATGAACTACATAATCACCTAAATTTAAAGCATTTAAGTCTTTTATCTTACGACCTATTTTATAAGAATTTTTGTATTTTATTTCATTTGTTCTGGTTTCTTCAATATCATTTGCACTTATTATAACCTTTTTATCTATTATAAAGCCTTTTGTTAGAATCTTTGGTTCAACTTTGTGGGGAACATTTATTAACTCTTTTATTTGTTTTCTTTGATTTTCTTTAGGTAGAAAAAAAGTTATTTCATAGCCTAAGCGATGCCACGAGTCACATTGTTCTTGTAATTTTTCAAAATTAGAACGGAAATTTGGTATTTCCTTACTTTCAATATTTAAAACATCTTTAGTCTCTAATTTGCTATTTAAAAAATTGATATATATGTTATACTTCGGATTTATTTCATCAAGTGAAAACATAAATCTTGTATCACTTGGAAGATTTTTTGCTACACGAAATTCAAACATCTCTTCTTCTAGTTTTAAATAAGCTGCTTTTATTCTACTTTCATCAATTGTTACTACTATCGCATTATCTGCATAATCATATAATGAAGATTTATTCTCAGTTTTAATCTCGCCATTGTTTATTAAAGTTATTTCATCAGTTGTACTTAAAGACATCTGAGTGTTTTCATCAAAATATCTAATGGATTCAATAGTATTTCCAAAGAATTCTAACCTTATGGGATGCTCACTTAAAGTAATAAATATGTCTATTACAAAGCCTCTTACTGCATATTCACCCGTACTTGTTACGATTGTATCTCTTTTATAGCCTAATTCTTCTAATATTTCAATTAACTTTTCACGATTAATATCCATATCTTTTTTTAATTTAATATTTAATTTATTCTGAACTTTTGTGTCTGTTAAATACTTTAAGTATCCCATTAAATTAGTTATTATTATTCCTTTTTGACTCTTGATTTTTTCTAGTGTCTCAATTCTGGTTGTTTTAAGTTCGGGAGAAATAGCTAAAGCTTGACTTGTTAGAAAATCATCCATTGGAAATAACCATGTGTTTTCTTCTATTGATTTAATGCCACTGTAAAGACCGTTAGCTTCAAAAAGCGTACTTGTTAGTAAAATAATATTTTCTTTCTTTTCTTGAAATAATTTGGCAACGTAAAGATGGGCTAACTCATTTGTTAACCCTACTATTGTTAAATTATTATCATATTTAAAGTAATTATCTAAAAAATTCATTTTAACCAACTCCGTTGTAGTCGTTCATTACTTTATTTATGTCATAGTTGATAAAATCTTCAATTATTTGATTCGTTAAAATAAATGTTTTTTCTAATTGTGCTAGTTGTTCTTTGTTAAATTTTCCTAAAACAAAATCTTTTGTATCTCCATTTGTATTATGGGAGATTCCTATTTTTAGTCTGGCAAAATTGTTGTTTCCTATACGATTTATTATCGATTTGATACCATTATGACCGCCTGCGCTACTATTTGTCTTAACTCTTATTTTGCCAAATGGTAAATCTAAATCATCATGGATAACTAAAATATCTTTATACTCTATTTTATAAAAATTTATAAATTCAATAACAGAGTTTCCTGAAAGATTCATATAAGTCTCAGGTTTGACAAATATAACTTTTTCATTATTAATAATTTCAGTAGTATACAAAGCATTAAACTTCTTTTGCCATGAAGAGCCTTTTAAATAATTATCTAGCACCATAAATCCTATATTATGCCTTGTATTTTCATATTCTTTGCCTGGATTTCCTAATCCTATTATTAATTTCACTTTGTCACCTTCTTTTTTACTTGTGATTCTTTAAAAATACTCTGATATGTTTTGATATTTCTTGATACTATATGGTTGGAAACTTTAACACCTACTCGAGCGTTTTTCACGAATTTCAGCAATACCATTATAGCATAATCTTCAGGCTTTGATGAAATAAATTTCATTACTTTGACATTTAAGTTATTTGCACTTGCTATATTTATTATTTCTTCTAATCTTTCAGGCCTATGAACCATATAAAACTTTCCTTTATCCTTTAAGAGATAACTTGCTGTTTCTATTATTTCTTTTAATGTTATTGTTAGTTCATGTCTGGCTATTGCTACTTCTTTTATAGTGTTAGTAAGTGATGTGTTATCCACTTTGAAAAATGGAGGATTACATGTTATTATATCAATACTATTTCCTGGGAAATAATCTTTACTATCTAAAACATTTACGTTTAACATTTTTATTTTGTTTTCTAATTTATTATACTTTATGCTTTTATTGGCTAAATCATATATTTCTTTTTGGATTTCTATGCCTATTACTTCTTTATCGTATCTTTTTGATATAATTAATGGTAAAGGTGCATTACCACTGCAAAAATCAATGATTTTCTTATCATCATTTTTAATATCAATGAATTCTGCAAGTAAAAGAGAGTCTAAGGAAAACTTAAACTTCTCAGAATCTTGATATATTTTTAGACCATAATCATATAAATCATTTAGTACAACCATTGCAATCACCTAATGATATGTCTATTTTTTCGTTATTTACTAGTACTTTATAACTTCTATTTAAAATGTCTTTACTTATTACTGGTCCTTTGCCCTTTTCTGTTTCAATATATTCGCCAATGTCTGGCATTCCTTTATTACAAGCTAGATATTCCTCATCTTCATATGTTAAACAACATAGTAATCTACCACATAAGCCATTGATTTTCGCTGGATTTAAAGCCAGTCCTTGATTTTTAGCCATATTCATAGAAACTGATTCAATGTGATTTAAAAATTTAGCACAACATATTTTCTCGCCACATGAACCAACTCCACCTATTTCACGTGCTTTATCACGCGCTCCAATTTGACGAAGTTCTATTCTAGTTCGATAAACACTAGCTAATCTTTTGGCTAATTCTCTAAAATCTACTCTTTCATCAGCAAGAAAGTTAAAAATAAGTTGTTTTCTATCAAATGTATAGGTAGCATTTATAATTTTCATATCAAGTCCTAGTTCTTTTACTATTTCTCTAGACTCTTTTAGGGCACTTTCTGCATCACGAAGATTTTTTAAATAGGTTTCATAATCATTTTTAGTGGATATACGGATTATGTCTTTTAATTCTTCATAATTCTTGATATTGCTGTCTTTTATGTAAGATACAACTCTACCAAATTGCTCTCCTTTTTCTGTTTCAGTTATTACAGTGACATTTATTGGGCATTTTACTTTACTTTTAAAATTGTATATCTTGCCATTATCTTTGAAATTAACACCATATATATAATACTTATCCATTACTATCTCTCATTTCTATTGCAAATTTATCTAATGCTTGCTCAATACTTACATTATAACTCAAATTTTGAATTATCCCCATAATAATATTTAATTTTTTGATTAAATTCGCACTTTGTTCCTTAATTTCATAAATATTTGCTATATTCTGGTTGTATTCTTTATTATTCATTTTTAAAAAATTTTCATAGTATATGCTGAATATTATTTGAAATATGTTAGCTACATCTTTTCTTTCAGGATATATCGTTAAAAGTTCTTTTTTGTTGTTTATTAATTCTTTACTCTCTATTTTTTTTAAATATACAGGAATAATTTCAAGATATTTATTATAATCTTCAGCATTTATGCCTAAACTTTCTACTATATTTTTATTTTCATATTTTAAAATTAGAGATTGACATCTGCTTTTTATTGTCTCAATCATAACATCTTTGTTATTGGTTATAAAAAATCCGATTATCCCATCTGTTGGTTCTTCAATAAACTTTAACATGGAATTGGCACTACTACTATTTAACTTTTCAGCATTCATTATGATATAAGTATTATGTCTACTATAAATAGGTTTAGTGGAAAAAGCTTCTTTTAACTCCTCCATTTGAACTTTTTTAATACTTGCTCCATCTGGTTCTATTATCTTTATACTTGGTAAATTATCTTTATTTATTAAATTGCATAAATTACACTTTTCACATTTTTTTTTATATTCTTCAGGACAATTTATAATTTTTATAAATTCTTTTAAGTCTTGTAATGCCTTATCATAATTATTTGTTTCAATTAAATAAGCGTGAGCTAACTTTTTCTCACGATATCTTTTTACTAGTTCATTTAATATAGGATTTTCGAACATCTTAACCTCCTAAATATTAAATAAGAAAATATGTTGCAACTAATCCTAATATTCCTGGACTACCTAAAAATGTAACTAGTATTAATGTTACTAAGTTTATAGGAATAAATATATTGGCAGCGGATAATATTAAATTTAAACCATATAACATTACAAATGCCATACATAATTTTCTTATCAATTTAATTATTTTATTTATCATAAGTTCATCACACTTAAATATATGATTCATATTAGTTTTTTATTCTGATATTTTCTTTCGATCTTCTAGAGCCTTTTCTAATGTAACGTTATCTAAATAATCAATTTCTGCCCCAATAGGGATGCCATAAGATAATCTTGATATAGTAACATCTTTATTTTCTAATATTTTTTTTATGTATAATGTTGTTGCTTCTCCTTCAATAGTTGGTTTTAACGCTAAAATCAATTCGGGTTTATCAAGATTTTCTACACGATTTATTAATGTTGATATATTAATGTCTTCAGGTCCAATATCGTCAATTGGAGATATTAAACCATTTAATACATGATATGTGCCATTAAATTTGCCTGATTTTTCAAATGAAAATACACTTTTGTAATCTTCTATTACACAAATAATGTTTTTATTTCTTTCTTCATCTAAACATATTTGACATTTTTCTTCATCCGTTATATGCCCACATATTGTGCATCTTCCTAATTTCTCTTTGGCGTTAATTAGCGTTTCACTAAATTCTTTGATTTCTTCATCTTTGAATTCTAGTGTGGCTATAGCTAAACGCTCAGCACTTCTTTCTCCTATTCCTGGCAATTTTTTGTAATAACTAATTAAACGCTCTAAATCAGCAGGATATTTCATTAGAATAAGCCACCTAGGCCACCTAAAGAACCCATTTTCTCTTCTGTTTCTTTATCTACGGCAGCAATAGCTTTATTAACTGCTATTTTTATCATGTCTTCTAATGCTTCTTTATCGTCATCTTCGATTGGGCCTTCAAATGTAATTTTGATTTTTTGTAGTTTTTTTTTACCATTAATCTCTACTTTAACCCATTCTGAATCTCCTTCAAATGTGCTATTGTCAATTTCCTCTTTCTTTTTTGTAATGTCTCTTTGCATTTTTTGAGCTTGCGCCATTAAATTTTGCATATTCATATTTTTTTCCTTCTTTCCTATTCTATTTCTATTTTATCTTTATCAAAAATATCTAAAGCTACTTCTTCTATTTTTTTACTATTTTCTTTTGTTTCTATTTCTTCTTTTTCTGGTGTAGGTTCGTCTAGATATTCATATTGATGTTTATTTCTGATGTTTTGGATATATATTTCTCTTTCTTTATTCCATTCTTCGTCAGTGATAGCAATAAACTTGTAATCTTTATTATATTTCTTATTATATTCAGTGACTATTTCGTCTAAATTTTCATTTATTAGATTTACAGTTCCTTCTATAAAATTGGTTATAATTGCAACTTTATCACTGGCTGCGACTACATTACTATCTATTAATAAACTTAGTAATGTTTTATCCTCTAACTCTCTTGTAAAAGAACTCCATTTGTCTTTGATTTCTTGTAAGTATTCTTTTTTAGCATTTACAAAACAATTATTTATTCTTATTTTTATAAGTTCTGCATTTATTTTATTAGTTTTTGTCACTATATTATTGTTAGACACTTCACTTTTTATTTCCTGGGAAATAATTTTATCTGATTCTGTTTGTTGCTTGTTTTTATCTTTTGTGTCTTCCTTATCTTCAGTTGCTGTATTTCTTACTTCTTCTAAATTTTCCTTTTTATTGCTTATATTATTATCATTTTTAAAATATTTTAATAAAGTAATCTCAATTAAAGTATATGGGTCAATGTTTATATTGATGTAGTTGGATATACTTGCTAATTCAAATGCCATTTCTTTAATTGTTTGATAACTAAAGCCTTTATAATCATTATTTCTTCTTGAGTCGATTGCTTCTTCTTCTATTCTTTCAAGTAATTTTTTTATTAAAAGCTTATAGTCAACTGCTAAATCTTTTAATTTTTGCATCATATCAATAAACTTATTAACATCATTATTCTTAATGGATTCAAACAAATCACTTATTTGTTTTTTGGAAATAGAACCAAAGTGGGCAATAACTTCATTTATTGTTATATTTGAACTATTACTTGATAATTGGTCTAGTATACTTAACGCATCTCTTAATCCACCATCACTTATATATGCGATTTCTTCAATAGCTTCATCATCAATAGCTATATTTTCTTCTTTAATTACATAATCTAGTCTATTCTTGATATTTTCTGTACTTATTTTATGAAAATCAAATCTTTGACATCTGGAAAGAATAGTTATCGGAACTGCTTCTATATTTGTGGTAGCTAGTATGAAGACAATATGCTTAGGTGGCTCCTCTAAAGTTAAAAGCAAAGCATTAAAAGCACTGGTACTTAACATATGTACCTCGTCTATGATATATACTTTATATTTTGAATAAGAAGGCGCTAACTTGATATTGTTAATAATTTCTCTTATTTCGTCTACTCCGTTATTAGATGCTGCATCAATCTCAATGATATCAGCATTTTCTTTAAAATGAATACAATTTTCACATTCATTGCAAGGCCCATTAGCACTCGGATTTAAACAGTTTATCGCTTTAGCAAATACTTTAGCTGTGCTAGTTTTACCCGTTCCTCTTGGTCCAGAAAATATATAAGCATGAGATATGCGGTCTTTTTGAATAGAATTTTTTAAAATGGATACCATGTAATCTTGGCCTATTATACTTGAAAAATCATCTGGTCTATATTTACGATAAAGTACTTTGTAATCCATTTTTCTCACCTATTTAATTATATCATATTTATTATTATTTGTCTCTTTTCTTTGTAAAAAATCCTTTTAAAATCTGTGTATATTCATCTTGTTGCGTACGTATGTTTGTTTTGGCTATATTTGTTTTATAATATTCTTTTTTTTCTTCTGGTTTGTCTAGTAAATAATACACATTTTTTATACGAGATTGTTTTATGGCATTTTCACATATAGAGCAAGGCTTTAACGTTACATAAAGTTCACATGAATCTAAACGCCAATCTTTCAATTTTCTACTAGCTTTTTTAATTACTAACATTTCTGCGTGGTCTAGTATATATTTACTTTTATTTCTTCTATTATAAGCGCTAGCAATTACTTTATTATCTTTAACAATAACAGCACTTATAGGAACCTCATTTTTATTTTGGGCTTTTTTAGCTAATTTTAATAACAAATTGTAATACTTTTCTTCCATTTATTTCACTCCAATAAAAAAGTGCACACAAATAGGGATTGACGTGGCTGCTACATTCCTGTCCTGACCAGATTACAATATATTTGTTGCACATATTTAATTTATCATAGTTTTTGTTTTTTTTCAAGTGTAATTATCTCTTTATCTTATTTATTTTAAAATTATAAAATATAAAAGTTAAACTTTTTATTACAAAATTTAATTTTATATGTTTCACGTGAAACATTGTGGATAATTTTTCATATAATTTGGATGTTTATAAGTCTTTTTAATTATTTTTAAATATTGTGTTTTAATTTTTATTTATTAAATGCACTTCAATGACTATTTTGTTTATTTATTTTTTCTTTTTGTTTTAAATATTTCATTTATATCGTCTAAATTATTGGCATCATTATTACTAATTGAAAATTAACAAGAAATACCATTGTCTTTTTCATCTTAAATTATTGCAAAACAATGTTTCACGTGAAACATTGTTAATAACTTAATTTATTGAGGTTAATTTTTTATTGATATATGTTTCACGTGAAACCTTTTATTATTTTCCTTATATTTTAATAGTTATCCACATTTTCTTTTTTACACTATTTCCTGGGAAATAATGGTATTAAAAAAAGTGCCTATTCAGCACTTTCCTCTATATTTACTTGTTGTTCTGGGATGTTATTTTCCTCGCTAGTTTCTTCTTGTTCTTCATTTAGCTCTTCTTGTTTTTCAACTAAGCTAATAGTAGAAACATATTGATTCTCTTTTAAGTTTATTAATCTAACACCTTGAGTTACACGACCTAAAGTATTAATTTGTTCTAGGGACATTCGCATCGTTATTCCTGTATTAGTCATAATTACTAACTCTTTATTTTCATCAACAACTTTTACAGAGGCGATATTTCCATTCTTTTCTGTTACATTTAAGGCTTTTACACCTTTACTACCACGACTTGTCTCTCTAAATTCACTTACTAATGTCTTTTTTCCATATCCTTTAATAGTTACCAACAAAATTTTATCTTCTTCTGTTACTACTTCGGCACAAACACATTTGCTACCATCAAGATTTATACCTTTAACACCACTGGCTGTTCTACCCATAGCTCTAATATTATCTTCTTTGAATTTAACCATGCGTCCTAATTCACTACCTAATAAGATATAATTATCTCCAGTAGTTTTTTTAACAGCGATTAATTCGTCATTTGGTCTTAAACTAATACTAATCTTTCCAGACGTACGTATGTTTTCAAATTCGCTAATTGCTGTTTTCTTTACTAAGCCTTGTTTTGTTACAAATAATAGATATTTAGCGGCTTCTTCATTAGATACACTTATCATTGAATTGATTGTTTCATCTTTTTCAATTTGAAGTAAGTTTATTATTGGTAAACCTTTTGATTGACGGTTAAATTCTGGAATTTCATAACCTTTTAGACGATACACCTTTCCTTTATTAGTAAAGAATAATAAGTAATCGTGAGAAGATAAATTAATCATTTGATCAACATAATCTTCGTCGTTTGTCGTCATTCCTTTTATACCCATTCCACCACGTCTTTGAGCTTTAAATGTATCACTATTGGTGCGTTTAATATAACCTTTATTAGTTAACGCGATAAGAATGTTTTCTTCAGGTATTAATGATTCATCTTCAATATATTCAATTGCTGTCATATCAATATCTGTACGACGTTTATCAGCATATTTATCTTTGATTTCTAATAATTCTTCTTTGATAATATTTAATACTTTCTCTTCAGAAGCTAGAATACTTCTTAATTCTTCAATTAAAGCTAATAACTCTTTTAATTCTTCTTCAATCTTGTCTCTTTCTAAGCCAGTTAATCTTCTTAACTTCATTTCTAAGATAGCTTCTGATTGAATCTCTGATAGGCCAAATTTCTCCATTAAGCCTTGTTTAGCTTCATCATCAGACTTTGACCCTCTAATTAGTTTAATTACTTCGTCAATGTGATCTAATGCGATTTTTAAGCCTTCTAAGATGTGTACTCTTTTCTCTGCTTTTTCTAAATCAAATTTTGTTCTTCTAATTATTATTTCTTTTTGATAATCTATATATTTAGAAATAATGTCTTTTAAGCCTAATGTCTTAGGTACACCATTATCTAGCATTAAGAATATAATTCCATATGTGGTTTGAAATGCTGTATGCTTATATAATTTATTTAATATTACTTGAGCATTAGCATCTCTTTTTAAACTTATGGTTATTTTAACGCCTTCTTTTAAGTCAACGTGATAATCGGTGATACCATCTAATACCTTATTATGAACTAATTCAGCGACTTTATTTTTAAGTTCTAAGGTGTTTATTCCATATGGTACTTCATCAATAACAATAAATTCTTTGCCATTTTTTTCTTCAATTCTAGCACGAGAACGGATTGTGATACTTCCTCGTCCAGTTTCATAGGCTTTTTTAATACCACTATTGCCTAATATGATAGCTCCTGTTGGGAAGTCTGGTCCTTTTATATATTGCATTAATCCTACTGTATCAATTTCAGGATTATCAATATAGGCAACACATCCATCAATTACTTCACCAAGATTGTGTGGTGGAATATTGGTTGCCATACCAACGGCGATACCAGTTGTTCCATTTACTAATATATTTGGAAAACGTGATGGTAAAATTGATGGCTCACTTTCTGATTCATCAAAGTTTGGGGTAAAATCAACTGTATTTTTACGAATATCTCGGAGTAATTCTAGAGATATTTTAGATAGTCTTGATTCTGTATAACGCATTGCTGCTGCGCCATATCCTTCAATATTACCAAAGTTTCCATGGCCATCAACTAACATATAGCGATAACTGAAATCTTGAGCCATTCTTACCATAGCTTCATAAATACTTGAGTCACCGTGTGGATGGTATTTACCCATAACATCACCGACAATACGTGCACTTTTTTTATGCGGTTTGTCTGGTGTATAACCTGACTCAAACATTGAATATAATATTCTTCGATGAACCGGTTTTAAACCATCTCTTAAGTCAGGTAAGGCACGAGCGACTATAACACTCATGGAATATTCTAAAAAGGAATCTCTTACTTCTTTTACGATATTATTTTTTTCTAATCTATCCATTTTAATACCTCCTAAACATCTAGATTTGTAGCATAAGTAGCATTGGTTTCAATGAATTCTCTTCTTGGTTCTACTTCTTCACCCATTAATTTACTAAATACTTCATCCGCT
>CARJCM010000021.1 GCA_948999435.1 uncultured Bacilli bacterium
TCTCAGGGAATTAATTCCGGGATGGATTATAGCTTTACAGAAAATGCATGTAGGCTACAGACTTAGCTATTAAAGAATTAATTGATGGTGAAAGTGAATATTGGAATACTGAAAACTCAAATAAAAATGCTAAAGTTGTTACAACTCAAAGAGATTATTTGGCTGGTATTACTAGTACAGATATTACAAGAAGATTCCTATTACCAGAAGATATAGTTCAAGCTCATGATGATGGAAGAATTCATTTCCATGATGCTGATTATTTTGCACAAAATGCATTACATAATTGTGATTTAATAAATTTAGAAGATATGCTTCAAAATGGTACTAATATTAATGGTGTTATGATTGAAAAACCACATAAGTTTTTAACAGCTATGACTATTGCTACACAACTTATTACGGCAGTTAATTCTAGTCAATATGGTGGAGCTACTATAACTCTTACACATTTAGCACCTTTTGTTAGAGATAGTTATAAAAGATATTTAGATAAATATAAAAAACGTAAATGCACGCCTGAGGATTGCGAAAAATTTGCTAAAGAAGATTTAAAAAGAGAAATTGTAGATGGAGTTCAAACTTTTCAATATCAAATTAATTCAATGA
Organism: uncultured Bacilli bacterium; assembly: GCA_948999435.1. Classification (GTDB taxonomy): domain Bacteria; phylum Bacillota_I; class Bacilli_A; order RF39; family UBA660; genus Caccenecus. The sequence continues at coordinate 610 of CARJCM010000021.1, forward strand.
CTACAACAAATGGTCAAGCACCTTTCTTAAGTGTTTGTATGTATCTTGGTGAAACAGAAGAATACAAGGAAGAACTTGCAATGATTATTGAAGAAGTTTTAAAACAACGTATAGAAGGTATGAAAAATGAAAAGGGTGTTTATATTACACCTGCATTCCCTAAACTTTTATATGTTTTAGAAGAAGATAACATCAAAAAAGGAAGTAAATATTATTATTTAACTAAGTTAGCTGCAGAATGTACTGCTAAGAGAATGGTTCCTGATTATATTTCTGAGAAAATTATGTTACAGCTTAAAATTGATAAAAATGGTAATGGTAATTGTTATCCTTGTATGGGTTGCCGTTCATTCTTAACTCCTTATGTTGATCCTAAAACTAATAAACCTAAGTATTATGGAAGATTTAATCAAGGTGTTGTTACAATTAACTTAGTAGATGTAGCATTATCAAGTGATAAAGATCAAGAAAAGTTCTGGGAAATATTTGATGAGAGATTAGATTTATGTCATAGAGCATTACAAATAAGACATAAAAGACTTTCTAAAGCTACAAGTGATGTTGCACCTATTTTATGGCAACATGGAGCTTTAGCTAGACTTGGTAAGGGTGAATCTATTCATGATTTACTTCATAATGGTTATTCAACTATTAGTCTTGGTTATGCAGGTTTATATGAATGTGTTAAATATATGACTGGACACTCTCATACTGATAATGGTAAAGGTAAAGAATTTGGTTTACAAGTTATGCAACACTTAAATGATAAATGTAAAGAGTGGAAAGCTGCAGAGGCTATAGATTATAGTGTTTATGGTACACCAATTGAAGCAACAACTTATAAATTTGCTAAATGTTTAAAAGAACGTTTTGGGGTTATTAAAGGAGTAACAGATAGAGATTATATTACTAATAGTTATCATGTTCCTGTTTTTGAAGAAATTGATGCTTTTGAAAAATTAAAATTAGAAGCAGAATTCCAAAACTTAAGTCCAGGTGGGGCAATCTCTTATATTGAAACTCCTAATTTATCAAATAATATTCCAGCTGTTTTAGAAGTTATTCAATTTATTTATGATAATATTATGTATGCTGAACTTAATACAAAACTTGATTATTGTCATGAATGTGGGTATACTGGTGAAATTTTAATTGATGAAAAGCTTGAATGGTATTGTCCTAATTGTGGAAATAGAGATCATGATAAATTAAATGTTGCTAGACGTACTTGTGGTTATATTGGCTCTAATTTTTGGAATAAAGGTAGAACTCAAGAAATTAAAGAACGTGTTGTTCATTTAGATAATAAAGATGAGGAATAATTATGAGATACAATAAGATTAGAAAAATGGATATCTCTAACGGACCAGGCGTTAGAGTTTCCATCTTTATGCAAGGTTGTGTATTTAATTGTAAAAATTGTTTTAATCCTGAAACTCATGATTTTGATGGTGGAAAAGAATTTACGGATGAAACTATTGAAAGAGTTTTAAATCTTTGTGATAAAGAATATATTGAAGGCTTATCAATTCTTGGTGGAGAGCCAATGCATCCTAGAAATCTTGAAGGAACTACTAAGCTTGCAAAAGCTTTTAAGAAAAGATTTCCTAATAAAACTATCTGGTCTTGGTCAGGATTCTTATTTGATAGAGATTTAAAAGATAAAGAAATTGTTAAATATTTAGATGTTTTAGTTGATGGTCAATATCAAGATGAACTACATAATTTCTTACTTAAATATTGTGGTTCTAGTAATCAAAGAGTCATTGATGTTCAAGCATCTTTAAAAGAAAATAAAGTTATTCTATTTGAAACAAATGAAATAGAACAAAAACAAGAAGAAGGAGAGTTAGTATGCGCTTGAGAGGTTTTGAAATAGCAAAGGGATTTGAGGATAAGAATATTAATCTTCCTAAAAGAAGTACTAAGAATGCCGCTGCTTATGATGTAGAAGCAGCAGAAGATGTAACTATTCCTCCATATACACATGGTATTAAACCTACACTTATTCCAACGGGGTTAAAAGCATATTGTCAAGATGATGAATGGTATATGCTTGCTAATCGTAGCGGTGGACCTAAAAAAGGGTTTGTAATGGCTAATAGTATTGGTATTATTGATGCTGATTATTATGGTAATGAGTCTAATGATGGTCATTTTATGTTTCAATATTTCAATTTTGGAACAGAACCTTTAGAAGTTAAAAAAGGTGATAGAATTGGTCAAGTTATATTTATGAAATATCTTATTACTGATGATGATGATGCTACAGGTGAGCGAAAAGGTGGATTTGGTTCTACAGGTAAATAAAAAAATCTAGATAAAAGTCTAGATTTTTTAATATATTTGAGTACATGTACCAGATTGTGGTCTATAAAAGCAATGATTTTTATATTTACCAGCTAAGGGTTGACTATACCATGTAGTTTTGCATGATGTGTTTGATGATGGTGGAGCATAGAACCATAATGAATGAGTAGCAGGGTAATAATATTCACCCGTTAAAATGCGTTTAGCAAGATTTTTTTCGGAAGTAGTAGAAGAACCATAGAAGAGAGGAGAATTAGCGCCTACGAATTGATTAGGTTGGAAAATAGCATCAGTTATACTATCTATATTTTTAAAAGTGTAACAATCTCCTAAAACTCTATTGACTACAACATTGCCTACCATTAGCATTCCTAAATCTCCTTCAGTTTGGGCTTCAGCCCGCATAAGTCTTGCTAATAAATCTAATTCTTTAGTAGTATAATTTACGATCATATGATAATCACCTAATTTATTATATGAAAATATTTGAAATATGGGATTAAATGTGCTATAATACAAATACACGTAGGGGCGTGGTATAATGGTAGCATAGGAGTCTCCAAAACTTTTGATGGGAGTTCGATTCTCTCCGCCCCTGCCATTTAGTGATTATGCGAACATTGTTTACTTTGTAGGCGGGTTTGCTTTAAATATAAAAATAGTTTAGAAGTAATGAAAAGGGCTAGTATAGACTTAAAAAGTTTTATACTGCCTTTTTATTTGATGTAGCGAGGTCTTTAGTTATGAGTTATGAAAAAAATTTTGCAAGAAAGATTTTAAATAGTGAGGGAATAAATCCTACACATATAAAAAAAGCAAATGTAAGTGGTCAAAAGAAAGTGTTTTTTATAACTGTCGATGGAAAAGAATATGTTTTTAAGATGGTTAATATCACACCTATTGAAATGGATGATGAACTTGAAGAAATTTGTGATTTATCAGACGAGATAAGAAATGAGAAACAATTAATTGTAAATGAAAAAATGGAACGAATTAAAAATGAATTACAAATGGCAAAGAATGTTTCAATTTTGCCACAATTACAATTAATTAATCAATATAAAATATATGTTGACGATGATGAATATTATTTATATTATATTGAAGAAAAATTTGATGGTTCTCCTCTTAATGATTTATATAAAAGAGGAATATTCTCTATTGACGAAGTAATTAGTTTTGTTGAACAATTAGTAAAATCTATTGAAATAATGTATAATTGTAAATATATTCATCGTGATATAAAACCACAAAATATAATTACTAATAATGGGGAATATAAATTAATAGATGGTGGATTATGTAAATATTTGGAAGATGAGAATAATTTAACCAGAACTCCTGACTTTATTGGAACTTATAGATATTCCGCTCCAGAACAAGAAAAGAGAACCAGTAATTTTAACTGGAATTTTACAACAGATTTATATCCAGTAGGACTTATAGCCATTGAAATGTTTATTAAAGAAGCAAGAGATTATAGTGAAGAACATTTAAAGGATTTAGAATATATATATCAAAAATGGAAATCAGATGATAAAAAAGCGAATTTATTGTTTTCAAAAATTATTTCAAGATTAAGTAATCCAAATATTGCGCAACGATTTAATAACTTTGAAGATATATATAATATACTAGATAGAATTAAAGATATAGGAAGTGATGATTTATGATTTTTATTCAACAAGGTCCAGCTTGGAGACCTAAATGTACAGAATTACTAGAAAGAAATTTGGTATCCGGAATTATTTGGGATTTAAGAAATGAAACTATAGAAAAAATAAATGAAATAAAATCAGAAGACAATAAATTAAATGATATTGTTGATTTAGCGGATTTAAAAATTTATTATAAACAATTTCCTAATTCTTTATTAAAAAAAGCAAATGATCTAACATATATGCCTAATTATGCGATTAATAGATTAGCTTTAAGGGATAGAAGTAATTTAGAAAAGATTGTTCGAGAAACATTACAATTTCAACTAGATAATAATTTCAGCATCATATGTATACCAGCTTTATATATATCTAGTTTTGATGAAAGAATAATTGATGCTATTTTTGATATGTTATTAGAATATAATAACCAATTAACTTATAATGATAAAAAAATATATCTAAATATGTTAATACAAGAAAGTGCATTTAATAATATTAATCAACTGAATGATTTTTTAAACGAATTAAGTTCATATAAGGAACATATTAAAGGATTATATATAACTATTGATAGAGACAACGCGTCTACAATAAGACACGACTATAATCCGACAAGATTATCAAATTTAATGCAAATGATATATGCTATTAAGTTGATGGGATTAGAAGTTTTAGTTGGATATTCTGGAATAGAAGCTGTTAATTTAATTGCAGTGGGTGCTGATAATATTGGAACGGGCTGGTTTCATTCATTAAGAAAATTTAACAAAGAAGATAAAGGACTTGAACCAAAAGAAATGCGCGGTAGACAAAAGAAAAGATATACATCAATAGGATTTTTGTCTGAATTAATAATAGATGAAAACATATGGCAATATAATCCTAATCAAAAAGAATGGTTATATAATGTTGCTTTAAATGGTTTTTCATTAGATACAAAAATTAAAAACGAAAATTTGGACGATATATCATTAAACGAAACATATGTTGAATATTTTGAAGCTTTATCAAATATGTTTGAAAAAATAGAAGATACTGAAATTGAGAACAGATTAACGAAACTTTTAGAAATAATAGATAGTGCAATAATTAATATAGACGAATATAACAAAAATAATTTGATTGGTACACCATTAACAAAAAAACATTTAGAAAGTTACAAAACAGCTATTAATGATTTTGCAATTAGAAATTTTATTGAATTAAATTAAAAAGAGCAATTATATAATTTGCTCTTTTTCATTAAATACTATTTTAGCAAGACTAGAAATATATGTTGGATTTTTACTAGTTTTATTTTTTTCAATTTTAGGTTTAAAGAAAGTCTTATATCCTTTTCCATCAATTCCAACAAGCCCAACATTATATAAAACAAAAATATCTTTTTCTTTTTTATATAATTTTATTGCCAAATCCATAGGTATTGCTATATATGAACTTGACGAGAAATTTTTGTTTTTATTTGCTTGAATAATTGCATTTTTCCAATTTTTTAATTTTAATTCATAAGATGTGAATTCAATATTAGGAAATTCAAAATCTTTATTAATCAATAACATTCCTTTGTCATCATTTGTTACAATATTTTCTTTTTTTAATTTATTTAAAATAGCGATAATATTTGTATAAGTATAATCTGTTTTATCCATTAAATATTTAATAGAGTGGCTTTGCTGTTTATGCAAATATCCAGTTATTTTAGCACATTGATAATCTTTTAATACTTCCATTTGGTGTAATGAAAGTGAATTGTAATTGTTTAATGTAACTTTTACTACATCCGCATTACCAAATCTTCCATTAAACTCTTCGTATATAAATTCATTGCTTTTAATTTTATTTTTTAATTGAGTAATGAATAATTTTTGCATATCAATTTCTTTATCAAACATTTTTCATCACTCCTATTCTAATACTATTATACATTAAAAACAAAAAAAATAATAGTAAAATTATATTATTTATTATACAACTATAAATAAATTATTACCACATTAAAAAAGCGGTATCATCAATAATACTACTTTTTGTTGTTTTTCTTCTTTAGTTCTTTGAACTCTAAATTGTTTAAAGCATAATCAAGGCATTGATTTATAAGTTCATTACGGCTTATATCAATTTTAGAAGCAATTTTATCTATTTCTTGAACTTTATAATCTTCTAGTCTAATTGAGATGACAACTTTCTCACTTTTTGATGGTTGAAACTTAATCATACAATACCTCCATTCCCTAATATAATTGTATTCTTTTTTTACTATTAATAATATATTCAATTTTTGAATACAAATTCATTGACTTTAAAATTTTATTATTATATAATTAATATGTCAGCCGATAGCAGTAATGTAGTATATTCAGCTGATGAAGTATCGGGACAGCTATTTTAGTGTCCCTTTTTATTTGAAATGGAGTGTATTTATATGAAACAATGTAATTGGTGTAAATCTCAAGTTGATAAAGATGCAAAAATGTGTAGCAATATGGGAAAAGAAACATATAAAAGGTATTAAAAAGGTCGGAATTATATTTGGTATTTTGTTTTTAACTTTATTTGTTGTTATTATTGTGTTAGCACTTAATACACCTAGTGCAGAAGAATATTGTAAAAATGCTGAATTTGTTAATTTAGAAGAAGTTTATGAATTACACGCACAAAATGTTCCAAAAGCTGAAGAACTTTATAAAGACAAATACTTTAAATTTACTGGAGAAGTACAACATATATATAAATCATATTTACAAATACAAAGTGATTATATAAGTGCCGATGTTTATTTTAATAGTTCATATGATGATAAAGCTAAAGCATTAAATGTTAATGATAAAGTTACATATTGTGGTAAAATTGATTTTGGAATGAGTATTCAAGTTAAAAATTCAATTATAGTTGAGGAATAAGTTAAAACTTATTTCTTTTTTATTTTATCCGTGTTAAAAGATATAAATATATATTTATCACTATTATATTTTTTATACACATAGTTTTCTAATTCAAAACTTGAGATTATAGCTAAGTCTTTAAACATTGAGCCTTATGAACTTTTTGTGAATCCAAAAAAAGATATAAATATATTAAATAAAATCAAAAATAGCTAAAAAGTATTAGGAGAGAATTTATGAATAAAGAATTATATAATATATTAATTAATGGAAGTTATTTTACGCATAGTATTGGTAAAGTATATGATAAAGATATTTTTATTAAATTAGAGAATATTTTTAAATTGAGAGGACTTTATTCAAAGGATGCTTTACGAAAAATTGGTTTTAATATTGAGGGAAGAGTTTCTGGACATATACGCATGACTAAAGATTGTAATGTTTCTTTATTTGATCCTTCAGGATTTAATTTAGAAAAAAAAGATGTTATCACCTAAGTTTAGTAGTTTTTTTCCTATTTCTTTAGATGATATTGTATTTTTGATTGATAATAGCGTTGAATTTTGTGAAAATTCAAAAAGGCATGATTTTGATTATCATGAAATTGTTGTAAGAAATAAAGTTCCTTTTGATTATATATTTGCTATTGTTATTCCTAATTTAGAATCTGTTAAAGAAATTTTAGCAACTTTAATTGAACAATATGAAATTGATCTAATTGTATATGATTTTGAAGGTAATGAGCTTAATTTGCATAAAAAAGGTAAGTAAATAAATTAAAAAATGTTTATATTTATTAAGTTTATATTAGGATAAGACTTTTATTATTTCTTTTTTTAATAATTTATTTTATAATAGTTTTTGTTGGTGATATTATGGAAATAGAAAGAAAGTTTTTAGTAGCTTCTTTACCTGATTTAAATAATGTGGTATTTAAGGAATTAAAGCAAGCATATTTAAGTTTTGAACCAGAAGTACGTATAAGAAGTTTGGATAATAATTTATTTTATTTAGCTGAAAAAAGTACTGGAGATTTATCAAGAAGTGAAATAGAACCCAAAATTAATGGTGTGACTTTTCAAATATTAACTAGTTTGGTTCAAGGTAGAATTATTAGTAAGACAAGATATTATGTTAGTTTAAATAATAATTTAATGGCAGAACTTGATATATATTATGGTGAATTAGAAGGTTTGATAACTGTAGAAACAGAGTTTAAGAGTGAAAAGGAAGCTAATGAGTTTATTGTTCCTAGTTGGTATGGTAAAGAAATAACTTATGATAAAAGATATAAAAATAAGAATTTAGCAAGATGTAGTATCGAAGAATTAAAATTATTATTAGCAGAAAGTATTGGTAATTCAAGAATTAAAAAATAAAAAAAGCTTGTTGATGAAGCTTTTTATTTTGATGTTAATTTAATTTTAACATCTATTTCTTTATTATTTCTGATTATTGTGGCTTTCATTTCATCACCAGCTTTATGTTTAAATAAATAATATCTTAAGTAGGCTGATGATGCTATTTCTTTACCATCTATTTTTGTTATAATATCGTTTTCTTCAATTCCTGCTAAGGCTGCTGAACTTTTAGGTTCAACTTCTGTTACAATAACACCTTTTGTTACATTGGCATCTCTTATTATTTCATAGTATTCTCTAGAATAATATGCTTGCATTATGTCTAACATATATACTCCTAAGTAAGGTCTTTCAACTTCTTTTCCAGTAGTTAATTCATCTGCTATATCAAGCGCATCTTCAATTGGTATTGCAAAACCCATACCTTCTATTGCTTCACTAGCTAATTTAATACTTGTGATTCCAATAACTTCACCATTAGCATTGGCTAGAGGACCACCACTATTACCATTATTTATAGCGGCATCAGTTTGGATTGTTTTTACTACCATTGGTGTTTTAGTATTACCACTAGTTAATTCTACTTCAACAAGTCTATCTTTACCAGATACTATTCCTCTAGTAACACTCCATGAGTACGCACTATCTAGAGGAGCGCCAATTGCAAATACCGTATCTCCTAAACGTAAATCTTCACTTTTGCCAAGTTCGGCGATATTTTTACCATATTCATCACTAACTGATAAAACTGCTATGTCTGAGTAAACATCAGCGCCCACTACATCGGCTTTAACTATTGTGCCATCCGTAAATGTTACATAAACTTCATCAGCTTTTGATATAACGTGATTGTTTGTTAATAAATAAGCTTTACCATTTTCAACTTTGTAAACAAAACCTGTTCCAGAGGCATAAGCTTGACCTTTAACATATGTGTTTATTACTACTACAGAATCATAAACTTTTTCAACAGCATCTGCTATTCCAGTGTCGGTGACAGTAACATTTTTGTTTATTCTAGTTTCAGTTATTTCTTTAATGTTTGGGAAATAGTAATAAACACCAAACATTGCACCCATACCTAAGAAAAAGACTAATAATATAATAATGCTATTTCTTAAAGTGTGATTATTCTTTTTTTCTAGATTTTCAGTCATTTCTTTAATCCATCCTAACTATGTCTTTATAATTTTTGGGGAATCCCATCTTGTCTAATACTTTGCCTATACTAATTGAATGTAATCTGCCTTTTAAATAATCTAATTCATATGATATTTCATTTAACATAATATGAAAATCATCACTACGTAATACTCTTTTTAAGATAATAATTAAGGCAAATAAATCATTAATTCCATATATAAATTCACCATTCATTTTAGGAATGTTTAATAAATCATGGTATTTAGTAATGGGAATTTCTTTTTGTGTTCTGTGTTCATAACATATGTCTTCATGAGCACATAAATTACGATAATTTGCGATAATAGGTAAGTAAATTAACATGCTCTCAACATCTGTATTGAAAATCTCAGCGATACTTTCTTGATCTTCTTTTTTTAGTATGGTGTATAATTCGCCTACTATACCAAATGATAAAACTTTTACAACAATCCAAAGGGGAATGTAACCATAATTGCTTTGGTAATGCTTTGTTGCTGTATGCTGAGACCCATTAACATTGATTTGTCTTTTGACTTTTTTTAATAAGTCATTTACTTGTCTGCTTCTTTTAGGGTCTCTAGTAAAGTTATTTGGATTTAAGTAGTTTTTTTCCTTAAAACCATATCTTCGAGATAATTCATAAGAAATTATACTTTTTATATTATTCTCTAATGTTAATATGTTTTTAAATAATATATTTCTTAATTGACGATCAAAATAGAATAAAGCATATATCTCTCGAAAATTAGCTCCGTCTATAAAGGTTCTATCATCAGCTGATTTCATAAATAAGTATCGGTAACCATTAATGAAAAAGTAATTTTCACGAAGTAATATATCTTTTACAAAGTATTCATCGTCAATTATGAGATTTTTATTTCGCATAATTTCTACTTGTTCGTCTAGTGATTTAAATATTTTTTCCATATCTTCCACCTATTATAACATTATACCACAAAGAACAAGTTTATTATAGAACTTTTAGTTGTTTTCTATGTTAATTTTTAGTGAAGATTTGGTGAAATTAAGTATTTTGTGATATAATTATTATGGGTGATGAAATATGCCGGCTACTTATACACATCATTTATTTGCTAAAGATGTTTTTAAAGTTATTGATGAAGATGTTAAAATTAAATTAAAAGATGATGTTAATGTTTTTAATTTGTTTAGTCATAGTTTTGACATTTTGTTTTTTAGTAATAGTAAACTGGGACATAAAGCCCATAATTATAATTCTAATTTATACTTTCTAAATATTATTAAATATATTAGAGATAATAATTTATATAATAATAGTCAAGCTCTAGCTTATCTTTATGGGTCTATTTGTCATTATGTTTTAGATTCAACAATTCATCCTTATATCTTTTATTATACTGGAGAAGTAAAGCTAAAAGATAAAAATACTTATAAATATAAAGGCTTACATGCCTATTATGAATATATGATAGATGCTATTTTGTATAAAGAAAGATTTAATAAAGATATTTATAAAAGTAATATTTCTAAAGATGTTTTTCCTAAATTGAAATTTTCTAAATCTTCAAATGATATGTTTGATTATGTTTTCTTAGATACTTTTAATTATAAAAATGGAGCTAAAGATATTAAAAAGGGAAGAAGAGTATATAAATTTATGCTTAAGTATGCGATGTGTTCGAGATTTGGCTTTAAAAAGATGCTTTTGTATGTTTTAGATGCATTACATATTTTTAAAAATAAAAAATATTCAAATTGCTCTTATTATATAAAAAAATTAGATAAGAAAGTTCTTAATTTAGAACATAAAAAATGGTGTTATCCAGTAGATAAGAAAATTTGCTATCATTATTCTTTTTATGATTTGTATGATGTTTCAATAGAAAAAGCAAGAAAACTTATTAATGATTTAGATAAAGCTTTAAATAAAGATGATAAAGCAGTTAATAAAGTATTAAGAGAAGTAGGTAATCTTAGCTATAAAACAGGTAAAAATATAGGTAAAAAAGATGATATGAAATATTTTGCATTTTAAAAGATGTTAGTAATTAAATTGTTATTAACATCTTTTTTTAATTGTTAAAAAGGCTTATGTATATTTTAATTTTAATCTTCACTATCATAATATATTAATTATATATTTATTCTATTTTTATATCTTTTTATAAAATCGTTGTAAACTATACTTCTCAAATACCATAGATTCATCATATTCCGGGGGTACAAGAGGAAAATTCCATTCTAAAATACTTTGTCCAATCATATGAAGTTCCTCTGAAAATTCATATAATTCATCAGCTGGAAATGGTATAGGATTTTCTTTTTCTTTTAAACATTTTTCTAATCTCTTTAATTCACTTTTAAAATCTAGCCATCCTTCAAGACATCTTTTATTTATAGAAAGAAGAACATCAATATAAATACAATATTTAAGTGGTTTTATTAAGATAGCTTGGTTTAAACTTCTTACTTCTATTATTCCTTCTCTATTCTTAAAAAGTTCTACAAATCCTTCTTTTTCTCTTTGCAATAAAATTTCTTTTATATCTTCGCTACTTATTTGTACTTTGTTATTTGTTTTTTTATTCCAAATACTCTTACATAGATATACAAATTCTTCAATTGTATATTTCTTATTACTCCAGTTTGCTAAAGATTCATCAGATGATAATAGATAACTACGACTTCTTAAAAACGCGTATCTTTCTGTTTCTATTGCTATTTTATACAAAGCTTCATCGACAACTTCTATAATTTCTTTTGGACAATCAAGATTTGAAGGATAGATAAAACTTGACATTACCATCATATTACGCATCAAAATATTAACATAAAGGCATTTATTTACCGGTATAGGATTATTATTACTGTCTCTTGTATATTGATTCTTAATACTAATTTTTCTTCCATATCTTCCAAAAATTAATAATGGATTGTTTGCATAAGTATATGCAAAAATATCTATTGAGTTTGTAATTATTTCTTCTGAGCTACTTTCTTTATATAAACTTTTTAATGAATCTTTTAATGCTTTTTCATAATCAAGTAATAATCTGTTTATTCTTCTTCCGTAAAATAAAATAAAATCAATTAATACAATCTTTGGTAAACGATCTTCATTTTTGGCTCTTGAAGCTATATTAGGGATTTCATTTGTAAACTCTTCGACAGTGACTAAATGATTATCTAAAAATGAAATAAACTCATTCTTGGGTATATCTTCTTGAATATTGGCGCATATCATTAAAAGATTTAAACATTGTTTACTAATAACTACAATTTTGATGTCTTTTTTATCCTTATATTGAAGATAAATTTGGATAAAATATTGAATTACTTCATTTAAATCATTTCCTAGCCAATTAGTTTTTAGTATCTCTTCTATAGTCATAATCTATCTGCCTTTCTAATATTTCAACCCGATTAATTCTAGCCATATCATACAAAAAAATGAAAACTTTGTCAACTTTACTATATATAACTTGGAAAGAGATATACTTTTGTTGGAATCAGTACAAAATAGATAAATATTATATAGATATTTTGTTATTTAATTATGAATTAATTTGTTTTGCTGTAGTTTAATTAAGATTAGGAACTTATAGTGTTGAAGATAAAGCATGAACAAAAATGTGTATGAAACTTTTAATGATAATTTAAAAAGGTCAAATTAAATAAAACATTGGGAATTATAATAAGTATAGGACAAGATAGATATGTAGCAGTGATAATTTAATCCACTTACATATGAGCTTATAAATCAATAAAATAAGAAATATCAATAGTAATTGATTATTCCTTCAGTTATTATTTTAGCCATTTTTTGTTGATATTCTTTAGTTTGTAATAGCTCTTTTTCTTTGGAATTAGATAAGAATCCACATTCTATTAGTACACCGGGGATTGTTAATTTGCTGTACATATAAGTTCGGTTAGGTATTTTTTTGATTTCACGGTCATTTTTTAATTCTTTATTTAATATTTCTTGAATAGAACTAGCTATTTTTTTGTTTTCTTCATTGTTGTAAAATACTTGAGCTCCATAGTACTTAGTGTCAGTTAAATAATTTAAATGAATAGATAAATATAAATTAGCTTTGCTATTGTTTATTAGATTAATGCGATTGTCAAAATCGCTTTTTTTACGCCATCTGGCATTTGGTGATGATAAATCATAATTTCCTTCTCTAGTTAAAATTATAGTTGCTCCCATTTTTGTAAGTTCTATTTCTAAGTATTTACTTATTTGAAGATTTATTTCGCTTTCATAAGTTTCGTCGTTGATTGTGCCAGGGTCTTTTCCTCCGTGACCAGGATCAATGATGATTATTTTGCCACTTAATGGCAATAATGCTTTTACTTCTTTATTAATAAATAAAGCACTTATTAATAAAACGATAATTGTTCCAATTTTTATTATTTTTTTCATATTAATATATATGTTTTGTAATATAAAAAAATAGCTAAATAATCGTAGCTATTTTAAAAATTATATTCTTCTTTTATTTTCTTTTTATTTTCTTTGTTGTATCCCACTAGTATTTTGTTGTTCTTACTTAATATTGTATCAGCGATTTCATCAAATACTAATTTTGATTTTTTAGTCACGCCATCAAGTGTTATTAATGGTTTTACTTTTCCGGTTTTATCCATTACCATTATACTTTTTTGGGTAGTCATTCCATATTGTCTTAGTCTGTATTCATATATCCATATAATATCTTCATATTTTAAAGCTTTAAATCCACTTAGGAAACTTATAATATAATTTTTTGTTAATATTAAATGCGCTCTTTCATAATGGAATGCTTCTTTATCATCAATTTCTGATTCGATTTTTCTTAATTCTTCATCATCAATTTTTTTGAAAGAACTCTCTAATTTAATTTTCATAATGATAAATGCTAAGATGAAACATGTCCAAAATAACATACATAAGGCACCTATAACATAAAGAACTATTGAACCTATATCTTCATTAGTTGAATCTAAATATATGTCTCCAAAAACATTGTAAAAATCTTCTTCAGTTTTTATTTTGTCTTCATCTTTTTCCATAGCTTTGTTGTAATATGATTCTGCTAATCTCTTAATATCACTAGATATTAATTTTGTTTTACCATATATTGTTACTGGTTCTTTTTCTAAATCATTAGCGATTATTTTATCATATTGGCTTTCAGTTAATGAGACTATGTAGTAATATTTCTCATCAGCAGTTATGTAAAACTTTTTATTAGAATTATTACTCATTTTGGCAAATAATACAGGATCCATAGATACTTTAACATTTACTTTAATTTCTTCTTTTTCAGAAATTTCACTCTCAATAATTTCATTTAGATACTTTGTATCTTTTGGGATACGGGACTCACTATAATAACCTAATCCTAAACAAATAAGTCCTAATACTAAACAGACTATTGCAATAATTAAGTTATTATTTACTTTTCGAAACTCTTTTTTTAGTTTTTCATTTGTTAATCTTTTCATATAAACTCCTTTTTTCAAAGTTATTATAGCATAAAAATTAAGTCTTGAAAATAAGTTTTTAAATACTTGTTATTAGTATAAAAATATGTTAGAATTATATCGGATATAAATTTGTTGTATATAATATGGTGAATAATTTTTAGTAGTACTAGAAAGGAATTCATTATGTTATATGTAAAAGAAACGAGAGGAGATATTTTTAAAGTTATTGGTGCTAATGTGAGATATTATAGAGGCTTATATAATTTAAATAATCCTAATAAAAAAATATCTCAAGCTAAACTTGCTAATATGTGTAATGTTTCAACAGGACTTATTGGTTCTTTAGAAACTGGTAAAGTTCAAGGGATTAGTGTTCCTGTATTATGGAATATTTCGCAGATTTTAGGTGTTAGTATTGATAAGTTCTTTGAAAAAAAATCTTCTTAATAAAAAGCCAGATTCTTAGTTAGTATCTGGTTTTCTTATTATTATTTCTTTGTCTTTTGTATATAAAAACTTTTCTTTAGCATATCTTTCTAAGTATTCAGGATTTTGAAGCTTTTGAACTTCTGCTTTTAAAGCTTCTTCATTGTCTAATAATTCTTTATATGATGTTTCTAATAAACTTAATTCCTTTTTGTTAGCCATTATTTTTAACCAATCTGGAAATATATTTATGCACATAAACGTAATAATTAATATAAATGTTAGAGAAATTAACACTAGTCTTCGTTTCTCTTTTTTTGTGACACCTTTCTTCAAACTATCACCCCTATTTTTTTATAGTATAACATTTCTTTTTTATTTTTTCAAGTAAACACAAGAGTTTGACATTTTTTAACATTTTTTTAGTTATCTTTATACTACTATAAAAACCTAGGATTAACATTATGAAAAAGTATAGATGAAATTTACCATTGTTAAGTTTATATATAATTATTATATAGAGTAATACTATATTATACATCATAAGTATTGTGATTATACTGCGATATATTCTATTTTGTTTGTCAATTATTTTTTTATTTATATACGCTAGATAGAAAAAGAAAAAACCATAAAAGTATGAAAATAATAATACTATTATTTGGGTTTTAGCATCCATTATTTAAATAGTTTTGATATTAAACTTTCTTCTTTGATTTTTTCTTTGTTATCTAAATAGTTAAAACCATTTATTTTTCCTTTTATTTTAACATTTCCATCATGAGTGTCTAAACGCATTATCTCTAAATTAGACCCTTTGATTAATATTGGTCCCATATTGCTTTCAAGTAAAAATTCTTCAGCATCAAAACTTGTTATTTTTTTTATTCCAGTTAAAGCTATCTCACGTCTGTCAATTATTTTTAGTTCGTGTGAACCATAACTTACTATGTCTTCAACTTTGTCCATTTTATATTCTCCTTTATAAAAGCATATGTTTTATAAAGAAAATTATTCATAAAAAAAACTTGCTTTTGGCAAGTCTTAATTATTCAGCTTTTTTATATTCGTCAAGAATAGCATCTTCGAACATTTTACGTACATCAGGATTTATTGGATGAGCTATATCTCTATATCCACCAGTAGCAGTTTTTCTACTAGGCATTGCGATAAATAATCCATTATCTCCTTCTATGATTCGAATATCATGAATTGCAAATGAATCATCTAATAAAATACTAGCGATTCCTTTCATTCTTGATCCTTCTTTTTCAATTTTGCGAACAGTTACTGATGTAATTTGCATAAATATTTTTTCCCTTCTAAAGTAATTATATCCTTTACTTATTTATATTTTATAGCAAAAATAACCAAATAGCAAGTGTTTACTCGTATTTTATTTTAATATCGCCAGTTATTACATCTCGGTAACTAAAACTTTTTTCACTATTGCCATCAAAAATTGTAAAGATATTAGGATAGGTGGCTTTAATTATACCATCATAAAGACATGTTTTATTTCTTAAGCCATAGACTGTTATTCTGACCTTTTTTCCAATATCTTTTTCTATTTTTTCTTTTATTATTTCAGGGTTCAAATTTTTCCTCCTATTCTCTGGGAAATCCTACATACATTAATCCACTGCATTTTATACCACCCATCCCATCATGACCATATTTCGTTTTGTCTAGTAATTCGATTAAATTTATTTCTTTGTTCTTTTCAGTTAAGGCGAGAGTAGATGCAATTATGGCAGGGTCAAGTGCATGAATATTAATTCTTTTTGGGGAAGAGGCAAAATTAGCGCCAGCTTTTATTAATTCTTCATAGTTGGATTGGCAAGCTCCAGCGATGATGATAAGCTTTTCATGAGATTTTTCATAAGCTCGAGCTTTTTTAACGGCCTTGATAAAATTACTAGAGTTACGATAGTTGTTTAAATCTTTTACATTTCCCTTTTTAGGATAATAAGCATCGTGCCCAGTTATAATAATGATATCTGGTTTAAATTCATTTAAAAGATTTAGAATATTTTCATAAATATGGTCTTCACTAATTTTCTTTCCAATAGCATATATTCCTTTTTTTTTATAATAATTTAAACATTTGTCTAAATATTCTTTGTCACCATCAATGTGTAATATAGTTCCTGGTATATAAAAATATTCGGTTCTATCTAATATTAATTCTTCATCAGAATCTTCTTCTTTTTCTTCTTGCTCGATTTCTTTATATTTTATTAAATCTGATTTTTCAGCATCAGCATATAATCTTACTTCGATACCTTTTAAATAATAAATATCATTTTTTATGTTAGTAATTTTGAATACTGTGTCATGGTTATAACTTATTCTGGTAACTAAATCTCCTCTTTTTAATTCCACTTTAATTCACCATTAAAACTATATGTTTAATTTATTTAAATTATTAAAAAAAGTTACCTCTTTTTGGTAACTTAAGATATGTTATTTGCTATGTCAATAAATATTTCTAGTGGTATTTCTTCAGCACGGGTGCTTTCTGTTAAATCATTTTGTTGTAATATTTTATATATTTTATTCCAGTTGTATTCTTTTAAATTGTTTTTTAATGTCTTTCTTTTTAATTTAAATGCATCTTCTATAAGTTTAAATAATACTTTTTCATCTTTAGCTTTTGACTTTGTATTTCTTCTTTTGAAATTTATAACAGCACTATCTACTTTTGGTATGGGGTCAAAACAATTATTTTTGACTGTAAATAAGTATTCTATTTCAAAATAATAGTTTAAATATACAGTTAGAGAACCATAACTTTTATTTTTAGGTTTACTTGATAAACGTTCGGCGACTTCTTTTTGAACTAAGAGAGTCATACTTTCAAGTTTAGGTAGTTCCATAACTTTTTTAATTATGGGTGTTGTTATATAATAGGGAATGTTAGCTATAATGTATATTTTTTCATATTCTATTTCTTTTATATCTTCTATAATATTACTTTCTAATATGTCTTTGTATATTATCTTGGTTTGATTATTTTCATATTTTTTTAAAATACTCTCCATTCTCGTGTCTATCTCATAACATACTAACTGGGAGTTTTTATTTACTAAATGTTTGGTTAAAGCTCCTGTACCTGGTCCTATTTCAATAATTAAATCTTGTTTATTAGTAGTAATGCTTTCACTTATTTTTTTTAGTATATTCTCATCTTTTAAAAAATTTTGACCTAAACTTTTTTTAGCTTTTATTTCCATATTTTTACTCCTTATCTTATTTTTAACTTTAAAAAGATGGGTTATTTCTTTTCCCATCCTGATCTTAAAACATCATATGTAATTTTGCTTCTTCCAACATATTTTGCAGCATAATCTTCACTTGGACTTAATAAGTCAATGTCATTTCCTAACACACCACGGTCTAAAACAATGGCTAGAGTTGCTTTATCACTTATTCTTTTACTATTAAATCTGATTATACTTCCACAAGGAAGGTTTTTACTAGATGCAACTATTCTTACTTCGCCATATGTTTTATCTTCATAAGTAGTACGTCCATTGCTTAAATCAAGATTTGACATACAAGCTAATCTGCCTGTACATAATGGACAAAAAGCGCCATATCCAGTTAAATCACCTGTGTAACTATCTAATACTCCCCATAAATAGTATTGTAATGCTTCTTCATTTCTTTTTTCTTCTTCTTCTTTATTTATATATATAGCCATAGTTGATAAGTTTACATTTTTATTCATGTTTTCATTACTGCTATAAGTATTTATCTTTGTACTTGATGTTTTTAAACTTAATATAATGCCTATTATAATTGTTATTTCAAATATATTTTTTAAGTAAAGTAATTTTTTACCTTTCATTTTTTCACCTCATGTTGGCTATAAACATAATATCATAAACAATTCTAAATGTCAAAAATTCGTTTAATGTTTTCGTTGGTAATTATTGATGCTTGACTTTTATCTATGTTTTTTAAATTGCATATAAATTCAGCAATATTTATAATGCGCGCAGGCTCATTTTTTTGTCCACGAAAAGGCTCGGGAGTAAGATAGGGACTGTCAGTCTCAAATATTATATTTTCTAAATCTATTTCTTTTATTACTTCTTTTAATTTGGAATTTTTAAAAGTTATTACGCCATTTATTCCAAGAATAAAGCCCATCTTTATGTATATTTTGGCAGTTTCTAGAGAACCAGAAAAAGAATGGATAACGCCTGTTATGTTATATTTTTTTAAACAATTAATTGTATCTTCGGTGGCTTCTCTTGAATGAATTATTACTGGAATATGATGCTTCTCTGCGAGCTTTAATTGACGCTCAAATAAGTTAATTTGTTTT
>CARJCM010000022.1 GCA_948999435.1 uncultured Bacilli bacterium
TTTTATTATATCAAAAAACCACACCTTTGTGGTGCGGTTCAAATTTTAATTTAGGGAAGAGCTTTTACTCTTCTAAATTAATTTTATTTTTAATTCTTTCTATTTCTTCAAGTTCACTAAAATGATGTTTTTCACCTTTTATATCTTGATATTCTTCATGACCTTTACCAACCAATAGAATTAAATCACCATCTTCTGCATTTGTAATAGCATATTCTATAGCATCGCCACGATTTTCAATTTCAATATATTTAGCATTTACTTTTTTTAAGCCTACTTTAATATCATTATTAATTGATTCGATACTTTCAAATCTTGGATTATCTTCTGTGATTATACATAAGTCACTAGAACCACCAATTATTTCGCCTAAATTATATCTTCTTTCTTTAGGTCGATTGCCACCACCACCAAATACACTTATTAGTCTTGTTGGATTGTATGCTCTTAAAGTTTTTACTAATTCTTTCATTCCATCTTCAGTATGAGCATAATCGATTAATACTTTAAATTTTGGTGTTACTAGTGCTGTTTCCATTCTTCCTCTTACTTTAACTTTTATTAAAGCATCTTTGGCTTTACTTGAATCTAAATTTAAAGATTTCATAACTGCTAGAGAACATAAAGAATTGTATACATTAAATTCTCCTGGAATACTAGTTTTAAAAGTATCATTTATTAAACCTGTAGTGGTAAATTCAGAACCAAAAAAACTTTCTTCATTTATTAATCTTATATCACTAACTTTAATATCGGAAGCATTTTTTATACCATATGTTATTATTGGAACTTCTACACCTTTTAAAACTTTATCTAAATGCATAGAATCATTATTTGATACCACTATTTTACTATTTAAAAATAATTTGTTCTTGCATGATACATACTCGTCCCAACTTTCGTGCTCGCCAGGTCCTATATGATCTGTTGCTAAATTAGTTAATACTCCAATATCAAATATTATTCCCGCTAGACGATTTAGTTTAAATGCTTGACTAGAACACTCCATTGTAATATGAGTAATACCACTATCTTTCATCTCTTTTAAATATTTAAAGATTTCATATGATTCTGGGGTAGTATTATTAGTATGAATAATTTTATCATTATATTTAATTCCAATACTTCCTATTAAACCACATTTAATTCCTATATTATTTAATATGTCTTTTATCATATGTGTTGTAGTAGTTTTTCCGGTTGTTCCTGTTACTCCAATCATTGTTAATTCTTCGTCTGGATTGTTAAAATATTCTTTTGATAAGTATGCTAAAGCCATTCTTGTATCTTCAACTTTTATAACATTTATATCTTCCTTTATATCCATTATTTTAGATATAATTATAGTATTAGCACCATTTTTAATAGCATCCTTAATATAATTATGTCCATCGTTATTGTATCCTACTAAAGCAACGTATATATCATTTTTGGCTACTTTACGACTATCATACTTAATATCGTTTATTTCAGTGTCTAAGTTTCCTTTTAAAAGTGTATAACTTATATTTTTTAGTAAATCATTTAATTTCATGATTACCTCCCTATTTTATGTGTGAAACGTCTATTTCACTTTCAAACACAAAATTACTTGGACCTTTCATGTATAATTCATCACTATATTCTATTTCTAATGGTCCACCAATTTGTTCTACAGTACAAGTATTTTCTGTTAGTCCTAACTTGTGAGCAATTACTACAGCGGTTGAACAGCCTGTTCCACAGCCAATAGTTTCTCCTGTTCCTCGTTCCCATTCTCTGATTTTGATATAATTCTTACTTACAATTTCTGCAAATGTTACATTGGTTTTTTTAGGAAATACATCTGTATTACATTCAATAGCAGGCCCATATTTTTCAACTTCAAAATTCATGACATTATCAACAAATATTACTGTATGTGGATTGCCCCATGATAAACTGCTCATTTTAAATGTCTTGTCTAATATTCCAATATCCTCCATAATGAATTCTTGCTTATTAGTATTAACAGGTATTAATTTCGGATCAAATATTGGTTTTCCTATATTGGCTTTGATATTTGATACTAAATTATTTTTATCAATAGTTAATTCTAGTCTTTTTATTCCTCCTAATGTTTCAATGGTTAAATTAGTTTTATCAGTTAATTTATGATCATATACAAACTTGCCGACACTTCTAATGGCATTTCCACACATTTCTGCTTCAGTACCATCTGGATTAAATATACGCATTCTAAAATCTGCTACGACACTTGGACATATTAGAACCATACCATCACTACCAATAGCAAAATGTCTATTGGATACAAATCTAGCTAATTCATTTAAATCATTTGGTAATTCTTGATTAATTGCATCAATATATACATAATCATTACCATATGCTTGCATTTTTGTAAATCTTATTTTCAATTAAATCACTTCTATTCTAATGCTTGTTTTAAATCATTTATGATGTCTTCGGCATCTTCGATTCCAACAGAAAGTCTTAATAACGTATCAGTTATTCCTAATTCATTACGTACTTCTTCACTAACTTCAGTATGAGTTCTACTGATTGGATGTGTAATTAGACTTTCAACACCACCTAAACTTTCAGCGAATGTTATTAATTTAATTTTATTTAATATTTTATTAACATTTTCCATGGTATCTACTCTAAATGATATCATACCACCAAAACCTGTAGATTGTTTTTTTGTTGTTTCATAATCAGGATGATCTTCAAATCCAACATAATATACTTCTTCAATATGTTTGTTATTTCTTAAAAAGTTTGCTACTTTTATAGCATTCTCTTCATGTTTTTTCATTCTTAAAGCTAAAGTTTTAATTCCTCTTAATAAAATCCAAGAATCCATTGGTCCTAATGCAGCACCATTTATATACATCCCTATTTCTAATTTTTCTCCTATAGTTTCATCTTTAACAACTACTACACCTGATAAAACATCATTGTGCCCACCTAAATATTTTGTACCACTATGAAGAACAATATCTGCACCTAAAGTTAATGGTTTTTGGAAATATGGGGTTAAGAATGTATTATCTACTACAACTATAGCTCCTATATTATGTGCTATTTCACAAATTTCTTTAATGTCTGCAACACGCATCATTGGGTTGGTTGGTGTTTCTATAAAAATCATTTTGGTGTTTTCTTTTATTGTTCTTTTTAATAAGTCTAAATCTCTTAAATCTATTCTATTACTTTCAACGCCATTAGGATTTAATGCTTCATCAACAACACGACAAGTACCACCATAAACATCATCAGATAATATTACGTGTTCTCCTGGTTTTAATAAAGAAAATACTAAACACTCTGCAGCCATTCCAGATGTAACTGCAAAAGCTCGTACTCCTTCTTCTAAGATACACATTGTTCTTTCTAACTCTTCACGAGTAGGATTTATACATCTAGCATAATTATAATTTGTTCTATCTTCAATAGAGGGGTGCTTAAACGTTGCTGTTTGATATATTGGATAGCTTAATGATCCTGTATGTGGATCTACCCCATTAGCACCGTGAACTACTATCGATTCTAATTTTAAATGTTCTTTTCTATCATTATTCTTATAATCTTTGAAATTTTTCATTTTTCCTCCTTGGAAACACAAGTATTTCCTTAAATCTAGTATACTCGAGGACTTAATTAGTTGTCAAGAAATCCCCTTTTTACTTTACACTTTTACTATATTATATGAAAAAAGACGAGAATTAATTTTTCTTATCTTTTTTCTAACTTAATTATTATTTATCTCAAATAATTCTCTTATTTTTTTATAAGCTTCATCAAAATTATCCATAGCAAGTCTTATAACTTTAGTATTTGGTAAAGCTTCTATTTTTGGTAAAAGACTATCATATGTATTTTGTTGATTAATACTATTTTCGATACTAAATGCTTGATAATTATGATGTTCTCTTTTTAATCTAGTTCCATATATACTTGTATCTTCTAAATATAATGATATGTAATATATTTCATAATTAAGTTGCCCTAATCTTTTTAATAATTCTTCGTATACATCATTAAAATCATAATCTTTATATCCTAATAAAGCATATACTTGCTCAGTAAAAAATGTTCTGTCAAAGATTAAGTTCATATCACAATCTTCTATCTCTTTTAAATATTCTAGTAAAGCAAAATACATTTTTTTACTTTTTTCTTTTCCAGTTACAGTTTTATCTTTTTGACCAGATAAACGATAAAGATTTGATGCTGGAATATTATCCCTTAAAAAATTAGTTAATGTTGTTTTTCCACATCCTTGTGGGCCTTCAATTACTATAAATTTCATATTACTTCCTCCTATATCTAATATGGCTATATGATATATCACCATCTATATCTTTTATTTTTTCTTTAATATAATCTTCTTCTTTCCAAACTGGAAAATAAACATCAGCTTCAAAACACTCCGCATCTATTTCAGTTAATAATAATTCATTTGCATATGGTATAAATTGTTCATAAATAGATGCCCCACCAATAATATATACATCTTCATCTAAAGAATTTAAATAAGTTAATAACTCTTCCATATTATGGAATACTTGAACACCATCACTGTTAATATCTCGATGTGTTAAAATGATATGTTTTCTTCCTGGTAAAAGTTTTGGTAATGACTTAAAAGTATTATATCCCATAACAATAATATGATTCATTGTAGCTTCTTTAAAAAACTTTAAATCTTCTTTTAAATGCCATATTAAATCATTATTTTTTCCAAGTTCTCTATTCTTGCCTATAGCGGCGATTAAAATTATATTTGCCATATTATCCTCCTATTTAAATTTACAAAAAAAGTAGATATTTGTCAATTCTTATTGCTTTTATTTTAAAAATTTAGTTTAATTATATTGGAGGTAGTATTTATGAGTAAAGGTACTAAAGGTGATATTTACACCAAAGAAATTATTAGAAGAATATTAGATGAAGGTTGCTTAGATGAAAATCCTAGGCCAAAATATAGTGATGGAACACCTGCTCATACTTTAAGTGTTAATCATGGTATGACAACTTATGATTTAACAAAAGGTGAAAATCCGCTTATTACACTTAGACCTATTGCTGTTAAAAGTGCAATTGGTGAACTTCTTTGGATTTATCAAGATGAGTCAAATAATTTAGATGTTTTGGCAGAAAAGTATAGCGTTACTTGGTGGGATGAATGGGATATTGGTGATAGAACTATTGGAGCTTGTTATGGCGAAACTGTTAAAAGACACCATTTAATGAAGGATTTACTTGAAGGTATAAAAAAAGACCCTGATGGAAGACGACATATTATCAATATGTGGCAAGTTGAAGATTTTAAAAATAAACATGGTTTAAAACCTTGTGCTTATCAAACTGTTTGGAATGTTAGACATGGTAAAGATGGAATTGATTACTTAGATATGTGCCTATTTCAACGCTCAAGTGATTTTTTAACTGCTGGTTGTATTAATCAAGTTCAATATTTAGTTTTGCTTTATTTAATCGCTAGACATACTGGTTATACTCCTGGAAGATTTACTTGGTTCTATAATAATATTCAAATATATGATAGACATGTAGAGCAAGCTAAAGAATTGTTAGAAAGAGAACCGATTGATTGTCAACCAGAAATTTGGCTAAATCCTGAAAAAACTAATTTTTATGATTTTACTCCTGATGATATAAAAATTAAAGGTTATCCTCGTGATGAAATAAAAAGTAAAAATCCTCAAATGAAATTTGATTTAGGTATTTAATATAAAGATAAAACTGATTAGAATCTCCTAACCAGTTTTTTTAATTTTCTATCTTGATAGTATATTTATCAATTATTTTGTTTATATTTCTAAAACCATATTTTGTATAATTCATTTCTTCTAATATTTTATCATAATCTGTTTTTTCATCATTTATCTTTTCTTGTAAATATTTTAATACTTCTTCTTTAGTAAATGCTTCAAAATAAATTATATCATCAAAGCGGCCTAAAAATTCTTCACTGAAGTTTTCATTTAAGTTGGATTTATCTAAACTGCCAAAACCTACTGTTTTGTTTTTAATAGCATTTGATGTCATAAAAATAAGAGTATGAGAAAAGTCTATTTTTTCACCATGTGCATCTGTGATAAATCCTTCATCCATAATTTGTAAAAATAAGTTTAATACACTAGGATGTGATTTTTCTATTTCATCAACTAATATTACCGAATATGGATTGTATTTCACTTTATTAAATATATAATCATCATCATAGCCAACATAGCCATGAGAAACGCCAATTAATTTATTTACAGATGTTTCTAAGTTATATTCACTCATATCTAGTCTAATTAAATTCATTTTTAATGTTTCACTTAGATGTTTTACAGAAGATGTTTTTCCTACTCCACTTGGACCTAATAAAAGTAATTTTAAGTTTTTATCTTTTTTGAAATAGATATTTAAATTGTTAATAATTTGTTTCTTGGCTTTTTCTTCACTATATATTTTTTCTTCTAAAATATTGGATACTTTAGTTAAAATTTCTTCATAGTTTAAAAACATCGGAATATTACTTTTATTTTCTATTACTTTTAAAATATCATTTTTGGTTATTTCTTCGTTACTTGTTTTATTCTCTTGTTCTTTGGATTCTAATTTACTTATCTTTTCACATATATTTAGAGCTTCATCATATAAACCATTCTTAACTTTTTCTTCTTTTTCTTTTTTTAGTGCTTTTAATTTATTAATGCTTTCCTTATCTGTTTTAATAATCATATTTTTTCTTTTGACATAAGCACATACACTATCTAATAAATCAATGGTTTTATCAGGATTAAAACGACCAAATAAATATTTATTACCAAGTGTTACTATATCTTCTATATTTTCACTAGTTATTTTTAAATTATGATGATGTTCATAGCTATCTTTTAAACCACTTATTATATCTTTGGTTTCTTCTAAATTAGGTTCATTAACTTTAATTATTTCAAATCTACGCTCTAAAGCTTTATCTTTCGCGATAAATTTTTCATATTCCCTAGTTGTTGTAGCTCCAATTACTCTTATTTCTCCTCTTGCTAAATATGGTTTTAAAATATCTCCAGCATTTATAGCGCCTTCAGCTCCACCAGCATTTACCATAGAATGAACTTCATCAATAAATAAAATAATATTTTTGTTTTTAATAACTTCTTTTATAATCTTGGTAAGCCTTTCTTCAAACTCTCCACGATATTTAGTACCACTTACTAAATCTCCCATTGGTAAATCGATAATAATCTTATTTTCTAAACTGCTTGGTACTTCATGTTCTTTAATTCTTCTTGCTAATTCTTCAACAATAGCAGTTTTACCTACACCAGCTGGACCAATTAGAAGAGGATTACTTTTCTTTTTGCGTAATAATACTTCAATTAAACTATCTATTTCTTTATCTCTGCCTATTACTTTATCAAAATTGCTTGCTTTATCATTTAATACCTCTCCAACGTTCATTATCTCTAATTTACTATTTAAAATATCATTTGGTTTTACTTTTAATTCGTCATATAAAGAATCTATATCTATATCTAAACCAATCATAATACGAATAGCTATTCCTTCTCCTTCGTCTAACATAGCAAGTAATAAATGGCTAGCTGTTACTTCGCCTCTATTATTTTCTTTCGCATCTTCTAGAGCACATGATATGATTCTTTTAAGTAATGGTGTGTATAAATTTATTTCCATATTTTTCTTAGGAATTCCTACTACACTGATTAATTCTTCCTTAAACTTTTTATAACTTAAATGATATTCATTTAATTTTTCTTTTAAATCACTATTTTTTAATAAGGCTAATAATAAATGCTCACTTCCAACATAAGGGTGATGTAAGTTGTATCTTTCTGTTTCTGCTTCTTTTAATATTTTACTACCAATAAATCCAAAGTTATTAAACATGGTTATCCTCCTTTTTTATTCTATGTATATTTAGATAAAAAAAGAAGTTCTTTATTCAAAAACTTCATTATTTATTAATTTATTTCTTCTATTTTGATAAAATTTGTAATTCTTCCTTTATCACTTACAGGAATTCCACCAGTGATAATGATTTTGTTCTCTTTTTCTAATTTAAAGAATTCTTTAGTTTTTTCACGAGCCATTTCAACCATTGTGTCTGTATCATGTAATACTGGAACAATACTTGTGTATACACCATAGTTTAAAGCTAGGCTTCTTGCTACTTTCTCACTTGTACATGTAGCCATGATTGGACATTTTGGTCGGAAGTTACTTATAAATCTAGCACTAAAACCACTAATTGAAGCACAAGCTATAGCACTTACACTAACATAATTTGTTAAATCAACTGCTCCTTTTGCTATACATTCTGTACGACCAATTTTACCAAGATAGTTAAAGTCATTTTTACAATGTTCTTCAGCATCATTAGCTATATTTGCCATAAATGTAACAGCTTCAATTGGATAATCTCCAATAGTTGTTTCACCACTTAACATTACTGCGTCTGTACCATCTAATACAGCATTAGCTACATCAGTAACTTCAGCACGGGTTGGACGTGGTTTTTTTGTCATGCTCTCTAACATTTCAGTAGCAACAATACATATTTTGCCATGTTCTCTTGCTTTTCTGACCATTTGTTTTTGATATACTGGTAAAAGTGGCATAGGTACTTCTTCTCCTAAATCTCCACGTGCTACCATAATACCATCACAAACTTCTAATATTGAATCAAGATTTTCAACACCTGTTTTTGATTCAATCTTACAAATAATTTTAATATCACTATTTTTAGAATTAACTATTTCTTTAACTTGTAAAACATCTTCTTTACATGATACAAAAGATATTGCTAAATAATCACCATTATTTTCACAAGCATATATGATATCTTCACGATCAGTTTCACTAATATATGGAAAATCTAAGACTACACCTGGTGCAAATAAACTTTTTTTACGTCCTAAAACACCCCCATTGATGATTTTACATGTAACTCCATCATCTTCTTTTGATATAACTTCAATTTTCATTTTGCCATTTTCAAGTTGAATTGTATTACCAACTCCTAGAGAATCTAAAGCTTCAGGATGATTAACACTAAATCTTTCTTTATTACCCACTACTTCTTCTTTAACTACACGAATAGTAGCGCCAGGTACAAGTTCAATTCCACCTTCTTCTACTTCTCCATTACGGAATTCTGGTCCTTTTGTGTCATATAAAAGAGCTACATTTAAATGTTCTTCTTCATTAATTCTTTTAACAAGACTTTCAACAATCTGTCTTTCTTCTAAAGTTGCATGTGAGAAGTTACAACGTGCAACATTCATTCCAGCATAAGCCATAGCTTTAAATGTTTCATAATTATTACTAGATGGTCCTATACTACATACTATTTTTGTTTTTTTCATTTTTTCATTTCCCCTCTCAGTTTTTAATTGGAACAGAAATACATTTTACTACAAAATTAGGAAAAAATAAAGATATAAATAGTTTTTTTTGCTTAAAATAAGAAAAAAAACTTAATTTCACTTAAATCTTTTAATTATTATCTGGATTATTATCTTTTTTATCTCTAATCCTCATAAAAGGTTGTTCTGGCTCTTCAGCATTTAATTTTTGGAATTTCTCATCTAACTCTTTTCCAACATTCTCATAATCAGTATTATTGTTAGAGAAATATTCATAATAAATGTCAAAGGCTAATACTTGATTATTTCTAGCCCAAGTATTTAAAATATCAGTTCTAGAATTTATTCCAATTTGATATAAGTCTACAAGCCAAGCAAAATGATTTATTGTACCTTCTTTTATCGCTTCAATAATTTTTGCTTCTTTTTCTTTACAGATATCAACTATATTCTTTTTGAAATCTTTTTTTCTAGATATTAAGTATTTAAATAAAACTAATATATCTGGTCTAGTGCTTAAAAAGTTTTCAAAATCATTTGGATGCTCTTTTAAAAAATATTTAATGATTTCTTCTATTCTATTGAACCTAAAAATACTTTCAGATTCACGTAATTTTTTAGCTAGTTCTAAATGAAATGCTTCATTAAATGGTCTTTTTATTAAAATACTTGTAATACAATTCAAATACTCTAAACTATAATGATATTCTTCTAATCCTAAAAGGTTAGTTATAATTAAATCATAATTGACATTTTCTAGTTCATCATTATCTAAAATATTAGAGTAACAAAGTATATCTCCAGTTTTAATAACATTGTCTTCTAAATATTTTATTGGAATTATTCCTTGTTTCACTAACTCTTTAACCTGATAATACCTACATTTATTAGAGACTAGTTCCCATACAAATTCTTCTGGCTTAACTCTTTTTTCTGCAAGAAAATATAGTACATCTTTGTTATCTTTATATCTCTCAATAATGTTAGAATCTAAATATCTTCCTTGTAAAAAGCTATATTTCTCATCTATTTCATCAGACTCTTCAGAATCACTTGGAGAATAATTATCTAAAGCTAAAATAATAAATTCTTCTACTTTTTTAGTATTTCCTTCTTTTTCATACATAGCGATAATACTATTAAAATCTAAATTTTTTACACTCATTTTTCTTCTTCTACCTTTCTTATTGGTTTATTATTTTAGTATGGAATTTTTTATTTGTCAATTATTTTAGTTATTCTTTTTTTTATATTAGTAATATTACTTTCTTCTAAAAGATTTTCTAATTCTTTTTTGATTTGCTCTTTTCCTATAATACTTTCATATTCTTTTAGTTTTTCTTCTGCTTGACTAAGAGTTTTACCTACACTACTTTTACTAATTTTTCGATTTTCTGCGATTTCACTTAAACTTAAATCTTCTATGTAATAACTTATAAATGTTTCTTGTTCTGTACTTGTTAATAATTCTTTATAAATATCAAAAAGTGTACATAAATATTCTCTATTCTCCATCTTTAATCATATCCTTAAATAATCCATATATGTAATTTTCAATATCAAATACTCTTAAATCTTCCATACCTTCGCCTAAACCAATAAACTTAACAGGAATATTTACGGTTTCTTTAATAGCTAAAACTATTCCACCTTTCGCTGTTCCATCAAGTTTAGTAAGAACTATTCCTGTAATATTTGTTATTTCTTTAAAACTTTCTGCTTGTAAAATGCCATTTTGACCCGTTGCAGCGTCAATTACTAAAAGGGTTTCATGAGGAGCATTTGGTATGTGCGTTCCGATAACTTTGTTTATTTTTTCAAGCTCTTTCATTAAGTTAACTTTGTTTTGAAGACGTCCTGCTGTATCTACTAAAACAATATCTACTTTCTCTTCTTTGGCTTTTATAAGGCCATCATAGATAACTCCCGCCGGATCAGTGTTTTCTTTACCATAAAATAAAGAGTTAGTACGACTCGCCCATTCTTCTAATTGAGGAACTGCTCCTGCTCTAAAAGTATCGCCAGCGATTAACATTACTTTTTTACCTTCATTTTTATATTTGTAAGCAAGTTTACCAATTGTGGTGGTTTTTCCAACACCATTTACGCCTACCATTAATATTACTGTAGGTCCATCAGGATTGATATTTATTTTATCACTTAAATTCTCTCCATTAACATATATAATGAAAAGTTCATCTACTATTACTTCGCCTAAATATTTAGTATCAGTAATATTTTCCTTTTTAACTCGGGAACGTAATTCATCCATAAACTTCATAACAGTATTAACACCTATATCCGCCATAATAAGTAGATTCTCTAATTCTTCAAAATAATCTTCACTTACCTTTGTATATTTAAGTCCTAATACTGATACTTGTGAGATAAATTCTTTTCTGGTTTTTTCTAAACCTTTATCATATACTTCTTTTTCTTGTTGTTCCTCTTTTGTTACTTCTTTTTTACTAAATACATTTTTAAACTTATTAAATAATCCCATTATCTATATTCTCCTTTCTTATAATTTTCTTATTAATTGTCTTAGTCTAGTTATTTCTATTGTTGGTTTATATTCTTCTGGTAATTCTTCATTATTTCTATTAAACCAACATGTATCGATGTTAGAATTTATTCCACCTGCTACATCTATATTTAGGGAATCTCCTACCATAAGAATTTTACTTCTATCATGAAAATTTATATAATCTAATAATTCATCAAAAAATATACTACTTGGTTTTGGTACTTTATTTTTAGTCATATCTGAAGAAAAAATATATGTAAAAAAAGCTAAACAATTAATTTTTTCTAATTTGGTTATTACTGCCTCACTTGGACCATTAGTTGCAATAACAAGTGTATATTTTTGCGCTAAATATTCTAATGTATCATGAGCACCATCAATTTCAAAAACTGCTTCTTTTAAACTATTTAAAAATAACTTGTTGATTTCTAAGGCTTTTTCCATATCAAATTCATTTTGATAAAATATTTTATATCTTAAACTTTGAACATATGATACAAACCTAGAATCATCTTTATCATATGGTATAGAAAACTTATTATTATAAAAATCTTTCCAAAATTGTTTATCAAATAAATACCAAGCATTAAATCTTTCTTCACTATATGTTTTAGATAGATATTCTTCCATTTTTTTAAATGCATATCTTACATTTTCTAGATTGTCTATTAATGTATCATCTAAATCAAAAATTATTATTTTATAATCTTTCATATGTTCTCTCTCCTTTATAAAAAAATAGATACCTAATATGGTATCTAAAATGCTTGTATTAAGCTAAGTACAGTTTATTTTCAAACTGAAGTGTCCGCAGAGGGACTAAATATGTAAAATAAATTACATATTACTTATACCATATTTTATGTAAAAAGTCAAATTCTATTCTTTTATTTTTGTATATAAGCCTATTAATGATTTGTCTAATTTATTTAAAATATCATTGCTACATATATAACTTTTTTTATCTTGATATATTCTTTTTTTGCTAATTGCAGTTATTTGAGTTAAATTTGCATAACAGATTAAATTATATTTTGAAGAATTAGGATAATATTCTTTAAGGATGAAACCTAAATTCACTCTATTTTTCCCGTTTTTAGATGTTATTGGTATTATCGTAATTATATCAGAATGTGTGCTGTCATTTTTCGTAATAACTATTGCAAAATGAGTATAACATAATTCAGAGCCAATATTAATGCCAAAATTCACTTTTATAATTTGGCCTCTTTTATATTTTTTATAATTTTTATTATCTGGCACTATTTCCTTAACAAAAATTTTACTTTCTTTTTCTAACCATTCATCTAATTTTTGAAATTTAATATTATCAGAATTAAAGGCTATTTTGTAATTATCGCTAGCTATATCTATCTTTTCTTCTTCTTTAGTAATCATATAGACTTCCCCCTTGTTAATATTTTAACATATTTATATATATATTGAAAATAAAATCAAATAATATTTTTAACTTTGTTTCGTTTTCTTAAAAAAATGTCATATTTTCAAGTTTTAGAGTTTGCAAAAGATATTAGTTTAAGTTATAATATTAATGGTGAGTATAAAAAATGGCAAAGAAAAAGAAATCTAAAGAAGAATCTAAAGAAAATTTTCAATATAGTGTAGAGCTTACAGGTTTAATTCTAATACTTCTTGGTATTATTGGTTTTGGTTTTGGTCCTGTTGGTTCTTATGTTAAAAAGTTTGCAATGTTTTTAGTGGGAGGTTGGGCTTGGATATTTTTATTAATATTCCTTATTTCTCTTGGAACATATATGCTTTTTAAAAGAAAACTACCGAAGTTTTTAAGTCAAAGATTAATTGGTCTTTATGTTATTATTTTAGTTGTTTTAATCGCTAGTCATTTTGGCTTTGTGGAACAATGTAAGGGTGCTGGTGATATTATAAAATCTACAATAGACCAATTTATGGATAGAATTGCGACAATTGGTAATAATACAGCTTTATTTACTAGTGGTGATGTTTCAATTGAAATTGGTGGTGGTATTATTGGTGCTGTGTTGTCCGCTGGTTTTAGTTCGTTATTCGCTCTTACAGGAACAAAAATTGTATGTGTAATATTACTTATCTTTGGTCTTATTTTATTCTTTAATATTACACTTGCTGATATTTGGTCAGCGATTAAAAACTTCTTTAAGTCTGTTAAAAATGCTGAGGGTGTTAAATCGGAAAAACATGTTAAAGAAAAACATGAAGAACATGAGACTAAAATGTATGACTATGAAGAAGATGGTGGTTATGAACCAGTTAGTAATAGTAAAGATGATAAAATTATTATAACAAGTATGGATGAACTTAAAAATATGAAAGAAATGCCTGTTAAAGAAAATTTGGAAGAACCTAAAAAAGCAGATATTTATGAACCTAATCCTAGTTATACCCTTCCACCTCTATCACTTTTAGATGAAATTAAACAACAAAAGAAAGTTAATTCAGATAATTATGTAAGAAGTAATAAAGAAAACTTAGAAAGAGTTTTAAATGATTTTCAAATTAAAGGTAAAGTTGTGGAAGCCCATATCGGCCCTTCTGTTACCCAATTTGAAGTTAGTGTTCCTAGTGGAACAAAGGTTAGTAGAATAAGCGGCATTAACAAAGAAATAGCTTTAGCTTTAGCGGCTAAAGATGTACGTATTCAAGCCCCTATTCCTGGTAAAAGCACAATTGGTATTGAAATTCCTAATCCTTCAATTAGTATGGTTAAATTTAGGGAAGTTTTATCTTATCAAGGTAAAGATAAAGGGAATATCTTAGTGGCTTTAGGTAAAGATATTATGGGTCAACCTAGACTTGCAGATTTATCTAAAATGCCCCATCTTTTAATCGCTGGTTCTACTGGTTCTGGTAAATCTGTTTGTACTAATACAATAATCTGTTCTATATTAATGCGTTATAAACCTGATGAAGTTAAATTAATGCTTGTAGACCCTAAAAAAGTTGAGTTATCTAATTATAATGGTATTCCTCATCTATTATGTCCTGTTGTAAGTGACCCTAAAAAAGCTAGTGTTGCTCTTCAAAAATTAGTTACTGAAATGGAACGTCGTTATGATACGTTTAGTGAAAAAAATGTTAAAAATATTGCTGGTTATAATGATTGGGTAGACAAAGAAAATAAAAATAATGATACTAAAATACCTCGAATGACTTATATAGTTGCTATTATCGATGAGCTTGCTGACTTAATGCTTGTTGCCTCAAAAGAAGTTGAAGACTCAATTATGCGTATTACTCAAATGGCTCGTGCTGCTGGTATTCATTTAATTGTTGCGACGCAAAGACCTTCGACTGATGTTATTACTGGTGTTGTAAAAGCTAACATCCCTTCTCGTATTGCTTTTGCTGTTGCTTCTAATATCGATAGTAGAACAATACTAGATTCAAGTGGTGCAGAAAAACTTCTTGGTAAAGGTGATATGTTATATCTACCAATGGGTGAAAATGTTCCAGTTCGTATTCAAGGTTGCTTTATTGATGATGCAGAAATTGGTAGAATTATTGAACACGTCTGTAAACAACAAGCAGCTCATTATGATTCTTCAATGGAAAACTTAGAAGTAAATCAAAGTGGCAATGGTATTCATGGTTTACCTGATGAAAAAGAAGAATATGATGACCCTTTATATAATGAAATTGTCGAATTTGCTATTCAAACTGGTAAAGTTAGTACATCTCTTCTTCAAAGAAGATTTAGACTTGGCTATAATAGAGCGGCTAGAGTTGTAGATTTACTTGAAGAACGTGGTATTGTTGGTCCGGCTAATGGTTCTAAACCTCGTGAAGTGTTAGTAAAATTAGAAAATAATAATCCTGAAGAAAACTGATATTATTTGATATGAATAAGTCAGTTTTTTTATTTTGTTTTATTCTATAATAATTCTTGGAGGTTTATTGTGGAATTAAAAGAGTGTATTAATTTAAGACATAGTTCTAGGTCTTACTTTAAGAAAAAAGTTAATAAAAAAGATATTTTAGAAATAATTGAATGCGCTAGACTTGCCCCTTCGGCAGCGAATAGACAGAATTGGTATTTTATTGTTTTACAAGATAATGCTAAAAATAATATTGCCCTACTAATGGAAGACTACTTAAAAAAAATCAATAAAATAATTCGTAGTAAAGAACATGCTACTTTAGAATATAATCCTTCTTTAAGTGTATTAAAAAGTATCGATGTGATTAAGCAAGCTTCAGTTTTAATACTTGTATTTAGATGTGATGATAAAACTTGGTTTGAAGGGGACTATTTATCTATCGGATGCGCAGTAGAACATATGGTGCTGAAAGCTACTGATTTAGGTCTTGGTTCGCTATGGCTTAGAGATGTGATTTATTTAAGACAGAAAATAACTAATTTATTTGATTTAAAAGATATGGAACTGGTTACAGGACTAGCAATTGGCTATCCTAAAGATGAAAAATATCGAGCTAAAAAGAAAAATATTAATGAAATTATGAGGTGGGAATATGAATGATATTAAATTTGAATTAGCTAAAGTAAAGGATATAAAAATAATTTTAGAAATTATAAAAGAACGTTGTGATTGGTTTTTAAAAAACAATATAGAACAATGGGGTTCTTGGTATTATGAAGATTTATATGATGATAAATACTTTTTAGAAACTATGAAAAAAAATAATTTATATGTTGTAAAAAATAATGAGGAAATAGTTGGATTATTTTTATTAAAATATGAGAATGATGAATATTGGAAAGATTTTCAACCTGCTATTTATTTAGATCATTTTGTGACAAAACTTGGGTATCCAGGTCTAGGAGAAAAAATACTAGATTTTATTAAAAATAAAGCTCATGAAAAGAACTTAAAATATTTAAGATTAGATTGTATGAGATGTAACCCTAAAATTAATGAATATTATCAAAAACACGGGTTTAAAAATAAAGGTGAAGGTAATGAACCTTATGAATATAGATTATGGGAAATGGAGCTATAATAATGAATATGGAATTGTTAAACTTTTATAAAAAAACTAGTGCCTATACTGAACTAGGTAACTATAATGATTTTGCTAAGTCTTTACCTAATGATATTAAAACACTATGTTTACTCCAAAGAAGACAAATTTTTCATCCAGTTACAGTCATAGAAGCTTTAAATAAAAAAAATGATTTTCATGTTAGTAACACTAGATTAGTTTTTGAAGATGATATCTTCCCTACCGCTTGTAGTATGCTAAATGAACTTTTAAGACTTGATAAAAATTATTCAATTGAACGTAAAGATGAAGATAGAATTTATGTTACTTGTCGTGGTCAAGCGATACTTTTAGCAGCGATATTAAAAGCTAAAGGTTATTCTGCTAGAGTTCGAAGTGGTTTTGCACCTTATATAAAATATGATGGTGTAGCTCATGACCATTGGATTACTGAATACTTTAATGATAAAGAAAAAAGATGGATTTTAGTTGATTCAGATATGTGTTTAGATGAAATAAAATTTGATCCTTTTGATGTGCCAAGAGACGAATTTATTTTTGGAGCTCAAGCTTATTTAGGTCTTAGAACTAAACATTATAAGCTCGAAGAAATATTATTTGCTACTAATCCCCCTACTTTTGGTTTTAAAGCAGCGATTAGAGGCCTATTTTATGATTTTTATTCTTTAATGAATGAAGAAGGTATTTTCTTACATTTGCCTAAATATATTGTTGATAAAAACTTTGAATTAAGCGAAGAAGAATTTAGGGAACTTGATACACTTGCTACCCTATTATTAGATGTTGATAAAAACTTTAATGAAATCCAAAATATTTGGAATAATGTATTAAAATATAGAATACGTAAAGGAGCGTTAAATTAATTTAAGTAATAAAAAGATAAGTTTGCAAATAAAATTATAATATGATAAAATGGTTATGGAAGGATATGGTGTTATGGCAAGTCCAAAATATAAAAATAAACCTGTATCACTTAAAAAAATAACTATTTCATTGGGTGTAGTTTTAGGAGTTGTTTTTATAGTTTTATATGCATATAAATGGCATCAAGTGAAAGAAGACGAAAAATATTTACAAAGTTATTTGATTAGTTCTAATACTATCAATTTAGAAATGAATTCAATAAATAATATTAATTCTGTTTTATCTGAAACTCCTAATAATTATTTTATTTATATTAGTTATACTGGTGATAAAGATATTTATAATTTTGAAAAAAAGTTAAAACCTTTAATCGATGATTATAGTCTTCAAAATAGTTTTTATTATTTAAATATTACTGATATTAAAGAAGATAATAAAAATTATAAAAAAGATATCTCTAAAGAACTTAATATTGATAGTAAATATCTTAATACTATACCAGTAATATTCTATTTTAAAGATGAAACTTTACAAAGTGAAGCTATTACTTCAATAAATGATTTTGAAAAATTATTAAATGATTTTAATATAAAAAATATTTAAAAAGCTACTATTTCTAGTAACTTTTTTCCTTTTCTAATACTCTTTTTAATGCTGTTTCTGCAAAAGAAATATCTTCTGGTTTAATCTCTAATCCTCTTAATTCTTCTATTAATGTTCCATTCTCTAAATGCTTTCTTAATTTATCTTTATATTGTCTTATATATGCTAGTATAGCTAATCTTTCATTTAAACTCGCCCTATATTTACTATTATCTATAGAATGAATTGTTGTGTCAGTGATACTCTCTTTTTTACTAGTTTTTCTTAGTTCTTCAAGTTCTGCTTTCTTTTGAGATAATTCATTGTTTAAAAATTCTAATTGTTCTTCGATAATTTGTATTCTTTTTATTTTACTATTAGTTACGAATATTTCTCTTCCTATCATAGGTGCTATCATTATAAAGTTAGCAGGGGCCATAACGAATAGCAAAGCATCTAGGTTAGTTTTTATAAATGAAAATTTAGCATTTGGAGTTTCTATTTCTGGTAACCCAATAATGCTGGCATTATCCATTTGCATAAAGCAATTACAAATATGAACATTAAAACTCCAAAAAGATAATTTCCTTTTTTATATTTTTTATTTTTCTCTACCGTTCCTAATTTTTCTTTTTCTTTAGTTAAACTATTTATTTGAGTTTCTAATATCTCAACTTCATTTTCTAAAGTTAGTTCTTCTCCTATTTTATCTGTTGTTTCTATTTGATGTATTCCTTTTTCATCACTTACTAAAGTTTCTCCATTAATACTTTTATAATCTTTATACATATAAAAAGTCCCCTTTCATAAAGTAGACTTATTATAATTCTAAAGTTTTCGTTTGTCAAATAATATTTTTTAATGATAGTGTAAAATAATTTGGGGGAAGACATAAAAAAAGAAATCATTACGTGTTA
>CARJCM010000023.1:0-2933 GCA_948999435.1 uncultured Bacilli bacterium
ATTATGCACCAACACTAGCATGTAATTCAGGAGATGTATATACATTAAAGGTAGGGCTAATTACGGCTGATGAAGTAGAGTTCGCAGGTGGAAAAAATGAAAATAATACGTCATACTATCTGTACAACGGACAGAGCTACTGGACCATGACTCCGTATTACTGGCGTAGCAATGGCAGTTATCCTTACGTGTTCCTTGTGCATGCGGATGGCCTCCTCAACAGCTGGTACGTGAACAGCACTACTCTTGGTTTGCGCCCAGTAATAAATCTGAAGGCTGATACATTGTTTGCAACAGGAGGAAATGGTACATTAAATTCGCCATATGTTGTAGTTTAATAAAAAAGAGGTTTTGGTATGAAATTTAAAATAGATGAAAAAGAAGAATATATATTTAGAAATATAAGATTTAGTAAAGAATTATTTGATAGTATTAATAAAGTAAAAGGTGATATAACATTTACTAAGTTTGTAATAGAGGCTATTAAATATGCTTTAGATAACATGGAGGATTAAATAAAGGCAATAAAAAGCCTTTTTCTTTTATAATTTTTTTGATATAATGATTAATGTAAGAAGGGATAAATATGGCTAGAAAGAATAAAAGGTATAAGAATATCAAATTAGAACAAAATGAATTAACTCCAACAGCTATTGGTATATTTGAAAGTAGAAGAAAGAGCTCTATAGGAACTGTTTTAATTTTAGGTATATTTATATTAGCAGTTATATTTCTTCCTGATATATCTGAGTATGTTAATAAATATATTAATCAAACACCAGGAACAACACCAAAACCGACAACACCAAATAATAAACCAAACACTCCACCTAAAGATAATGATGATAACTTCACAGCTTTTGTTGATAACTTAAAAATTACTAACGATGATATAACAATTAGCAATTTTGTAATTGATGAAGTTAATTTAACAATTAGTTATGATGTTACAAACAATTTAAATAATAGTGAAAATATGGAAGCATTAAATTATTATTTAGAGATATATAATACTGAACAAACATTAATTGAAAGAGTAAAGCTAGCTAATGAGATTACTTTAAGTAATGGAGCTTTTACAACTTTTAAAAGAAATATAACAACAGAATCTGCCACTACAATTGGTTTTATTGCAATAATAAAAAAGACAATAAATGACTATCCTCTAGTAGAATTAACGAACAATGAAGGTGGTATTGGTAGCATGGTTTGTTCTAATGCTCATGAAAAAGTAACATATAAATTTAACGAAGAAAAATTAAAAGAAGTAACTCATGAAGCCAGTTATTTAAATACTGAGACTAATTATCAAGCTTTATATGAAGCCAATAAATTAAAAGCAAATAATTATAATAGTAAATTAGGTATAGCATCTACATTTTTTGAACATGAAAATGGATATAATATTACGACAATCGTAAATTTAAATGAAATAGATAGGACGTACATTTTTAATGCTGATTCATTTAAGATTGATACTGAACCTAAAGTTGTAAAATTTGAAATGGAAGCTCAAGGCTTTAAATGTGAATAAGGAAATAAGGAAGTGACAATATGGAATATCAATTTTGCATAAATGATTTTGAAGGTCCTTTAGACCTTCTTTTACATCTAGTTAAAACTTCAAAAATGGATATATATGAAATTGATATTCGTATTATAATTGAAGAGTATTTAGAATTTATCGAAAAAGAAAAAAATCGCAACATTGACATAGCGAGTTCCTACTTAGTTATGGCCGCTGAGTTAATTCATTTAAAAAGTAAAATGTTAATTAATTCAGAAGAAAGTGATGAAAGCCTAAATGATGAAGAATTCCATATTGAATCAGAAGAGGATTTAAAACGTAAAATATTAGAATATGAAAAGTATAAAAAGATTACCAAAGATTTAGAAGGACAATTAGAAAAAAGAAATAATTTTTATACTAAAAGTCCTATGAAATTAGATGAGTTTATTACTAATAATCCAATAAGTTTTGGCTCTGTAAGCGTTGAAGATTTAGTAAATGCATTAAAAAGTTTTAAAATGCGTGAAAAATTATCTAAGCCATTAAATACAAGAGTAACAAGAAAAGAATATAGTATCGAACGCAGGATAGATGATATTAGAAAGATTCTACAAGTAAGAGAAAAAGTAGAATTTTTAGAACTATTTAACGAAAATGACAAAAACTTTTTAATTATAACATTCTTATCAGTTTTAACAATGAGTAAAAATGAAGAAATAACTTTGAGACAAGAAGATAATTTTAAACCAATTATGATTGAAAGGAGGGAAGCGCATGAATAAACTTGGAATATTAGAAGGCATATTATTTGTAGTGGGAGATGAAGGTATAAATTTAGCTAACTTATGTGAAATAATGAGTATTGAAGAAAATGAAGCTAAAGAATTATTATTAGAACTAAAAAAAAGTTATGAAGATGATAATAGAGGAATAAGAATTAGTTATTTAGGAGATTCTTTTAAATTAACAACCAAAGAAGAACATAAAGAGTATTATCAAAAATTAGTTGAAACACCTGATGCCAATGAATTATCTCCAGCATCATTAGAAGTTTTAGCAATTATCGCATACAATCAACCTTTAACAAGAGTAGAAATTGATGAAATGCGTGGAGTTAGTTCTGCTCATATTATAAGAAAATTAGTTGCAAAGGGTTTAATCAAGGAAGCAGGAAAATCAAAATTACCAGGCAGGCCTAATCTTTACCGAACAACAAGAGAATTTTTAGATGCTTTTGGTTTAGCTAGTTTAAATGAACTTCCTGTTATAGATGAAAATATTGAAGAAAAAGATATTGATAATGAAACTGAATTATTCACATCAATATATAAAGAGGAAGAATAATATGTGGGAATTTAGACATAACTTAATTATAGAAAAATTCGCCGATTATGAAGATTTAAACTTATCAGGAATAACTTTT
>CARJCM010000023.1:2943-18596 GCA_948999435.1 uncultured Bacilli bacterium
TGAAAATTTTAATGAAATAAAATTTGAAAATTGCCACTTTAACAAAACAATTTTTAACAATGTTTTTTTTAGTAAAATAAAATTTATTAATTGTGAGTTAAACAATGTTATTTTTACAGAGTGCAATTTTAATTATGTTAATTTTGAAAATTCCAAACTTACTGACACAAGTTTTACAGCATCTAAATTAGAAAACATATACATATTAGAAACATTAATTCAGTATTCCAAATTTAGTACAAGTGAAATAGGAAATTCAAAATATGATGATGTAAAACTAACAGAAAATATCCATTATAAAAACAAATATAATAATATAGAATTTTATAAATGTGAATTTAATAAAGATCAATTTCAAGATACAAAATTTAAAAAATGTGATTTAAAAACAAGTCATTTTAAAGAAGTAGAAATAAATTTAGATGATTTAATAACTTCAACTTTATCTATCTTAAATATTATTGAAATCACAACAGATAAAGGAATAATACTTGAAGAATAATAAAAATATGATATAATATTTTTATGCCTGTATGGTGGAATTGGTAGACACGATGGACTCAAAATCCATTGGTAGCAATACTGTGTCGGTTCGAGTCCGACTACAGGCACCAATTTAAAAAAAAACTCGAGCTTTTATATCTCGAGTTTTAATATACTTTAAAATGATATAAGAATTATAGTCGTTATTAAATAATTAAAAATCATAATTTAACTGAAATTTAATTATAAATAATAAAAAAAGCTTAATGTAAAAGACTTTTGACAGACAAAAAAATCATTTTCATATAAAATGTAATTGGAGGTGCAAAATGGATATTGGTTCAAGAATAAAAAAGTACCGAGAAGAACAAAATATTTCTCAAGAAGAATTAGCATTAAAAATATTTGTTTCAAGGCAGACTATTTCTAATTGGGAGACAGATAAGAGTTATCCTGATATAAAAAGTTTAATCATGTTAAGTAATATCTTCAATGTATCTCTAGATAATTTTATAAAAAAAGATATAGAGGAGATGAGAAAGATAATTGATTCAAAAAAAGTCAAGGAATTCAATGTTATGAGTTATGTATTTCTAGTAGAGATGTTAGTGTTAATCATAAGTGCATATCCATTATTTAAGCTTTTAGATTTTATAGGATTTATCATTTGGATATCGCTATATATAATATCATTTGGAACTGCAAGAGTTATAGAAAGATTTAAAAAAGAGAATAACATCCAAACCTATAAAGAGATTATAGCATTTATTGATGGTAAAAAGCTAACTTATGAAGAAACACAGCAAGAGATAGGAAAAAGAATGTATCAAAAAATAATACTAGCATTTGTAACAGGTATTATAACATTCATAATATGTTTAATTATGATGT
Organism: uncultured Bacilli bacterium; assembly: GCA_948999435.1. Lineage (GTDB taxonomy): Bacteria > Bacillota_I > Bacilli_A > RF39 > UBA660 > Caccenecus. Next base: position 4,318 of record CARJCM010000023.1, read on the forward strand.
TTATTATGAAAAAGTTTTAAGAAATTGGAGGAAAGAAATGGAATTTTGGATAATTATGATAGTTTTTGTATGTATGGGTGGCAGTTGTTCTTTAGCTGGAACTTGGTGGAGCAAAAACAAAGACGAAAAAAAGAAGTAAAATATTTTAATATTACTCGAACCAATAATTCGAGTTTTTATTTTTGGTAAAATTACTATTTCAATATTGACAAGTGTATAAAAGACGCATATAATTAAAATGTAAGGTGATAGTAATGGAAGTAAATAATCCTTTATATAAGAATCAAGGTATACATTGTATAAGTACCATTTTTACAGTAGAAAAGGGAGTAACTAAAGTTCTACTAATAAAAAGAAAAAATAATCCCTATAAAGACATGTGGGCTTTAGTAGGTGGCGCATTATATAATAATGAAGAAGTAGAACAAGGTATGAAAAGAGAAATATATGAGAAATCAGGAATATCAGATATTAACTTATATTTTTCAGGAATATTTAGTAGAGTAAATCGTTCTCCAGTAATGAGAATGATTGCAATATCATATATTGGTGTTATTGATTCTGAAAGAGTAAACATATTAAAAGATACCATGAAAACTTCAAATGCTGATTGGGTACCAATTACAAATATTCCTAAACTTGCCTATGATCATAATGAAATAGTAATAAGAGCATTAGAGACATTACAAGAAAAGATTGATAATACAGACATATTAAAATCTTTATTTCCGTATGGTTTTACTATTCCTGAGATTCATAAAACTTACGAAGCTATTTTAAATAGAATTATTGACCGAAGAAACTTTCGCAAGAAACTACTTAGTAATAAAGAAATAATTGAAACCAATGCTACAACCAAATTTGAGGGGAATAAACCAGCAATCATCTACCGATTTAAATAAAAATTAAAAGTGTATGAAGATACATTTTTAAAAATAGATTTAATGCGTATAAAATACACAAACAAGGAGGATGAAATGTAGAATATTTATTTTTTTAAGTGTTAATGCGTACAAAATACGCAAGATAAAAATTAAAGTAAAGGAAGGAATGGAAAAGATGTTAAGTGTTAAAGAAAATGTAAAAGGGGAAAAATATCAAAAATTACAAGAATTAAAAGAAAAATTAAATTTTATGGTTAAAGGATTAGAGAATTATCCAAAAGATAACAGGCCAATTTATTATATCGCCAATCATAGTTGTCTAATGGATATTTTTTATTTGTCAATGGCAGTACCTGATAATCAAATAATGGTTGTAAGTAATAGAATAGTTTATAAGCCAATTAAAGAAAAACAAGATACTATAAATAACTATCTATATACTTTACCATTAGAACCAACAGGTAAAAAATATGCTGACATTAGTATAAATGCTGCTTCCGAAATATTAGCCAGTGGAGTAAACCTAAGTATATTCCCAGAAGGAGTATATAATGATAGGACTGCCATTACCAGAGGTAGAACTGGGATGGCCAGGATTTTATTTGAAACTTGTCGAAAAGGTATAACGCCATATTTAGTACCAATCGCAATTGATGTAGATACTAAAGATCCAACATTAGATAGATATACTATATGTGAAGATGATAATATTGAAGTGAAAATATTAGAACCAGTAGATTACGAATATTTAATAGGAGACTATTCTAAAAGTGATAGTATTACAGAAAAAAATGCAATTTTGCATGAAGTAACAGATGAATGTATGCAAAATATTGCTGAGGCTTTATCTGTTCCTTTTACAGGCGAATATAAACCAGCAATTCCAAAAGATAATATAATGTTTCAAGATGGTACAACTATTGCATTAGAAGAAGCAAGTTTAGAAAAAAATATAAATAGATTTAAAATAGAAATTAATACTAGAACTGAAAAATTAATTAGAGTTTTAAGAAAATAAAAGGTATAATATAATTAGGAGGAAAACAATGAAAAAGATATTAATATATGGTGATTCTAACGTATGGGGTGACAATTTTATAACTAGAAAAAGAATTTCAGATGAATTACAATGGTCTAACATATTGCAAAAAGAATTAGGTAATGATTATAAAATATTGCAAGAAGGCTTACCAGGAAGGGTTGCTGGAAGTATTGAAAAAGAGAAAAAGTTTAAAAATGGTCAAGATACATTTTTATCAACATTTAAAACAAATGCACCAGTAGATATAATAATAATCGCTTTAGGAACAAATGATTTGCAAATAAAATATGACAGGGATAGTAGTTATATTATAGATGACCTTTTATGGTACAAAGACATAATAGAACAAGAATATGCTGACGAAGATAATAAAAGCAAATATTTTAAAAAAGAAAAACAACCTGAAATAATTTATATTTTACCAACTCATTTTACAACAGTAAGACGTGATAATCCTATATTTAATAATCATAGTGAAATAAAAAGACAACAAATAATAAAATCATTTAATGATAACAAAATTATTAAATCATATGTTTTTAATGATTTAGAATTATTTGCAGATGGTATTCATTTAAATTACAATGGTCATGCTAAATTAGCAAATTATGTAAAAAAGATAATTGAAGAACTAGCATAAATAAAAAAGGTATCGTAATTTTGAATATTTTAAGATATAATATAATAGATGCTTATGAAAATAATAATTTGTATAACACTATTTATATTATTTATTCTATGGACTATTCTTTTAGTTAAAAATAAATTATCAAGAATAGATAACATAGTATATAATAAAATAAAACTTAATAATAAAAAAACAATATTTTTTAAATATTTCACTAATTTAGCAAGTACAAAATATTTTATTATTATTTGCTTATTACTTATAATATTTCTAAAAAATAAACTAGCTTTATTAATAAGTATTGCTATGATTATAGATGCAATAATTGTATTTATAGCCAAACATATAATAAAAAGAGAAAGACCAAATATAAATAGAATAGTAGAAGAAAAAGGTTATAGCTATCCCTCAGGTCATACATTTAGTGCCACCTGTTTTTATGGTTTAGTAATGTTTTTAATTAATATAAGTAGTATTACTTTAGGGTATCAATTATTAATAACAATAGCTCTAATTAGTATCATATTATTAATTGGTTTTAGTAGAATTTATTTAGGAGTTCATTATTTTAGTGATTGTATCGGTGGTTTACTTTTATCTTCAAGTTACATTATTCTCTATGTATACCTAGTGTATGATGTTTTAAAATTATTATAACATTGTAAAAACTACGTGATATAATAAGTAAGTAGGTGAAGATATGGCAAAAGTAAATAAAAAAGAACAAGTAAAAATAGTGCCATTTTTTAAATATTTAGCATTTATTTTAATTTTTATTACAATAATAACTTTAGGATTATTTAAGTTTATTGATGTATTACCAGGTGAATACTTCTTCATATTATGTGTATTACTAGGTATAGTCACATTAGGTTTAAGTCTATTAATATTAACAAAGCGTGGTCCTAAGAAACGAGCGATAGGAACATTCTTATCATTAATCTATTTAGTGTTTTTAATATTAGTTATAGTATATGAATTAAATACAATAGGATTTTTAAAAAAGTTAGGGTTTAAAAATTACAAAACGGAAAATTATAGCATATTAGTTTTGAATGATAGCAAATACGAGAAAATAGAAGATTTAGAAAAAAAGAATATTGGAAGTTTAGAATTTAATACTGATGGCTTAAAAGAATCCAAAGAAAAAGTAGAAAAAAAGATTAGTGTTAATTTTAAAACATATAATGATATAAGTGAATTAAAAAAAGATTTTGAAAAGAATAAAGTAGAAGCAATATTAATTGAAAATTCTATATTAGCAATCCTTACAGAAGATGATGGCAAGTTTGCTAGTAGTTATAAAGTTATATATGATTTTTCAGTAGACGTTGAAACCAAAGATATAGCCAAGAAAGTTGATATAACTAAAGATACATTTAGTATATATGTTTCAGGAATAGATACTTATGGCGCTGTATCCTCAGTATCAAGAAGTGATGTCAATATGGTTATTACAGTTAATCCTAAAACCAATAAGATTTTAATAACATCTATTCCTAGAGATTATTATGTTCCTCTAGCAGGTAAAAATGGTAAAGATAAACTTACTCATGCTGGAATATATGGAGTAGAAACAAGTGTTAAAACCATAGAGAATTTATTAGATACAAAAATAAATTATTATATCAAAGTTAATTTTACATCTTTAATAAAAGTAGTAGATGCTCTAGGAGGAGTTAAAGTTTATTCTAAATATAATTTTACTTCAATGGATGGCTATACTTACAAAGAAGGATACAATAATGTTAATGGCGAAAAAGCCTTATCATTTGTTAGAGAACGTAAAGCCTTTAATGGCGGCGATAGAGTAAGAGTCGAAAATCAAGCAGCAATGATAAAAGCATTAGTAGAAAAAGCTACAAGTCCAAGTATAATTACAAAATATAATAGTTTATTAAAAACATTAGAAAAACTATTTGTTACAAACTTAAATATGGAAGATATAACGGAGTTTATCAAAAAACAAATAGATGATATGAAATCATGGGAGGTAGAGAGTCAATCTCTAGATGGCAAAGATGATTATCAATATACCTATTCTTATAAAGGGCAAAAACTATATGTCATGACACCTGATAATGAAACAGTAATAAATGCTCATAATAAAATTGAAGAAATGTTTAATTAAGACATTTCTTTTTTGTAAATATTTTGTAAAATAATGTAAAATCTTTAAAAATGCAAATTTTGCCTTTTTAGTTATACAGATTTTTAGTGTTTGGCTTAGCAGATTCTTACCGTTTAGCTAGACAAATTTTAATAAATCTTTTTTTGATAAATAAAAACATTTATGATAATTTTCTATCAAAAGGAGAATTACATATGCAAGAAAAAGAATATTTTTGTGAAATAGAAAGTTTTATCAAAAAGAATGAAATAAGAAAAAAAGAACATATTTTAGAAAGCAATTATGAGACATTAAGAAACTATTGGGAAATAGGCAGATTAATTGTTGAAGCACAAAATGGTAATAGCAAGGCAAAATATGGTGATGAATTAATTAAAAAATGGAGTAAAGAATTTACTAATAAATATGGTAAAGGATATGATTATACAAATTTATCACGATTTAGACAACTATTTCAAACTTTCCCAAATATTGGCACATTGTGCCAAACATTAACATGGAGTCATATTAGATATTTATTACCTATAAAGGATAAGAATAAAAGAAATTATTATATTAATTTATGTATAAAAGAAAATATTAGTGTAAGAGAGTTGCAAAAAGAGATAAAATCAAATTCCTTTGAAAGACTTTTGAATAAGCCTAAACAAATTGAAATAATCCAACCAAGAAATAATTATTCATTATTAGGTCAAACTAAAAATCCTATCATAATAGAAATAGACAAAGGTGAAAAGATAAAAACAGAGAAAGAATTAGAAATAACAATAATATCAAAATTAAAATTATTTTTTAATCAATTGGGAGAAGGCTTTGCGTTTATAGATAATCAATATAAAATAAACTATGAAAATAAAAACTATTTTATAGATATATTATTATTTAATTATAAGTTAAATTGTTTTATAGTTGTAGAATTAAAACTTCGAAAACTTTTAAAAGAAGATAAAGCCCAAGTTGAATTTTATATGGATTTAATTGATAAAAATATAAAAGAAACTATTCATAATAAAACAATAGGAATAATTATAACGAAACAAAATGATAAACTAATAGCAAATTTTGTTAAAAGCGATAAATTAATACCTTTAACATACGAGCTTAAAAACAAATAGATTTACTAAACAATAATAAATTGATATAATAAATAAAAGAAAGAGAGATTATATGAAAAAGAAAGAACTAGTAGATTTTATTGTTGGTTTATTATTAATGTTTTTAGCAGTAATTATTATACTATTACCAACATTTAAAATAACAAATATTAAAATAGTATTACTAACAATTTTCGGGTTTTACGCCATATTTAAAATAGTAAGTTTTATATTAATATATAAAGAAAAAGACTATGAAAGTTTATTTACAAGTTTAGTATCAGGTTCTAGTTTAATAGCTACAAGCTTAATAGAATTAACAACTAAAAATATAGCTTTAATTCTTATGATATGGATGGGATTAATGAGTTTAATAAAACTAAAAAAAGCTGATTTTTATCATGATAGAGAAAATAAAATGTGGATATTAAGATTATTAATATTATTTATTTTTATCGCCAGTGGTTTATTAACAAGTATAAATTTATTTTATGATAATAGTGTCCAAATTTTATTAATAGGATATTTCTTTTTAGTAAATAGCATCTTAGATACAATATCACCATTAATAGAATATATAAGTAGAGGTATATATGAAAGTAATAAATGATTTTAAAGATTATGAAATATTAGATATGGCCAATGGTCAAAAATTAGAAAAATGGGGAAATATTATTTTATCAAGACCAGACCCTCAAATAATATGGAATGATAAAAATATAGATAAATGGAATGAAGATGCTGAATATAATAGAAGTTCCACAGGCGGTGGGAAATGGAATATCAAAAAAAACATTCCAGATTCTTGGATAATAGAATATAAAGATTTAAAATTCAATTTAAAATTAATGGGATTTAAACATACTGGATTATTTCCTGAACAAGCCTTTAATTGGAATTTAATTAGAGAAAAAATAAAAGAGAGTAAAAGAGAGGTTAGAGTATTAAATTTATTCGCTTATACAGGTGGAGCCTCTATCGCCGCTTTAAAAGAAGGAGCAAGTGTAGTACATGTTGACTCATCACGTGGTATGATTGATTGGGCGAGAGTTAATGTTAAGATTAATAATTTAGAAGATAAATCAATTAGATTTTTAGTTGATGACGTGAGAAAATTTGTTAAAAGAGAAATAAGACGTGGAAACAAATATGACATTATAATTATGGACCCACCTTCATTTGGCAGAGGAAGTAAAAATGAAGTTTGGAATATAGAAACAGATTTAAACGAATTAATTAAAGATACAACAGAATTATTAAGTGATGAACCATTATTATTTATCATAAATTCTTATACCACAGGTTTATCTAAAACAGTATTAGAAAATTTATTGTCCTTAAATATTGAAAATAAACATCATGGAAAAATAACCAGTCATGAACTAGGATTACCAATGAAAGATAGTAGTCTCATATTACCATGTGGAGATACAGCGAGATGGGAGAGTATAAAATGAAAAGAATAATTATAGTAATATTATTAGCATTATCATTAGTAGGATGTAACGCCAAAGAAAATAAAGATGTGAATTCAAGTAATGATTATAAACAAATAATGGAAGAGAAGGAATTCATTGTAATTGATGTTCGAACTAAAGAAGAGTATGATGAAGGTCATGTTAAAGGGGCTATAAATATCCCATATGATGAAATAAATAAAGATAGTGAAATTGCTAAAGAAAAAGTAATATTTGTTTATTGTAGAAGTGGTGTTAGAAGTAAGAAAGCATATGAAACATTAAAAGGCTTAGGTTTTGAAGTATATGATTTAGGAGCTTATAACTCACTTGATTTAGAGAAAGAGTAGGATAAAAATGCAAAAAGAAAATATTTTTCATTTAATACCTGCTGATTTTAAAAGTTACAACATCAATGATATATTAACAGAAAAGAGAATTTCTGCTTCAAATGGTAGGTATGGAGTACCATGGATTAATGGAGGCATTAACGGTAGGAATGCTCAAGATTTTAAGGTTGGAGATATTGTATATATTTATTTTCATAATTTAACTGGTGAAGAAAGTCATATATTGCTACGTGGCGAAGTAAGTGAAATAGATAATAATTATATTGAACCTGATACTAAAGAAAGATATAAAGTATTTTATTTAGGAAAAATAAAATATTATGAAAAAGCAATATTTACTTATAACAAATTAAAGGAATATGGTATAACAATAAACCAAACAAAAAGGTACTTAGGAACTTTTAAAGATTATAAACATTTTACAAAACAAGGTAGTATTGAACATGGATATTTCAATAAAACAAAAGAAGAGTATGAAAAGTTATTAAAATTAATATATGATTTAGAAACTATTGAGAAAAAAGAAGACTTAAATACTTTAAAAGAGCATTATAATAAACCATGTGAAATATGCAAAACAAATAATAAGAATCATACATTTATAAAAGAAAATGGTTTATATTATTATGAAGTTCACCACTTATTAGAACAAAATATTTTACGAAAAAAAGAAGCACCAGAATGGTATAAAAGGTTTAAAAAAATTGATTATGATAATTCATCAGATGGTTTAGTATATACTAACTTTAATACAGTTAATTTATGTCCAGTTTGTCATCGCAAAATTCATTATGGTCTAAAAAAAGATCGAAAGTTAATGTTAGATGAACTATTAAACGAAAAGAGAATAAGACAATATAAGGAAAAAGTTGGAACAGAAAACTTAAATAAATTATTAGATTACATCTACGAACAATATAGTGTTAAAAGAGTCGAAAAAGAGTTTATTAAAAATTAAAAGTCATAAGACTAACAAATCTTCATATATTTAATTAGAAAGTTGAGGAATTAAATATATGGAAATATTAAAAGTATCTAGTAAATCAAATCCTAGTAAAGTAGCAGGAGCGATTGCTAACATCTTTAGAGAAAAAGGCAGTGTTGAAATCCAGACAATTGGAGCAGGTTCTTTAAATCAAGCAATAAAAGGAATAGCTATAGCAAGAGGTTTTGTAGCACCTAGTGGCGATAATTTAGTTGTTATACCTGCTTTTAATGATGTAGTAATAAATGGTGAAGACAAAACAGCAATGAAGCTAATTGTTACTAAAAAATAAAGGTCAATAAAAAATTGACTTTTTATTTACATTTAAATAGATAATAATTGTTAAATTATAAAATATCATTTATAATTATAATAAGGGTGATAAAAAATGAACTATACGATATTAACAGATATAGAAGGAAACAAATATAAAGTAGTTATCTTATTTACACATTTTGATTATAACTTTAGTAAGAATTATATAGTTTATTTAGAAGATAATGATTTACTAGCATCTCACTATGAGGAAAAAGATGGTAAATACATCATAGATAACGATTTAAGCAGTAGTGAATATGACATGATTGATAAAATAATAGAAAGTAGAATGGAAAATGCGTAAATTATATTTAACTTATAATGAAAAAGATAATAAAAAAGAGGGATATTCTTATATTGGGGATACAAATCCTATTTATGTTAATTTAAGTAACGCTGAAATAGAGGCATATTTAAGTAAAACATTAAGTGATGGAATAAGACAAGTTAGAAGTATCAATGATAATACATTAGAAGTTCTAACAGGAAGTGGTGAAGTAGTAGTTATTGATAGTGTAAAGTTATTTAAGAGTAGTGATAATTTAGATGCTTACTATAATGATTTAGGAAATAAAATGAGAACAACTATTGAAAGTAATAATATAGCTACATATAAAAATAGTTTGCCAGAAGGATATAGTCCAAGAGTAAATAGAGGAAAAAATAAAAACCAAAAGTATTTAGCAGATGAAACATTGGCGACTACTTTAATATTAAGTAGTGGATATCAAGAATTAAGTATGGACTTATCTGATATCGAAATGTATAATAGTGGAATAGAAAAAGGACGCTGATACAATGAGTAAAGTCATCTTAGTAACAGGGGCTTCCCGTGGTTTAGGAGAAGCTATAGCAAAAAAGTTTTTAGATAATAACAATATAGTATATATTAATTACAATAAAACATCGTTAAAAGAGTTAGAAGAAAAATATTCAGAATATAAAAATGCCAGATTTATCAAATGTGACGTATCAAATGAAGAAGAAGTAAAAAATATGATGTCTAAAATTAAAGAAGAAGGACACTTAGATGTTTTAGTCAATAATGCAGGAATAGCAATAGATTCTGAATTAAAAGATAAAACTAAAGAAAGTTTTCAAAGAATCCTAGATGTAAATTTAATTGGACCTTTTTTAACTAGTAAGTATGCTTTAGAAATAATGAATAATGGCAGCATTATAAATATTTCTTCAACAAATGGTATTGATACCTATTATTCATATAGTTTAGATTATGATGCTTCTAAAGCTGGTTTAATTAATTTAACTCATAACTTTGCAAATATGTATGCACCAAATATTAGAGTAAATTGTATAGCACCAGGGTGGATTAATACTGAGATGAACAAAGAATTAGACGAAGAATATATTAAAGAAGAATGTGAGCATATATTATTAGAAAGATTTGCCGAACCAAAAGAAATAGCAAATGTAGTTTTCTTTTTAGCAAGTGATGAATCAAGTTATATAACTGATTCTATAATAAGGGTAGATGGTGGCTTAAAATGAAATCAGTTAGTATAATTCCAAATAAAGACAAAATGAATATTCCTATTTATCACAAAGAAAGTGAAAGTAAAGACCACACTCAGATGTTAAAAGATTTTTGCATATTAATTGGGTTGGATTATACTAATTACAGAACAGTTCAAGAATGCATATTAAGCTGTGGAGGAGTGATTATTACAACGAAGAATAGTGAATATGCTTTGACTTGGTTACCAGAAGACTTAAGTAATGAACAAACAGAGAAATTATTTGATTTAGAAGACTTTTATAAATTATTTCAAGATTTAGAATTTTTTGATTTCTATGGTAATGGTTTAGGAAAACATTCTAATGAACAAAATAAAGGAAAAGAAGTATTAGAAGAATTTTATGAAGCATTAAGAAGTTATCAAAAAGAAAAAGGAATGCATAGAAATAGAGTAAAGGAAGCAAGCTAAAAATATTAGTATATTTATCAATTAAGAAAAAAGTAATAAACATAACAAATAGAAAGACAGGAAAAAATGATAGATGAAATCAAGATGATAATTGGAGCAATAGTTATACCAAATGAAACAATATTAGATGTTCCTACATTTAGACAAAGTAAAGAAGCTACAAGAAAAAAAGGATATCATTATGAATTATTTCAAGAATTTTGTGATAAATATAGCATTCCATATGAAGGAATATTTACAGAATCAGCAATAGTTAAAAATGGTCACGCTACTATTAATACTACAAATAAATGGTACGCAGTTATTATGATACCTGATTCTATTTCTGAAAAGCAATATGAAGAAATTAAAAATGAAAGAGCTTTTTTAGAGACTTTTGATAATTTTGAAGCCAGAATAGCAGAAACAACAATAGATGAAATACCTCCAGGATATGAAAGAACTATAATTGATTATTTCTATGAAGAGTTAGAAAAATATTATAGGCAAAGAGGAAATGAGAATGGAAGAAGATAGATTAACAATTGCAGTTATAATACCAAATGAAGAAGTATTAAATGTTGAAGATTTTTATGATGAATGTAGAACTAATAAAAGACATCATGAAGATATGATTAGAGATTTTATAGAAAAGTATAACCTAGATGCTTATGATGAATATGATTTAGTAGAAAGTGGTCATATATTTTAACGTATTATCGATAATTTAGTTATAGCATATATGCCAAGTCATATAACAGAACTACAATATGAAAAATTATTAGAAAAAAGAGAATTATTAGAACAATTTCCCTGTTTTTCAGCAAACTTTTTTAATAATAAAGATTTAATAATAGAAAATACTTTTGGAGACTATGATACTAAGGGGATAGACATACTAGATTGTTTTTACAAAGAAGTTAAAGAATACTATAGCTTAAGCACAAGTAGAAAATAAAGGAGAAGTATTATGAATATAGATAAATTAGTGAGTGTTGCAGAAAAAGAATGTAAAACTATATTCCAAACAATTGAAGATAATGAATATTATTTCAGTGAATTAGTGTTAGATGCTTTTAGAAAGTTTAACATAAATGAAACTCATTTTAATATGACAACTGGCTATGGCTATAATGATACAGGAAGAGATGCCATAGAAGATGTTTTTTCTTATGTGTTAAAAGGAGAGAAAGCCTTAGTAAGAAATCAAATGATAAGTGGTTCTCATGCTTTATCAACAACACTTTTTGCGCTATTAAGACCAAATGATACTATGCTATCAATAACTGGTGTTCCATATGACACATTACATGAAGTTATAGGTATTAAAGATAATCCTAGTTCTTTAAAAAGTTTTAATATTAATTATGAACAAATAGATTTAATAAATAACGAATTTGATATAGCAAGTATTCTCCATAAATTACAGGAGAAAAAAATTAAATTAATAGAAATACAAAGAAGTAAAGGATATTCAACGCGTAAAAGTATATCTATAAAAGCGATAGAAGAGGTAATAAAAGAAATAAGAAAAGTAGATAAAGAAGTAATAATTATGATAGATAATTGTTATTGTGAATTTGTTGAAAGAACTTCACCTTTAGAAGTAGGCGCAGATATTATAGTTGGTTCATTAATTAAAAATTTAGGGGGTTCTATAGCTAGTAATGGTGCTTATATAGTAGGTAAAAAAGATTTAGTTGAATTATGTGCTGAAAGATTAAATTTACCAGGAGAAGGAGCAGAAGTAGGGCCTAGTTTAGGAGCTAATAAAAGTATTTTACAAGGTTTATATTTTGCACCATCAGTTATAGCTTCTAGCCTTAAAGTAGCAGTATTAACATCTTTTCTATTAGAAAAATTAGGCTATGACATAGAGCCTAAATATAATGAAGAAAGAGTAGATATAGTTGAGGCAATAACATTTAAAAATAAAGAAAAATTAATAAAATATATTCAAGGAATAGGAAAATATTCCCCAATAGATTCTGGGAGTGTACCGATACCAGCTCCAATGCCAGGATATGATAATGAAGTAATAATGGCAAGTGGAGCATTTACACAAGGCTCAAGTATAGAATTATCATGTGATGGTCCTATAAGAGAACCATATATAGCATATCAACAAGGTGGAGTTACATATAATTATGGTAAAATAGCAGTTATTAATGCTATTAAGGAATTAATTGCAGAAAAATAATATTTTTTTAAATAAAAGATGTCAAAAAAACATTGACATCTTTCTTTATTAATGATATATTAAATTACGTCCAAGACATTTGGGCGCTTAGCTCAGTTGGTTAGAGCACCTGCCTTACAAGCAGGGGGTCATAGGTTCGAGTCCTATAGCGCCCACCATTTTATTTTTTTGCCGACATAGCGTAACTGGCAGCGCAACTGACTTGTAATCAGTAGGTTGGGGGTTCGACTCCCTCTGTCGGCACCATTTAGTATGGGGAGATAGCGAAGTGGTCAAACGCGGCAGACTGTAAATCTGTTCCTTCGGGTTCCATGGTTCAAATCCATGTCCCTCCACCATATAAATTGCCTCGTAGCCAAGTGGTAAGGCACAGGACTTTGACTCCTGCATTCCGGTGGTTCGAACCCACCCGAGGCAGCCATTCGTATTTGGTTCGTTAGCTCAGTCGGTAGAGCATTTGACTTTTAATCAAAGGGTCTTGGGTTCGAATCCCAAACGAGCCACCATTAAATTGTTAGGAAACATCGATAACTTCGATGTTTTTTTCTTGTTTAGAAATTTATGGTAATTAATACAAAACTATATAAAATCATATAAAATTACACACGTAGCATACAAGTAGCATACAAAATTAATCTTCTTGATACATAAATTTTATTCATTCATCACAAAGGTTTAATTTGAATTATGAAATAGTTGATATTTTTGCCTTTCGTTTATTATAATATGACCATTTTTTTCAGATGTTTGAAAAATAGTAAAGTCTGTTTTAGAAAAAAGAAAATAATGTGTCAAATAAGAAATGAAAAAACAAGTAAATAAAAAAATCAATTCGACGTAACTCGACGTAAAAATGAAGAAAAGATAGCTATAATTATTTCCATGAGAAAGGAAGAAAAAAGTTATCTTTTTTTAGCGATTATCGGAAATTTAGTCTCCCGTGGTTAATAGATTTCGCAACTTAATTGATATACTTTTCTTAAGGTGGTTAAAGTGAAATTATCTAAGGCTGTATCTTTAAAAATATTATCAATTTGTGAAGAGAAAAATATTTCTGTAAATAAATTGGCAAGTATTTGTTGCTTGACACAAAGCACCGTTCAAAATTTAATAGCAGGAAAATCGAAAAACCCTAAGATGCTTACCATCATACGTATATGTGAAGGTTTAGAAATTCCTTTACAAGATTTTTTTGACGATGAATTATTTCAAAGTATTGAAAGGGAAGATTAAATGAAGTTTATAAAAGAAAAAGAGATAGAAAT
>CARJCM010000024.1 GCA_948999435.1 uncultured Bacilli bacterium
TTTGATGTAGAATTAGAATATAATTAAATTGGTGCGGTTGAAATTTTAAATTAAAGAAGAGTAAAAGCTCTTCTTTTTAAAAACTTTGATATATGATATAATAAAATTATCCTAAAAAAGAAAGGAAGAATAAAATGAAAGATAATAAGATATATGGAAAAATAGCTATTAGCAATAGGCATATTCATTTAACTAAAGAGATATATGAAAAGTTATTTGATGAGCCATTATCAATGAAAAAACCAATTAGTCAAATAGGGGAATTTGCAAGCAATCAAACTTTAACTATAAAAGGACCAAAAGGAATGATAGAAAAAGTTCGAGTAATGGGACCACACAGAGATTATAATCAAGTAGAAGTATCAAAAAGTGATGCTTACATATTAGGGTTAGAACCACCTGTCAGAGAAAGTGGAGATTTAGAAGATAGTGAGACTATAACATTAATCACTCCTAAAAACGAAATTACTTTAGAAAATGTTTGCATTCTCGCTGAAAGACATGTTCACATGAATGATAAAATGGCAGAAGAATTAGGTTTAAAAAATGATGATTTAGTAAAACTAATAATCAACAATGACAAAGGCGGTGAAATGGAAGCTTTTGTCAAAATAAAATCTAATGGTTTTTTTGAAATCCACATAGATAGAGACGATGCCAATGCTTTTTTACTTAAGACTGGTGATGAAGTAGAAATAAGAAAAATATAAAAATTATTGAATAGCAAAGAATGTGATTTAATATGAAATGGAAAATTGGAAATGTTGAAATAGAAAATCAATTAGTTTTAGCGCCTATGGCTGGAATATCAAATACTTCATATCGCAAAATCATCAAAAAAATGGGTGCAGGATTAATATACGCAGAAATGGTAAGTACAAATGCCATCACATATGGTAATGAAAAAACCTATAGTTTACTTAAAATGGACGAAAGTGAAAGACCAATAGTTCAACAAATTTTTGGTAGTGATATCAAAACTTTTGTAACTGCTGCCAAGCTTATTGAAAAGACTATGCATCCTGATATAATAGATATAAATATGGGTTGTCCAGTTCCTAAAGTAGCAGTTCGTGCTCAAGCGGGCAGTGCTTTATTAAAAAATCCTGAAAAAATAGGCGAAATAGTTGCATCTGTTGTAGAAAGTGTATCTGTTCCCATCACAGTAAAAATAAGAAGTGGATGGGATGAAAAAAGTATAAATGCTGTAGAAGTTGCGAAGATTTGTGAAAAAAATGGTGCGAGTGCTATTGCTATTCATGCCAGGACTAGAAGTGAAGGCTATAGTGGTAAAGCTAATTGGGATATAATAAAAGAAGTAAAAGAAAATGTTAATATACCTGTTATTGGCAATGGTGATATTACAAGTCCTAAGTTAGCGAAGAAAATGCTTGACGAAACAGGGTGTGATGCTGTAATGATAGGGAGAGGAGCTCTAGGTAATCCCTGGATATTTAAAAGCTGTTTAGAATATTTAAAGAGTGGCAAAATAATTGCAGAACCAAGTAACATTGAAAAAATAGAAATGATTAAAGAGCACTATAATTTATTAAAAGAAGATAAAAATGAACATATTGCTTTACTTGAAATAAGAACCCATGCTTTATATTATTTAAAAGGAATGCCAGAATCTAAAATTTATAAAGAACGCATATGTAAAACTAAAAATAAAGAAGAACTATTTAATATTTTAAAAGAATATGAAGAGTATTTGCGTGCCAAATAAAAAGAAAAGAATTTACTTTTCTTCTAGTAAGATATTAGCTACTTTATTAACAGGACCAGCTCCAATTGTAATAACTAAATCATTTTCTTTAATATTATTTTTTAAATAAAGAGCAATATCTTGGAAATTAGGAATGTGTAAAACATTCTTATTTTTTTTACTAATTAAATTTACCAAATCACTTTCTTTAACATTCCAAATATTTTCTTCTCGAGCAGGGTAAATATCACTTATAATAACATGATCAAATTTAGATAAAACATCAGCAAAATCTTCTAAGTGTTCGACAGTTCTACTATAAGTATGCGATTGAAAAACAGCCCACGTTTCATTATGTTTGATTCTTTTAGCGGAGTTATAAGTTGACCATATTTCGGTTGGATGATGTGCAAAATCATCAAATATATGAGCTTCATTATAAGTTCCTAAATATTCAAAACGTCTTCCAACACCAGTAAAATCTTTTAAAGTATTTTTTATAATATCAGAACTTATATTATAATTAAGACACATAGCAATTGTAGCAAGAGCATTTAAAACGTTATGTTTTCCGAATACTTTAAGATTAAAAGTATCTAAATATTCATTATTAACATAGCAATCAAAAGAAGGGTAACCAAAATCAGATAAAGTAATATTTCTAGCTTGAACCATAGCATTTTTATTTTCAATACCATAAGTAATAGTATTCTTTTTTAGATTTAATAATTCTTCTGTATTTTTATCGTCATTGTTAACTACTAAATAGCCAGTATCTGGAAGAAGTTCTGCATATTTTTTAAAAGATTTTTTAACATTATCAAGTGAACCAAAATAATCCAAATGATCGTCATCAATATTTAAAATAACTTCACTAGTAGGATGAAAATGTAAAAAAGAATCTACATATTCACAAGCTTCCAAAATAAAATATTTTTTACCACCGATATAAAAGTTACCATTAATTTTTTTCAAAGAAGCCCCAATTTGAATAGTTGGATTAAGGCAAGCTTCTAAGAACACACTAGCAATCATACTAGTTGTTGTGCTTTTACCATGTGTTCCACTTATACAGATTAGATTATCATAGTCTTTAGTATATTCACCTAAAAACACTGCTCGTTCTACACATTCAATATTATGTTCTCTAGCAAAAGAAAGTTCTGGGTCATCATTTGCTATCGCTGATGAATAAATAACCAAATCAATATTGTTAAGTAAATCTAAATTATGACCTATTGTAATATCTATGCCAAGTGATTTCAAATAATTAGTATGATTTGATTCTTGCATATCACTTCCTGTAATATGTTTACCATCATGATGAAGTTGAGCAGCAATCGCATACATACTAGCACCACCAATACCCAATAAATGAATATTTTTATAATCTATAATATTATTTTTCATAAAATACACCTCTAAGCTTTACTATATTATATACTTAATAATCTCTATTAAGCAATAAAAATTAAATATTTTGTCTAGTTTTTTACTATAAAGAATGTTATAATTACTATGACTAATTTTAAGTATATTTAAAATTACCTAGATGTTGGAGGAATTTATGAAAAGATTAATCTATATAGTTATAACAACTATTTTATGTATTATTCCTATTAAAGTCGAAGCTAAAGAAGAATTAATGTATTGTGAATACAAGTGGACATATATAAATAGTGCTAAAACAGATTATATCAGTTATAAAGTTACGTATTATGACGATAATACAGTTAAGCATGAATATATTCCAACAGATAGTCTTAATTACAAACAAGGCAGTAATAAACATAATGGTGTAGGTATTTTTAATGCCAATAAAAGAGCAGGAGAAATGCGCTATTTAAAAGATAATTTTACTGCTACAGAAATGCAAAAATACTATAATAAAAAAACTTGTCCTTATATTATTTATACAAGTGCTAATACTAGTTTAGCTGATCGTCAAATAACTCCAAGTGAAAGTTATGATACTAGTAATTATTCTAAAGAAGATTATCGTGATGCTGTTGCTAGTTCTTATAGTTCTTCTCACTTTAAAAAAGAAGAAACTGAGACTCCAGGGACTTCAGGGAGTGCTATTTGTGTTTATGATTCACCAAAAAATTATGCTAACAAGTTTAGTATTACATGTCAAGGAACAAATAATTGCAAAATTGATACAAGTCTAGATTTAACAATAGCTTCTGATGCTGCATCATTAACTATAGGTGATACTTGTCCTGAGAAGATATATATAACTATTCTTAATAATAAAACTATAACAAGTATTAATACAACAAGTGGCTCAGCATTATATTTAAATAAAGATAAATCTACAGAAGGTAATAGTAGTTCTGGAGAAGATGAGCCTAATGAACCAACAAAGTCTGAACCTTATGAAACAGATAGTAGATATATAGAAGCAAAAGCTAAAGCAGATAAATATTGTGCTCCTGCAGATACATCATCTGGATATGTGGATGATACTTTATGTTTTGAAGCAGAAAAAGAAATGGAAAGAATAAAAGCATTATATACTAGTTCAGCTACTACTCCTCCGAGTTCAGAGTCAAATTTAGATTTAGAAAACTTTTGTCAAGGACCAGTCCAAGGAGTTTTTACGACTTTAGGATGGGTATTTTTTGTTATTAAAATTTTGATTCCTATTTTATTAATAGTTTTTGGTAGTATAGATGTCGGAAAAACAGTTGTAGCAAGTAAAGACGATGAAATAAAAAAATCAATAAAAACATTAGCTTTAAGAACTATCGCAGGTGTTATAATTTTCTTTGTGCCAACAATTTTAAATTTTGGAATAAAACTAATTGATAATAGTGAAGTATATAATGGAACTTTTCTAGATTGTACTAAATGTATGTTAGATCCAATTAATAATGTATGTAGTGGTTTAAGGAGTGAAGAATAATGAAAAAGAATATTATTACTTTTATTATCATACTTATTACCTTTATACCAATAAATATTTTTGCAGAAGAATATAAACTAGATATTAATGGCAATTATAGTGTAAAAGAAGCATTTTGTACTTATGAATATAATATATCAGGTCTTGATTACAAATTTAAGATTGAACTAAAAGATGAAAAAATAAATAATGTTGATTCAAACATGGGAAAATATAAAGAAACTGTTTATTTAAATACTCTTAAATATAGTGATTTTTTTGAAAATAAACAATTTACTTGTCCTAAAACTGTTGATGTAAATTATTTAGCAATGCCATCTCAAGGCCTAAGACAAGGATATCACCTAGAAGTTGCTTGTGATGAAGAGACTTTAGGAAGACAATGTAATCGCGCTAATTTAATAGTAACCGAAACAGGGATAAGATATAATCCTAAAGGAGAAAATGATGGGGACACAATTCCAAAAACTGAACAATTAGCATGTGCATATCAAAAAACAACAACGAATTCTATTAGTGCTCAGTTAGCTGCTCCTACTCATCTTGATTACAAGAAATATACTGACAATACACATACTATTATAGATAGAGATAATAATGAATATAATATTTCATCTGGAAGTATAACTGATTGTCCAAGTGATTTATATATAACTTTAGAATTTCAGAATAAAAAGATTGATGGAATAAGTATTGTTGATTCATGCAACGACTCAACAAACACCAAATGTGTCGTTTATCGTCGAGTTGACTTGACTAATAATCCGGACTCAACATTAGGTGCAGATGGAAATAGTGGCCAACATGTTGATAAAGTTGATCCAGATACTATACCAAAAATAGACATGGATTTGCCGATAGACTTTGATATAAATAAGGGGTGTGAAAGTTACTTGGGAAATCCTAAAGATAATGTTAATAAGCCACCAGCTTATTATTTACAGTTTTCATTTAATTTAATGAAATATATAGCTATTATATTATTGTTAGTATTAACAGTTATGGAATATGCTAAAGCGGTAGCATCAAGTAATCAAGATGCAATCAAAAAGGCGACAATTAACACTGTCAAAAGGATAATTCTAGCAGCAGTAATATTTATGCTACCTATGTTAATAGAATTTTTATTTAAGGTGCTAGGAATTTATAGTTCAACAACATGTGGAATAAAATAGAAGGGAGTGAATACTAATGTTTTTAGGTGTTTGGTGGAACCCATTTACATGGGGGCAAGATATTTTAGATGGAATAGTTTCATTCTTTTATGGAATTTTATTATCTTTAGACTGTATTATTTATTCTTTTGTTAGTTATGTTTATCAGATATTCTTAGTTTTAGCTCAAGGTGGAAAAATAATAGATGATAAGTTTGTTGTTGATTTAGTTAATAGAATATATATAATAATAGGCGTTGTAATGCTTTTCTTAATAGCCTATTCACTTTTAAAATCCATGGTTAATCCAGATGAAGCAATAAAAGGAAAACAATCTCCAGTTAACATTATTAAGGATGTTATAATATCAGTAGCATTAATCGCTTTGCTACCAACAATATTTGGATTTGCTTTTGAGTTTCAAAATTCATTATTAATTAATAATACCATTGGAAAAATAATAGTAGGTGCTGCAGGTAATGGTACATCTGACCCCGCTGATACTATCAGGGCTGGTGGCTATATCATGGCTGAAGGCGTCTTTAAAGCTTTTTTGCATGCTAATCCAGATTATTGTGATAACAAAGCAGAAGAAAGTAATGGTGTTTCTGAATCAGGTAAGCCTTGTAAAGTAATAACAGTAGACAACAAAGGCACAACCTTTGGAGATTTATGGGACGAAGCAAGAGATGCCACAACATTTTGGGCTTTAGCTAGAGTAGGCCCTAAAATCGTAAGTGGAGAAGTAAATTACTATTTCCTTATTGCCCCTGCCGCAGGTATATTCGTATTATTTGTTTTATTGCAATATTGTTTAGATATGGCACTTAGATTAGTTAAGTTAGCTGTTTATGAAGTTATAGCACCTATTCCAATTTTTGCGCGAATTATGCCAAATGAGCAAGCCAAAAAAGTATTTAGCAACTGGTTAAAAGCTACAATTTCAACATTCACAGAAGTATTTATTAGAATAGCGATTTTATATTTTGCTGTATTTTTAATAAGTACAGTTACATCAAGTCTTGATGATATTTTTGGTACAGTATTTAGTGGTACTGCTAGAATTGATATATTATTAATAGCGCAAGCATTAATAATTATAGGTATTATTATGTTTGTAAAACAAGCACCAGAAATATTAAAAGAAATAACAGGGTTAGATGCTGGAAAATATGGTAAGTCACTAATGAAAGGTATAGGAATGATGACTGCAACACTTGGTGGTGGAGCAACAGCGATGATTAGAACAGCAGCTAATGATAAAGATAATCATGGCTTTAAAAAAGGATTCAATGCTTTTAAAGCAGGAATGGGAGCTGGAGCTAGAGGTTTATGGCATGGAAATAAAGTTGAAAAGTTTGGTGATATGCCTAAAGCAGCAGGAAAAGCAGCATCTAATACTTTAGCTCATCGTGCTAAAGTTCAAGCTGCTGGTGGAAATAAAGCTTATTATAAACAATGGAAAGAAGATAAAAAGAAAGATATTAAAGACTGGGCAACTGGAAGCTTCGAAGCACAACAAGAATTATTGGATAAAGTAAATGCTTTTATGAACGATGCAAAACAAGTAAAAACCTCAACAGAAGGATTTATTAGAGACAAAAAATATATGTTTCAATATGGTAAAACTGGTGATTTTGTTGCTAGTGGTACTAAAAGAATAAATATTAATGCCAATATGACTTTAGATGAAATGGAAGGGCAAATTCAACGATTACTAAATACTGGAGATGAAGATGATGCTTCTATGGCAAAACAATTAGAAAGTAAATTAAATAAACAAATAAAAGTAATAGGACAACAATTAGTAGGGGCCTCTGTAGACGCTATGGATTCAACTTCTGCACATACAATTAGAGATAATTTTAATACTACATATATGGCAGCAGGAAAAACGTTACAAGATGATGCAAAAACAACAATAAATAAAGTTAATCTTGATTACAAAACAGTTCAAGATAGATTTGCAGATAACAAAGATTTAGAAGCAGTTCTTGAATTTAAAAAGCCAGCGACACCTGGTGGTGCTCCTACAACCTTACAAACAGATAACGTAAGTGATTTAGCAGACCAATTAGAAATTCAATCTGATAAAATACAACGAAGTATTAAATTTGAACAAGAACGAAGAAAGGCTAAAGAGAAGAAATAATGTCATTTGTGAGTAAAATTAGAAATTGGACCTATAGTAGCATTTCGGATGATAAAAATGAAATTGAGACATATCAAGTATTTCAAGATGAAATAAATCATATAAATCAAACAATTGAAGAATTTATAAAAGAAGAAGGAACAGATAATCATTTATTACAAGTTTTATATAAAGGCAGTTTAGTTTCACTATCTCTTTTAGAAACATTAAAAAGTTCAATATTAAATAATAATAGATTAAGTTTACAAGATAGAATTAAAGAAAGCTCTTTACTTGATGAAGCTTATCGAAAAGGATTAGATGAAATAAGAAATAGAATTATAGGTATGTCCATTAAACCAGATAATGTCTATTTAAGTAAAATATCTAGTTCTTTAAATATAATAAATACATTGTTAAAAAGATACTTACATTTAATAGCAATTCAAAAAAGTGGATTAATATCTATTTCAAATTATGATGAATTAAAACAATTAGAAGATAGTATTAAAATAAGAATTAGTGAATTAAATTATAGAATAACAACTGATACAATGAAAAGATAAGTATAAAAGTACTTTTCTTTTTTTAATTTAAATAAATATTAAAAATACATCTACCCCTTTAAAAATAATTATGTTATAATAAATAAGTAAAATAGGAGTGATTAGTTTGAACAATTATTTAATTCCAGCTAACTCTAAAAAATCAATGTTAATATTAGGCTTTTTTACAATGACTGATTTAATATTATTTGGTTCTGGAGTTGGTATTACATTAATTTTATTAATGACAATCCATAGTACTAAAGTAGGAATAATGTTATTGATATTATGTCCAGCATTAATAACAGGTTTTTTAGTAATGCCAGTACCATATTATCATAACGTTTTACAATTTATAACGAATGTGTATACTTTTTATAGTGAGCAAAGACATTATTTATGGAAAGGATGGTGTTATAATGGCGAAGAGTAGTTATAAATATAGTGAAGATTGGTTACCAATCAAACAAATATTAAATGGAATGATTCAACTAGATAACGGAGAATTTGTAACAGGCGTAAAAGTTCATCCAAGAAATATTTTTATATCTGACCAAGGCTTACAAAATGCGATTATTGGTAATTTAAGAAATTTTTACAATTCTATAAGCTTTGAATTTTGGTTAATAATCGCTGATAGACCAGTAGATATTGGTGTTTATTTATCTCAACTTCAGATTTTATATAATGACAATAACACCAGTCAAATTCAAAAGAAATTAATTGTGGAAGATATTAATAAAGCTAACATGTTTATGAGTGCCGAATATAACGTAGTTGATACCGAGTATTATATTTTATTTAAAGAAAAGAGAATGGAATTAATTCAAAAGAAATTACATACTTTAATAAGTGGTTTAGCTAATTCTGGACTAAATTCATCACAAACTTCAAATGATGATTTAAGAATGGTTTTAGATAATTTCTTAAATGGTGGTGCACATACAAGTTTTGGGACGGTGATGAGTTAATGAGCGTAAAAAGTGAAGTAGCGCCAAAAGGAATGGAATTTAAACCAACTGAATTCACATTAGGCGGAAAATATTGTACTATTATGACAATTATTAGCTTTCCAAAAAGTATATATATTGGATATCTATCAGACATTACAAGTATAAGTGGTGTCAAAGTATCAATTAAGCATATTCCGATTGAATTTAGTACAGTACAAAAAATGTTAAATAAAGAAATTGCAGATTTAAAATTGCGTTATCAAAGTGAAAGAGATAAAACAACACAAGAAAGATTAAGACAAGATTATGAATCATTAGAGCAATTTATATCAATGCTTGCAGCTACACAAGCAAGAATTTTTGATTTTCAAATGCATGTTATGATAAGCGCTGATTCTAAAGAAGATTTAGAAATCAAGAAAATGCAAGTTAGAACATATTTAGATGCTTTAGGTATGAGAGGAATAAGTTTAATGTTTGAACAAGAAAAAGTACTTCAATCAATAATTCCTATTTTCCCTAAACAAGATATAGAAGATAGAATAGGAACACCAATTCCATCAATTACCGTCGCAGCTATGTATCCATTTGTTTTTGATAGTATTAAAGATCCAGGGAATGCTACATTATTTGGAGTTGATTTCTCAGGTGGAGTTGTATTATTTAATCAATTTTTATATCAAATAAAAAAAGAAAGTAATCGTAATAATGCCAACATGATTTTACTAGGAACATCTGGATCTGGAAAATCAACCGCTGCTAAATTATTACTTAGAACCCATTTAAGAAATGGATGCAAAGTAGTATGTATTGACCCAGAAGGCGAACTCGAAGATATGGCTAAAACTCTTGGAGGTGACTTCTTAGATTTAGGCAAAGGTGGAGAATTTGGTATGGTAAACCCTCTAGAAGTTGTAGTAGATGCAGATGAAGAAGAAATAGCTCAAGGTTTAGGCTATACAATATTAACAAGAACATTGCAACAATTAAAAGCCTTTATGAAATACTTATATCCATCAATTGAAGAAGATGTCTTAACTATGTTTAGCGAAATAGTTCAAGATACATATAAAAGATATCGTATTGATTTTGAAACTAATTTTACCAGTTTATCAAGTAATGACTTTCCAACTTTTGATGATGTATATGCAACAATAAAAGGAAAATTATTATCAATGCCAGATGCTACTCGTGAAAGAGATGTAATGGAACGTCTTGAACTTAAAATTAGACCACTTACCAAAGAACTTAGATATTATTTTACAGGCCATACAACTTTAAGATTTAATAGTGATTTTATTGTATTTAATATCAGAGAATTAATGAATAGTGATGAAAACATTAAAAATGCTTTATTCTTCAACATTTTAAAATATGCATGGGGTTTATGTTTAGATAAAAATATAAATACAGTTATGATGGTTGATGAAGCGCATGTATTATTATCTAGTAGAAATGAATTAGGTGCAGAATTCTTAGCACAAATTCAAAGACGTTCAAGAAAATATAATACAGGAACAATTATCATTACGCAACAACCAACAGATTTCGCAGCGCCTAACATGATAGTTCATGGTAAAGCGATATTTGATAATGCAGCTTATTATGTAGTAATGGGCCTTAGAAAACAAGCAGTAGATGATTTATCAAAATTAATAGATTTAAATGAATCAGAAAAAGATAGTATTAAATATTACAATCAAGGAGAAGCACTATTCATCTGTGGTAATAGAAGAATGCGAATTAATATAGTAGTAACTCAAGAAGAACTAGACTCGTTTGGTTCAGGTGGAGGATTATAACAAATAAAAAAAGGATTAGTTATATAACAAATTAATCCTTTTTTATTTATTAATTAAGTTTCTTGATACTTAAAGTAGCATTTACTCCTGTACCTAAAGTTAAGCCAACTGCAAGAAGTGCTGATACAGCCATATCAAGTACATCACCAGCTGCTAAAGTGACAATAGTGCTACCTGTATAAGTAGAAGTAACTCCAACTGCAAGTGCTCGAGATATAATAGTTGATGGAATATTAGTACCATTTATTCTTACAGCTTGTGTTACAGTTGTACCAACAGCTGCTGATACATTACTAAAATAATTAATTTCATAAGTTCCAGCTTGAGCCACAGTAATACTATTTGCTGGTGTATATGTTGTATTTAAATTAGGCATAGCATTAGCAAGTGGTATTTGTGTTGCTGAACCAATTATTAAGTTTAAAGTAGATGGAGTATTGTTATATTTACCACCATAAGCATTTAAACCATTTGCAGGTCCAGTCGGCCCAGTAGGTCCTTGTGGAATTGTAAAATCTAAAGTATAACCAGATGGGTTCATGTAATATCTCCTTTCATTATCTTTACATTAAACAACAGGTGTAATAGTAACACTAGCATTAGTACCAGGAGCTCCAGTTGTTACAGTTCCTATTGCTAAAGTTGGTGCAGGTCCAGTCGGCCCAGTAGCCCCATCGATTCCTGCAGTACCTTGAGGCCCAGTGGCTCCAGTAGGTCCAGTAGCGCCATCTAAACCAGCAACACCAGCAGGTCCTGTTGGTCCAGTAGGACCTGTTACTCCTTGGATACCTTGTAAACCTTGAGGCCCTGTTGCACCAGTAGCCCCAGTGGCTCCAGCAGGTCCGGTAGCACCATCTAAACCAGCAACTCCAGCGGGTCCAGTAGGCCCTTGTGGAATTGTAAAATCTAAAGTATAACCAGATGGATTCATATTTATTCTCCTTTCTTTAAAATTTAAGAGTCAGTAAACTCGTACAATTATTATATATAATTGTTAAATAGGATTTAATGTAACACTAGCATTAGTACCAGGTGCACCAGTAGTCACAGTACCTATTGCAAATGAAGGCGCTGGTCCAGTAGAGCCTGTAGCACCAGTAGGTCCAGTAGCGCCATCTAAACCAGCAACTCCAGCAGGTCCTGTTGGTCCAGTAGGTCCAGTTACACCTTGGATACCTTGAGGACCTTGTAATCCTTGAGGGCCAGTAGAACCTGTAGCACCAGTTGCTCCAGTAGGTCCAGTTACACCTTGAATACCTTGAGGACCTTGTAATCCTTGAGGACCAGTAGAACCTGTAGCACCAGTTGCTCCAGTTGGACCAGTCACACCTTGAATACCTTGAGGACCTTGTAATCCTTGAGGTCCAGTAGAACCTGTAGCGCCAGTAGGTCCAGTAGGTCCAGTAGGTCCACCAGATGGTCCAGTAGGACCTGTTGGCCCAGTCGGACCAGGAATTTGTCTTCCAGAACAGCAGCATCCGCCAACGTTAGGATGTTCTTTATTGAAACAATCTATTTTTCGTTGAGCGCGATGTAAATTACTATTATTCATATTCTAACTCCTTTCATAACTAATATATGAGTTAAAAAAATATATAACTATTTTAAAAGCCTTTATTTATAATGATTTTTTTAAATTTTAAAAGCAATATATCTTTTTGATATTTTGCTTAATTATTTAAATATTTATTTTGTAACAATTTCTGCCTTACAAAGTGAAACAAAACTAGGATTTGAATTATTATTACCAACAACAACTACCATACCATATTCACTTTTTAAGATTGAGCCTTGAGCAACAGTTTGACCACCAGAATTAATGATTGTATTAGGTGTACCAACAGGTAGATAAGAACGTAATGCAGCTTCACAATTTGCATCGCATCCAGTAGGTAAAGGTGATAGTGCTGGTAAATAGGTAATGTTATCATTGTATGTACTGCTAGTTATTGTTATTGAAGCAATTCTACAAATTGATAGAGCTTCTTGAGGAACACCTTGAGCATTTACAAGTTGGAAGATACCAGAACTAGGATTGTTATTAAGTCCAGGTAATAGGGAACCAGGTCTGCCACTGGCATTATTGCCACTTTCCATAGCAACTATAATATTATCATTTGGATATAAAGTTATAATTTGCTGAATAATATTTCGCATTTGATTCACACAAAAACAAGAAGCAGAATTAGCATTATCTCCTGAAGGACCAGTTGAGCCTTGAGGTCCAGTAGAACCTGTAGCACCAGTTGCACCAGTAGGTCCAGTTACACCTTGGATACCTTGGGGTCCTTGCAAACCTTGAGGTCCAGTAGAACCTGTAGCACCAGTCAGACCAGTAGGTCCACCAGATGGACCAGTAGGCCCTGTTGGCCCAGTCGGACCAGGAATTTGTCTTCCAGAACAGCAGCATCCACAAGCATTAGGATGTTCTTTATTAAAACAATCAATTTTTTGTTGAGCACATCTTAAATTATCATTCATTATGATTTTAATCCTTTCATAATAAAATATATAATTAATTAAAAAAGATAATAGAATAAAATAAAAAATAGTTTTGTTCTAATAAATTACAATAAAGATATAATTTTAATAGGGTGAATTAAAATGAATAAATACAAAGTTTGCGTATATGCAATATCTAAAAATGAAGAAAAATTTGTCGAACGATGGGTAAATTCAATGAAAGAAGCTGACGAAATTTATGTATTAGATACAGGTTCAACTGACAATACTGCAGGAAAACTAAAAGAAATGGGTGTAAATGTTACAGTAAGTGAAATAAAACCATGGCGTTTTGATGTTGCAAGAAATACGTCTTTAGATTTAGTACCAACAGATGCAGACATTTGTGTATGTACAGATTTAGATGAAATATTTGAGGCTGGTTGGCGTGAAAAACTAGAAGCCAGATGGAATGAAAAAGTAGATAAAGTTAAGTATAATTACAATTGGAGCTTTGATGAATTTGGCAATCCTGCGACTACATTTTTTATTGAAAAAATACATAGAAGAGAAGGGTATAGATGGCACCATCCCGTTCACGAAGTATTAAATGTAAAAGAAAAAGAGTTAAGCATTTTAGCTCCCGAGATAACATTAAATCACTATCCTGATAAGAATAAATCAAGAAGTAGTTATTTACCGCTTTTAGAATTAAGTGTTGAGGAGTGTCCAGAAGATGATCGTAATATGCATTATTTAGGAAGAGAGTATATGTATTATGGTAAATGGAACGAAGCTATAGATACATTAATAAGGCATTTAAATTTACCAAGTGCTACGTGGGATGCTGAAAGATGTGCTTCTATGCGTTTTATAGGAAGATGTTATTTAAGTTTAAAAAGACCAAAAGAAGCGGAAATGTGGTTTAAAGATGCTATCAAAGAATCTTCATATTTACGTGAAAGTTATATTGAATTAGCATCTCTATATAATAATGAAGGAAGATATGAAGAAGCATATAAGTTAATGAATGAAGCATTTAAAATAAAAGAAAAAGCACCAGTTTATATAAATGAAGCTTTTGCATGGAATGATTACATATATGATTTAATGAGTATGATTTGTTATAATTTAAAATTATATCCTGAAAGTTTAGAAAATATTGAAAAAGCATTAGAAATAAATCCTGACAATGAACGAGTTAAAAATAATAAAGAAATCATTACAAATATTATAAATTCTTAAAAGTTATGTAAATAAACTTACACAACTAAAGTGATTTAAGTTAAAAACTATTTATTTTAAAATAAATATATTGTAAAATAGTATTATTAAGTGATTGGAGAAATGCTTATGTTTTGCGAAAAATGTGGTGCTAAAAATAGTAAAGATTCCAAATTTTGTGGAAGTTGTGGACATGAAATAAAAAATGTTTCTAAAAATAGTAAATCCAAACAAAATTTAGAAATATTAAAAGAACAAACCAATAAAATAAAAGAGTTACCTAAGAAAAACAAAATTATTATGGGAATAGTTATAGTAATATTAATTATTTCTATTATAATATTAAGCATCTTATTAAATAATCCAATAAAAAAGATTGAAGATAGTTTACAAAGTTATTATAAGAATTATAATGTAAATAATAACAAAGAACTAATTGAGATGGGTAAAGTATTAAAAAGTAACAAAGACAATGAAAAAGTATTAAACAGCATTAAAGAAACAACACATAAAATAATGGAAAAATGGGTTAAAAACTTTAATACAGAGTATAAAGATAAAGAAGAGTTATTAGAGGCATATAACAAAGTATCAAATGCTTTAAAAGATATATATGAATTTTATAATGGCTTAGAGTATATGTTAGATAAAGATTTATATAGTAGTTATAATAATGAACTAAAAGAATTAAATAGTTCAAAACATCATTATTTAACAGGAAAAGAATATGAAAACAAAAAAGATGAAGGATATAATATCTATTATCATTATGGTAGAGTAATAGAAATAGATTGTTATTATAAAGAGGCATCAGCATATGTAAATAATTATGTTAAAGATGAAATAAACAAATTAAAAGAAGAAGCAGAGAAATTTATCAAAATAGATGATAATTCTACTAATATTGAAATTTACAATTGTTATGTAGAAGAATTAAAATATTTAAAAGAAAACAAAACAAAAAATAATATTGATTTAAGTAGTACTGAAGAGTACAAGAAGATATATGAAAATGTTGTATCAAAGATTATTGAGTATACTAAAAAAATTGCTGAAGAAAAAGAAAAGAATAATGAACTTAGTGAAGCGCTAAAAATAATAGATGATACTCTAAGATTATTTAAAGATAACACAGATGAATATAAAGAACTAGAAGAGTTAAAGAAAGAATATGAAGATAAAAAGCCAGAGAAATTAACAAATAAATATCGTATATCAAAAAGTTCATCAGTAAGTACATCTTTATGGGGTAAAGAAATAAATGATATAGATTATGAATTTTATATTAGTTTTGCTTTTACAGGCAAAAATGGTGATATAACATATCGTTTAAATAAAGAGTATAATAGATTAAAAACCAAAATAATTCGTGAAGAAGATTGGGACTTAGATTTAGAAGGATATTTTGTTATCACAGGAGATGGAAAAGAGCTTTATAAATCAAGTATTATAACTAAAGATAGTGAATTTAACCCAGACGTTGATATAGATGTTAGTGGCATAGAAGATTTAAAGATTGAGTTTATAACTGAAAGTAAGAAAACAGGATTTAACAATTTTTATATTTACTTAGTTGAGCCATATTTATATAAATAGGAAAAAGGAGTGTGAGTAAAATGGCTGAAGAAAAAGAAACAAAGAAGACTAGTTCTAAGAAAAGAGAAGAAGTAAAAGTCGAAAAAAGATTTTGCACTAAGTGCGGAAAAGAATTAAAAGGAGAAGAAAAGTGTAGTTGTGAAGCTACTACTAGTACAAGTGCTGGTGTAACTATCAATTCTGATGCACTATTAAATACTGCTAAGAATAGTTTTAATACTATTACAAATGTATTTAAAAAACCAGATACAACAATTACCGAAGAGATTAACAAGAAAGATAATACAATTAGTATAATTTTATTAATTAGTTTAGCAATCAGTTTTGCATTCTATTTAATGGCAATAGTATCATCCTCTGTAAAAGCAGTAGCAGATGCAACATATGGATTAACTACAATTGTAACTAATGATATATCATATTTTAAAATATTTATTTATGGAATATTAATATATGCTATTATGGCAGTAATTCCAATGTTTGCAGCATTCTTGATTGCTAAAATCACCAAGAATAACGATTTTACATTTAAAAAAGCATTTAAGTTATATACTACAAGTAACGCACCATTAATATTTGGCTTTTTAGGTTTAGCTATCATAATGTTATTAAATATAAGTTTATTAAATATTTTAGGTTTAATAGCGGGAGCTATTATATCTGTATTTTGCTTATTTAATTTCCTTTTAGGATTCAATAAAGAAACTAAGATAAGAGAAGACAGAAGAAGTTGGGCTTTAACAAGTTTAATTGCTGTATGGGTAATAATTGAAATAATTGCTTTATTAGTAATAATTGGTTCTGCTGGCTTAGATGCATATGATAAAGTAAATAATAATCTTCCAAACTACAATGATAGTTGGAATTGGTAAAAAAATATTAAAAAATATTGCAAATTTTTAGAGTAAGTTCAGCTTTATTAAAGTAAGAACGAAAATGCAGAC
>CARJCM010000025.1 GCA_948999435.1 uncultured Bacilli bacterium
TTCTCATAGATGATTTCTGACATAATATACTCAGCATGAAACACAACGCATCCGCCAAGTAATGCGACTAATAAAAATGTAACTTGGAGTAGTAAAAATCCTAGTATTGCAACTGTTTCTAATGGCAAAATAACAGGAGTAAAAGTTGGTACTACTACAATTACAGCTACAGCTGGTGGAAAGAGTGCTAGTGTTGAAGTAGTTGTTAGAGAAAAAGGAAGTAGTTCATGTGCTTATGGAGATGCTAATTATAATACTGATTTTATTCTATCTGTTAATTTAATTAATAATAATTGTGCTGTTAATCCAAATGGTACTTATAATCAAATTAATACAGTTGTTGGCAAAGAATACACTAAAGCGGTAAATGAATTAATAGCTATGGGCTTCTCTAATAAATATATTGAACATAAAGAAAAATATTCGAATGTTAAAAATACTGCAGGTACTGGTTTAGTTGGTATTCAAATAACTATGATTCTTACTGTTATTGATCCAGAAAATCCATATGTAGCGATGAGCGCTGAATATATAATTAAACCTGATGGTAGTAGACATTTTATAAAAAATACTATTAAGAAAAATCAAGTAAGTTTTAAATAACTTACTTTTTTTATAAAAAAATATGTTAATAACATTTTTGTTATTAACATATCATTTATCTGTTAGTTCTAAATCTTGCATTAGGGTCTAATATTTTTTTACGTAGTCTTATATCTGTTGGTGTTATTTCAACGTATTCGTCATCTTCAATAAATTCTAATGCTTCTTCTAATGTGAATTTTTTTGGCTTTGTTAAGTTTATAGCTTCATCACTACCACTTGCTCGAGTATTTGTTAAATTTTTATTTTTACATGGATTAACATTTAAATCATTATCACGATTGTGAATACCTATAATCATACCGATATATACCTCAGTAGCAGGTTCAATTATTAAGGTTCCACGATCTTCTAAGTTCCATAATGAGTAACCTAGCGCTTTACCATTTTCCATTGAACACATTACACCATTTTTACGTCTTGTAATAGCTCCTACATATGGCTTATATATATCAAAAGAACGAATCATTACACCTTCACCTTTAGTATTAGTAATAAAATTAGAACGATATCCGATTAAACCTCTGGTTGGAGCACTAAACTCTAAATGAACATAATTGTCATCAGTATTAGTTATAACTTCAAGAGTTCCTTTTCTTTCTTGTAAATCATTAATTATAGTTCCAGAATAATCACTTGGAACATTTATGATAACTTTTTCAAATGGCTCGCATTTTTTACCATCAATCTCTTCAAATAATACTTCTGGTTTAGATACTGATAATTCATATCCTTCACGACGCATATTTTCAAGTAAGATTGATAAGTGTAATTCACCACGGCCACTTACTTTGAAACCATCAGTTCCTTCTAATTCCTCGACTTGTAACCCAACATTGGTTTCTAATTCTTTTTCAAGTCTTTCTTTAATATGTCTAGTTGTTAAGAATTTACCAGATTTACCTGCAAAAGGGGATGAGTTAACTAAGAAATTCATAGATAGGGTAGGGCGCTCAATTGTAATTGGTGGTAGTGGGTCTTCAATACCTTTTTCACAAATTGTATCTCCTATAGATATATCACTACATCCTGCGATAGTTACAATATCACCAAAGTAGGCAATATCTTTTTCTACTTTTTTAATTCCTTCATTAACATATAATTTGGCTATTCTAAATGATTCAACTTTACCATCATTTTTGACTAAAGTTACTGATTCGCCATTTTTGATTTTTCCTTTATTAACACGACCCATTCCTAAACGGCCAATATAATCATCATATCCTAAATTAGATATTTGTAATTGTAAAGAATCATTTTCATTACCTTTAAATGGTTCAACTAAATTAACTATTGTTTCTAATAAAGGAGATATATCTTTTCCTTCAACATTTAAATCAGTAGTACATGTACCACATTTTGCAATTCCATATATTATTGGGAAATCTAATTGTTCATCAGTGGCATTTAATTCCATAAATAAATTAAATGTCATGTCTACTACTTCTTCAGGACGAGCATCTTTTTTGTCGATTTTATTAATAAATAAAATTGGTTTTAAGTTTTGTTCTAAGGCTTTATTTAATACAAATCTAGTTTGAGGCATAGGTCCTTCTGCTGAATCAACTAGTAATACAACTGTATCTACAGTTTTCATGATACGTTCAACTTCACTTGAAAAATCAGCATGTCCTGGAGTATCAACAATATTAATTTTATAGTCTTTGTATCTAATAGCACAATTCTTAGAATATATTGTTATTCCTCTTTCTTTTTCAATATCGTTAGAATCCATTACACGATCTTGTACTACTTCATGAGTTTCAAAAACTCCATTTTGCTCAAGTAAAGCATCTACTAGGGTACTTTTGCCAGCATCAACATGGGCAACTACAGCGATATTTATAATTTTTTCCATAAGTGTCAACTTCTTTCTTTTTAAACTAGTATAGTTTATCACAAATTCCTTGATTTAACAAGTAAAATATAAAAAATAGTCCTATCTTTTAAGGTCTGGACTATTAAATATTATATCATCTACTAAAAGAGTTACATCTTCATATCCTTTTTGTTTATAAAATACAGAATTTTCAATTAAATCTATAATATCAGATATACTATCAGGATTAATGGAATTTTCAATAAATACTTTAATAAATAAAGCTGATACAATGGCTATACCTAATATGTGAGGTTTTTCAAGTTCTTTATTAGTTTTAGTAAGATTATTTACGCATTCTAATACTTTATTTTTAAGATTTTCAAATGAGTTTTGGCATAATTCATCAGGTATTTCTGGCTCAGGATAATTATCAATGGTTCTATTATCTAAAAAATATTTTTCAATATGTAGTAACTCAGGAACACTTATTAAAAGATATTTTTTTATTAATAATGCTTCTCTAGCAGTACTATTAGGATTCTTTTTTAAATAATTATTTAATTCTATTAATAATATTGTTAAAAAATAAGATATTTCACTAAGTTTTTCACCTTCTTTTAATGTGTTAAACATATCATCTAGTATTTCTTCATCTTCTTCGTCTGTTTTTTTATCAATCATCTTTGCTAAAAATTCTAGACGGTTGTAGGATAGAGTATATAACTCTTTGGGACTTAAAGAAAAAAGAATTGTATTCCAAGTAGAATCTATATTTTCATCAATCGTATTTGGAATCAAGTTATCATTATAATAGTTGTAACACATTTTTAATTTAGTTAGAGCTGAATTATCAATTTCATTTAATATTTCATGTAATGTACCTAATAATAATCTTAAATGATTAACATCTAATTCATCAAAAATACCATTTTTCTCATTTTCGCCAAGTCTTAAATAGGCTTTAATTATTTTTTTATTTAAGTCAAAATATTCTTCCATTTCCTCTATTGGTATTCTAATATTTAAAGCATCATATATTCTTCTATCAAAAATATAATCTTGACAATCATAATCTATAGGTGTAAGGCTTTTATGAGAAGCTATTACAGCATTAAATAATTCATTTAATTCACTTATTAAGGTTATGGCGTCATTGTCTTCTTCTATATGGTCTCTAAACTTATCTAAGAATCTTTTTAATTCGGTATTAAAATCTAGATTTAAATTTATTTCGTTTTCTTGATTTATAATATCTACCAAAATATAAAAGCTTCTTTTTAATTTTTCTAAATCTATTTCTAATTCATTCGTATATTCAAAATATAAGTTTAATATTTCAAATATTATTATATCACTGTGTACTTTCATTTTATTGCTCCTTAACTATTTTTGTCTTTTACGTTTTATTTCTCTATCTTGAAAGATAATATTATCTATATATGTTGTTAAATTTGAGTATTCAGAATTTTTGTAATAACTTGGATTTGTTATCTCAGCGATTAATTCTTTTTTTACTTCTTCATTTATAGATAAGTCTAAATATACTTTTAATAATAAGAGATTTATAATGATTTTACTTTGATTATCTGTAGTCATATCTTGATTAGATATTCTAATACTTGCTAAAATTTCTTCAAAATTACCAATTAAAAAATCAAAGCTATTAGGATTAAACCATTCTTTTATATATGAAGGTAAAGGAAGAGTATCTAATGTTCCAGAATTTAAGTAAGATTCTTCAGTATCTTCTAAATCGCCAATTGATAGTAATAAATATTTTTTAGAGATTAATAATCTTTTTATTTCGGGATTATCAATTTTAGATATAAAACTATTTAAATATAAAATGTAATTTGCTAAGAAGTATTCTAGTTCATCTGCAATAAAACATGTTTCTCTTAAATACTCTTCTGGTGTTTGCTCGTCACTTATTTCTCTATCAAAATGGTTTTCAATTAAATCTTTACTTTCAATAGTATCTTCTTCATATTCAGGTTCAGTTTCTTTATCAACATAATGGAATAATTTATCGTAAGATAAAACTTTTTTAGCATGTTTACTGTTTGATAAAAGAGCTAAGTACCAACTAGCATTGATATTAGGTTTAGCTTCATTAGTTAAATATTTATCATTGTAGTGGGCTAGACATAATTTGATTTTAAGAAATGTTGCATTATCAATACTTTTAAAGAAATCTTTTAAACAAGCTTTATGAAACCTGATTAATTTACGAGCAGGGGTTGTGTCTTTTCCTTCAATTTCTAATTTAGCAATAAGTTCATATAAGAATAGAATAGTCTTATTAATTTCAAAAATACTTTGCATTTCTTTTAGAGGTGGAGTTAATCTTAATGCTTGATATATAGTATCATTATGAATAAAGTCTTTCATATTTAAATCTATGGCTGTTGGTTCTTCATCTAAAAAATCGGGGATAGCTTCATATAAATCATCTGGGTCTTCATCAACAAAAGATATTTCATCATCACATGTTTCAAAAATACATGAAAAGTCTTCTATAACTTCTTCAATCTCACTTTCAAATTCTAATTCTTGTTTACAATTATTTGTTTCATTTATATTAAATTCTAATTCATAAAAAGCTTCTCTTAAATATTCTATTTTAATAGAACTATCACTCGTAGCAAGATACTTTAAATATAAAAGTTTAAATATTAAATAAACACTATGGTATTCCATATCAAAACCTCCCTAAAGTTAATTGCTATTATAACCAATAAAAAAAGATAATGCAAGCAGTTTAAAATACATCAAGAATTTAAACGTCATTATCATATGTTTAGAATTTTAATTTTCAGGGAAATTAGAATGTTTTTCTTATTTTTAAGAAAGTAATAGTAGGGGTGAGGAATTTCCTACTAGTTTCCGAGATTGTGAAAAATGGTTTCTAGTCCCCTTTATGATATATGTATTATAGCATACTATATAAATTTTTACTATCTTTTAGTTTTCATTTTTCTTATTTTATGTTATATTTTTTATACAAGGAGTAAGAAACAATGAATGAAAATATTATTAAAGAAATATGTTTGGAATTGAATATTAAAGAATTTCAAGTTAAAAATACACTAGAATTATTAGAGGGTGGAGCGACCATTCCTTTTATTGCTAGATATCGTAAAGAAGCAACTGGGACTTTAGATGAAAATCAAATTAGTAAGATTAATGAAGTGTATACTTATCAAGTTAATCTTTTAAAAAGAAAAGAGGATGTTATTAGATTAATTGATGAAAAAGGTATGCTTACTGATGAACTTAAAAATGAAATTATGAATGCTTCTAAGTTAGTTGATGTGGAAGATTTATATCGTCCTTTTAAAGAAAAGAAAAAAACTAAAGCGACTGAAGCGATTAAACTAGGATTGGAACCACTAGCTAAAGAAATATTTAGAGAAAATAAAGATATCGAAGAAATAGCTAAAAAATATATTAATGATAAAGTTAAAGATGTTACTTTTGCTTTAGAACAAGCTTGCTTTATAGTAGCAGAAAATATTAGTGATGATGCTAAGTTTAGAAAATATATTAGAGATAATACAATGAAGTTTGGTGTTTTAAAATCTGTAAAGAAGAAAAAAGCTGAAGATGAAGCACATGTATATGAAATGTATTATGATTATAGTGAAAATGTAAAGTATGTAAAGCCTCATAGAGTGCTAGCAATAAATAGAGGAGAAAAAGAAGGAGTGCTTTCTGTATCAATAGAATATAATCTGGAATTTTTAGAAAATTATTTGCAATCTAAATTAATTCATAAAAAAGGACAAAAGACAGAAGAACTTTTAAAATTGAGTATTACTGATGCTTTAAAAAGACTTATTATGCCAAGTATCGAAAGAGAAATTAGAGCCGAAATAAGTGAAATAGCTGAAGAATCAGCGATTCATAATTTTAGTAGTAATCTTCATAACTTACTGATGCAACCACCTATGAAAAGTAAAGTTGTTTTAGGGTTTGACCCTGCTTTTAGAACTGGTTGTAAACTTGCAGTTATTAGTCCTAATGGAGAAATGTTACATATTGATGTAATATATCCACATGAACCTAAAAATGAAGTAGAAAAATCAAAACAAAAAGTATTAGATTTAATTGATAAATATAGAGTTGATGTTATTGCTATTGGTAATGGAACTGCTTCTCGTGAAAGTGAAGCGTTTATTGCTAATACAATTAAAGAAGCTAAAAGAGATGTGCATTATATTATTGTTAATGAAGCAGGTGCTAGTGTCTATTCAGCTAGTAAACTTGCACAAGCAGAATTTCCTACTTTACATGTTGAAGAACGTAGTGCAGTGTCAATTGGTAGACGTTTAATTGACCCATTATCAGAACTAGTTAAAATTGAACCAAAGGCGATAGGAGTTGGAATGTATCAACATGATGTAACTCCAAAGAAGCTTGATGCAGAATTAGAATTTGTGGTTTCAAGTGCTGTTAATAGTGTTGGAGTAAATGTTAATACTGCTTCTCGGGAACTTCTTAATTATATTTCGGGAATGAATAAGAAAATGATTGATAAGTTTATGGATTATAAAGCTAAAGTTGGTTCTATTTTGACTCGAAAAGAATTATCAAAAGTGTTTAGTGAAAAAGTTTATGAACAAGCTATAGGATTTCTTAGAATTCCAGAAGGAACTAATATATTAGATAAAACTTCTATTCACCCAGAAAGTTATAATGTAGCTTTAAATATTTTAAATAAATATAATTTAACTTTAGAAGATATTGGTAAAGATGTTATGGCTAAAACTTTTCAAGATGTAAATATAGAAAACTTAGCAAAAGATGTTAATAGTGATATTTATACAGTAGAAGATATTATTAAATCTTTTATTGCTCCGCTTAGAGACCCTCGTGATTCAATAGCTGCGCCAATATTAAAAAGTGATATTTTAACACTTGAAGATTTAAGTGTAGGAATGGAACTTGAAGGAGTAGTTAGAAATGTTATTGATTTTGGAGCTTTTGTAGATATTGGTCTTAAAAATGATGGCCTCATTCATATATCTGAAATAAGCGATGATTTTATTAAACATCCTAGTGAAGTTTTACATGTAGGGGATATTATTAAATGTTATGTTCTCGATATAAATAAAGAAAAGAAAAAGGTAGCATTAACCCTAAAAACTAGTAGTCTTAAATAATGAATTTAAGACTTTTTATATTCTAAGAGTTTTTTCTAATGTATATTAAGTGTTTATATTTTTTGTAAAAAGTTTGGTAAAAAAGGTTGCATTAATAGAAAATAAATGTTATCATTTTTATGATAAGAGAGAGGAGGATAGGAAGAATGGAAAAGAAAAATACTGTGTTACTAACTGTTATTGCTGTTGCTACTCTTTTAGTTGCTGTTGTTGGAGCTACATTTGCATACTTCACTGCTGCTAATAGTACTACTGGTGATGCTGCTGGTAATGTTAACGTTAATACTGCTACTGAAGGTGCAAGTTTACAATTAAATGTTAATAAAGTTACTGGTTCAAATAATGTATTTTATCCAGGTACTAAAAACTTCGTAGGAGCTACTGCTAGTGCACAATTTGTTGATAATAATGCCCCAAGTGATAATAAAGAATATAATGTTTCTTATACATTAACTGGAAAAGTTACATTAGCTGAAAGTTTTGTTACTCCAATTGAATGGGAATTATATGAAACTGAAACAGATTTAAGTAGTGGATTAATAACTTGTGGGGCTATTACTCAATATACACCAAGTGCTACTGATGAAGAACCAAATCCAGCTACTGTTGAAGGTTCTAAAACTCAAAGTTGTACTTTAGCTCCATCATTAGCAAATGATGCTTCTAAAAAAGTTAAATCTGGTACAATTGCTACTGGAGAAACTACTGCTACTATAACACATAATGGTACAGTTAGAACTAATGGTGCTACTGTTGGTGCTACTAAATATTATTATTTAGTTGTTACACTTCCAGAAAATGGTACAAATCAAAATGCTGATGCAACTGGTAAAACTATTACTATTGCAATCGACAAAATTGAACAAACTGGTGCTGCTGTTGCAGCTAGCTAATAAAAAGTGTGTTTCTAAAAATAACACTTTTTTTTTGCAATTTTTTGTTAAGTAGGCAATATTATCTTGAAAAAATTGTCTTTTTTTGATAATATATATTTATAGTATTATAGTATGGAGGGTGTGTTATGCATTCAGTTGAAAAGAAAATATATTTAGGGTTACTCGTTTGTTTACTTGTTTCAGTTGTCGGAACATCTTTTGCTTATTTTGTTAGTTCAACGACAATTAATGGTGAAGGCGGCAGAACCAATATGACTACTGCTGATATGGTAGATGTAAAGTTTGATGCAGGAGATTCTGCAATTAATCTTCAAGATGCTATGCCAGGTTTGGGAAAAGAAAAAGGCTTTGCGGTTATATTTACGCCGACAAGTAATACTAAAACTGTTACTTATGCTATAAAGTTAAATATTACAGAAAATACTTTTGTTAAATGTGACGATACTAATTATAAGGCTGATGAACCAAATCAAAATTTATGTACCAAAGATGCAGAAGAATTAGTATATACTTTAATGGATGAAGAAGGTAATGTTCTTGCAACTGGTGATTTACTTGGTAAGACAGAGGGCATTATATTGAAAAAAGAGACTAAAACTGCAGATGTAGAAACTACTTTTAATTATAAACTTAATGTTACTTATAAAGATACTAAAGCAGATCAAAATCATAATGCTAATAAATCTTTTGCTGGAAGTTTAAGCGTTGAGTTTGCACAAGCTGATTAATTTTCTACTCTTATGAGTAGTTTTTTTTATTTATTTTATTTTTGATATTGCCATTATTTTAGGGTTATGATATACTTTTAAATAGATAATAAGATAGTGATAGGGAGTGTTCTAGATGATGAATGAAGATATACAAGAACAATATGCTTTATTAGAAGAAGAGAAGAGGGAAGATAGAAAAAAAACTATTATAATTATAATATTATGTATTCTAATTCTTTTAATAACAATGATAGGTTTGTATTTTGCTTATTCAAATAATAGTGGAGATAGGTGTACAATTAATTGTGATACTGATGGTGATGGAATACCAGATACCAATATTGATTTAGATGGTGATGGCAAGTGTGATATTAATTGCCGTGTTGTTGGTAGTGATGGGAAAGAGTATTTAATTAATATTGATTATAATAATGATAGAAAAGCGCATTTTAATCTTGATACTAATGGTGATGGAATACCTGATGTTAACTTGGTTGATAAAGATGTTAATGGTGATGGCAAATGTGACTTTAACTGTGATATAGATGGTGATGGTAGACCAGATATAAATATTGATTTAGATAACACTAATACTTGTGACTTAAATTGTGATACTGATGGCGATAATAAATGTGATTATAACTGTGATACAACTGGTAATGGTAAATGTGATATAAATTGCGATACTAACGGTGATGGTAAGTGTGACTTAAATTGTGATACCGATGGTGATGGTAAATGCGATTTAAATTGTGATACAACTGGTACTGGAAATTGTGATATAAATTGCGACACTAATGGTGATGGTAAATGTGATTTAAATTGTGATACCGATGGTGATGGTAAGTGTGACCTCAATTGTGATACAACTGGAGATGGTGTTTGTAATCAAAATTGCGATAATAATGGAGATGGCAAATGCGATTTAAATTGTGATACTGACGGTGATGGCAAGTGTGATTTTAACTGCGATACTGATGGTGATGGAGTTTGTAATCTAAATTGTGACACTAATAATGATGGTAAGTGTGACTTAAATTGTGATACTGATGGCGATGGTAAGTGCGATTTAAATTGTGATACAACTGGTAATGGCAAATGTGATTTAAATTGTGATACTAATAATGATGGTAAATGTGATCGAAATTGCGATACTAATGGTGATGGTAAATGTGATCGAAATTGTGATACCAATGGAGATGGCAAATGTGACAAAAACTGTTATGATAGTAGTGGAAATTGTATTAGAAATTGTGATACTGATGGCGATGGTAAATGTGACTTGAAGTGTCCTACAGAAACTTGTGATAAGAACTGTGACACTGATGGTGATGGCAAATGTGATTATAATTGCGACACCAATGGCGATGGTAAGTGTGATGTAAATTGCGATACTAATAATGATGGTAAATGCGATGTAAATTGTGACACTGATGGTGATGGTAAATGTGATTTTAATTGCGATACTAATGGTGATGGTAAGTGTGATGTAAATTGCGATACTGATAATGATGGTAAGTGCGATAAAAATTGCGATACCGATGGTGATGGCAAATGCGATAAAAATTGTTATGATAACAATGGCGTTTGTATTAAAAATTGTGATACCAATAACGATGGTAAGTGTGACTTAAATTGTGACACTAATGGTGATGGCAAATGTGATGTAAATTGTGATACCAATGGAGATAATAAATGTGATTATGATTGCGACACTAATGGAGATGGCAAGTGTGATGTAAATTGTTCTTATGACTTAAAGTCATTGACTGTAGATGTTGGAAGATTAACACCAGTATTTAGTAAAAATCAAACTGAATATACATTAACAGTACCTTATGATGCGAAAAATATTAATATTAGTGCAATTGCGGAAAATCCTAATTCAGTTGTAACTGGTGCAGGAGTTGTTAATGTAGCCGGTACTAAAGTTGTAGAAGTTAAGGTTGTTGCTCCTAATGGAAGCACTAAGACTTATAAAATTAATATAGCTATTGAAGATATTGAAGCGATTTTAAAAGATAAAGTATTAGTATATTATAATAACGATATTAAAGTTGAAGATATTTTCTTAAAAGAGAATGGTGAGGATTGGGTACAATCACAAACATTTACTTTAACAAATAATTATACTAAAACAATAACTTATGATATTGGTGTATTAGTTAGTGAAAATACCTTTACTTCTGAAAACTTTGAATATGAAATATATAAAGTTAATAATGGTGTTAAAACTAAAGTTGGAAATGGTTTAGTAAAAGATTTAACTGCTGGTAATACTGGTACAGGACATATTATTGCA
Source organism: uncultured Bacilli bacterium (assembly GCA_948999435.1). Taxonomy (GTDB): domain Bacteria; phylum Bacillota_I; class Bacilli_A; order RF39; family UBA660; genus Caccenecus. The sequence goes on from CARJCM010000025.1 coordinate 11,499, forward strand.
GGTAAGGGAGCAGGAAATGCTTTGGTTCTAGCAAAAGATGAATCAGCAACATTTGAAATGGTATACAGACTTAAAAATTTAAGTGTTGAACAACCTGATGATATGGGAAAAGTATTCAATGCTAAGTTAAATATTACATTTGATATTGTTGGTTAAAAAAAGGCTACTATAAAGTAGCTTTTTTCTATATTAAAATATATAAATAATCTTGTATTTTTCTTCTTAATCGGATATAATAATTATAGAATAGGAGGGGCCTATATGAAGGATAGTAATTTTTCATTTGGAAAAATATTTAAAGTAATTAGTAAGATATTGTCTTGGGCCCTTTTTGTAGTCCTTTTAATTGCAGCTATCTTTTTGTTATATTATTTTATAGCGACTAAAATTTATACCGCAAAAGGTTCTGGATATGAACCAAAGTTTTCGATTTATACTATAGCGAGTGGTTCAATGGAACCTAAGATTAAAGTTTATGATGCTATTGTTAATGTTAAAGTTAATACTCCTAATGATATTGAAGTTGGAGATGTTATTACTTTTGTTTCAACTAGTTTACTTTCACCAGGAAAAACTATAACACATAGAGTAATTGGGATAACTCAAGATGAAGATGGTAAAGTTTGCTATCAAACACAAGGTGATGCTAATGATATTGCAGATCAAGCCTGTGCTAAATATCATAATATAATTGGTAAAGTAATATTTAAAATTCCGCAACTTGGTAGAGTACAAAAGGTTCTTGCTTCAAAAGGTGGATGGTTAGTATTTATTTTGATTCCAGCTTTATACATAATTAGTAGAGATATATTAAGACTTACAAAACTTTCTAGTATTAAGGCAACTGCGACAAAAATGAGTGAGCCAAAGAAGAAAGATCCAAAAAAAGAAAAAGAAGAAGCAATTAGAAAAGCAGAGTTGAAGCGAAGACTTTTAAAAAATGATAATAATTCTAAGATTGAATATTATACAGAACCAACTATTAAGACTGTGGATAAACGAAGAGTAAGAAATGATAATAATAAACCTAAAAATAAAAAGAAAAAAGGTAATAATTGAAAATAAGTAGGCAGGTGTCTACTTATTTTTTGAAAAATTCTGCTAAAGTACCATTTTTGCTTAAATGTTTATAAACTTTTGGATTTATTATTAAATCAAATTCGCCAATAAATTCATATATGTTGGGATTAAAACCAATCTTAAATTCATTTAATCCTTTGTAGGGATTGCTATCATCAAAATTTCCTGTTAAGCCATTTAAATCAATGAATTTATAATCTTTTTTATAATATTTTATTAATTCATGATGGAGAAAATAATTAGCGTTGTAACTTTTATATTTGGTATCTATACCACTTATTACGATATTAACACGGTTTTTATATTTTATAGTTAGAGCTCCAGCTAGATATGTTGTTTTATTGTTTCTTAATCCTAATGTTGCTATTTCAATGTCATTTTTATAAGATAATAATGCTTTATCAGAATTCATTTTTTTGTTGATAATTGTTTCATTAGAACTTGTTATTAGTTTTTCGGATAATTCATTATTTTTTATTAATTCTTCATCATATGATTTTTTGCTATTTAATAAATATTTTTCATAGTCAATTTTTACTAAAAAGATATCACAAGAATTATCTTTAGAGAAAATATTATAGTAATTCTTATAGTAATATTCATTTACACCTTTTTTCTTTTTAATAAATTCAAATAATATGTCTAATCCATTTCGATTGCTTTTTTCAATAATTAATCCTTTTTTCTCGGCTTTTCTAATTTTATTTTTAGTATTTTTATTTAAGTTGTCAAAATTATATTCTGTTAAATTTAAGATACCATTAAATCTTGGAAATATTGATTCAAAATACAAATTGTCTTTTAATTTAGAAAAACCAGCTTCTTTCAAATGGTCTCTTATAATAATATTTTGATTGTAGTTAATTAATTTTGTTTTTTTATTAATTTCACTAATGGCTATCTCGGGATTAATTTTTATAAATATTAATCTTTTAGCATAGTATTCTTTTAGTTTTTGGACAAATATATTTATTATGTCTGTGTCAAAGTAATCTATTAAAAATCCTTTTGGTGAATAACCAAATTTATATTTAAAGCTTATTTTTTTAATTAATATTAAAGCGGCAGCTTTGATAACTCCTAATTCATCTACTAAACCAATAAATTCATATTCAAAATTATTTTCGGCCATAAAAAGAGCATATTTGGAACTTTCATAATATGTTCCTAAAGGATTATTATATGCAAAAGCATCAAATTCAGCGATTGTTAACTCTTTTATATGCATATTTTTTCCCCCTTTAAATGTTTCATATTATAGCATATAATCAATATTTTGTCTAGAAATGTTTCTAGGTCTTACTTGACTAGTAATAAAAATATGGTAAAATATAATTAGGAGGAATTAAGATGACTAAAGGTGGAACGTTTTTAGAAAAATTAAAGGTTGGTTTTGGAAAATTTATTTTAGGCAGTATAATACTTAATATTTTATTTTTATTATTTGGAATTGTTATTTTTATGAATGTTAATGTAACTGCTCAAATGGTGGGGGTTATTACAGGAATTTATTTTATTATTTTTGGGTTATTTGCAATTATAGAATTTTTATCTAAGAAGGAAGTTCCTATTTTTAAATATAAAATATTTGGAGGAATTTTAACAATTTTACTTGGTTTCTTTATTATGTTTAATCCATTTAAAATAGTTAAAATAATTACTTTTGCTTTAGGTATTTATTTAATAATTATTTCTATATGTAAATTATTAGAATCATTTAATTTAAAAAAATATGGTTATGATGGTTGGTTAATTATGTTAGTAACTAGTTTTCTATTATTAATATTTGGAGTGTTTATTGCTGTTAATCCTTTAGAAGCTTCGATGGATATTATTCAAGTTATGGCAATATTTATAATTTTATCTTCAATTTTAGAAATATGTAATTTGATTATGATTTATTCTAAAACTAAGGATATTGTGAAATTGTTTAAAAATGAGAAGTGATTCTCTTTTTTAGTTTATTGATTTTTTTTAGAATTTGTGATAAATTATTATTTATGTAAAAAAAGGGGGTTTTTTTATGGAGTTAGATAATATTAGATTTGGCATTTTAAATATTATTATTGAATTGTATCAAAATAGTAATGATTATCAAACTTTATTGGATTTATTAAATAATGGGGAAGATCTTAGTTTCTTCTTGAAAAGGTCTGCTTTAGCTTACGTTTTTTGTATGACTAATTTAAGATTATCTTGGTCAAATAGTAGAGTTATTGTACCATATACTGATGATATTTCTAGACTGCAAAGAGAGTATGATTTATATTGTGATTATGCTAAATATTTTTTAGGCGCTAGTGTTTTATATCCATCTATGGAACTTGTTTTTGAGGCTAGTTTACAAGATTATTCTTTAGTGTCAGAGGGAAGAATTGATTATTCTAAATATGTTTCGACTATGCTAAAAGTTTAGGTGTTAGTTATGGAAATAAAATTTGTTACTTTTAAAGAAGTTGTAGAATTATTTGTAGGTGTAATATATCCTCAAATTAAAAGGGAAAGAGAAACGCCTAAATTTAATATTATATTTCAACAAGATGCTTTTGATTATTTTGAAGAAGTTAAGAATAATCCTTTTCAAAAGAAAGATGTAATTACTCCTGATATTAAAGATGAAGATATAGATTTACTTAGATGTTTTGATGACTCTCTAACTATTTATGTTAAAGATTTTAAATTATTTTTTACGCTTTTAACAGATATTATAAATAATACAGTACTTTTATATAATGATTATTTTGTTGATACTAAAGATGGAAGAATGATTGCTATTTATATTTTAAGAAGAATTTGGCTTAGAATGGGCATAACTGATTTTAATGATGTAGAATTATTTTTATCAAAGCAATTGGAATTTGTTAAAAATAGAATCTTTTTTGATTTAAAATTGGGAAAACAAGTCTTTGATTTAGAATGTTTTAATGTTTATGGATTAGATTTAGTTAATACTACATTTGATGAATCTACAAGAGCTTTAGCTTTTACTCTAGAAGATAATAATGGTGTTCATACTTTGCCTAGAATATATTATGATGTTGCTAGAGAAAATAATGAAGATATTTGCTATGTTTATGCAATACAAAATAAAGGAATGACTATAGTTAATAAAGGTATTCAAAGATTATTATATAAGTTGAATGCTAGAGTAGAAAATTTAGGAGTTCATCCTAACCAAGTTATGGCTTTAATTAGTTTTTTGAATCTACTTGAATCTAGAGGGATATCTAAAATTAAAGTTTCAACAAGACAAGTATTTTCTTATCATTATCATGAACTCTTAAGTGAAAAAGCTAAAAAAGATTTTGAAAAAAAATGGCATGAGGAAAAATTTAAATATATAAAATCATTATCATTTATAGATCAAAAAGAATATTGGCGTGAATATGAATCTGATAAAAAATGGTATTTACACATTGTTGATAAAATGGATGATATTGAACGAAGAAAAACAGAGAAACTATTTGATATATTTTATAGAGTGATGGAACATTTGCCAGATTTAGAACTTAAAAATGACCTAGATGTTCAATTGGGTTACCTAGTTTTTGAGTTTAAAAAAAGAGATGTTAAAAGATAGATTTTCTTGAATAAATCTATTTTTTTATTATATACTTATTGTAGTAATTTTATGTTTACAAATGGGATTATTTTTGTTATACTAATCTCACGAGTAAATGAATTACTCCTTGCTTTAAGTATTACTTAAAGCCGTATGACCGTAAGGAGGTGGAAAAATGACTAATTATGAAATCATGTTCATTGTTAAAACTACTATGGAAGCTGATAAACAAAAAAAGACTATTGATGCGATGAAAAAAATCATCACTGATGGTAAAGGTAAAATAGTAGAAACAAAAGAAATGGGCGAAAGAAAGTTAGCATATCCAATTAAGAAAGAATTAAACGGATATTACTATGTTTTAAAAGTAGAAGCTACTCCTGAAGTAGTAAGCGAATTTGATCGTCGTGCTTTAATTGATGAGGCAGTGTTAAGACATTTAATTATTAAATTAGATGAGGAGTAGAATATGAATAAAGTAATTTTAATTGGAAGGCTAGCTAGAGATCCGGAACTTAGAACAACACCAACAAATGTTAGTGTTGCAACATTTTCAATTGCTGTAAGTAGACCTTTTGTACCACAAGGTGGTCAACCAGAAACAGATTTTATTAATTGTGTTATTTGGAGAAGACAAGCTGAAAATTTAGCTAAGTATTGTCATAAAGGTAGTCAAATAGCAGTTGAGGGTCGTATTCAAACTAGAAATTATACAGCACAGGATGGAAGTAAAAGATATGTTACAGAAGTTATGTGTGATAATATTACCTTCCTAGGAACTAAAGCTGATAATCAGGCACAAGCAGGAGGCTACTCTGATAATAATTATCAATCTAATAATAATTTTGCACCAGCAAATGATATTCCAGTAGATAATTATAATCCAAGTGCTCCTACAACTGATATCTCTGAAGATCCATTTAAAGATTTTGGTGAAGAAATTACTTTGAGTGATGACGATTTACCATTTTAAATAAAGGAGGAATAATAATGGCAGAATTCTATCGTAAGAAAAAGAAAATATGTCAAATGTGCGCTGGTAAAAGTGTAGATTATAAAGATGTTATGATTATTAATAAATATATTAATGATAAAGGAAAAATTATGCCTAGACGTATGACTGGAGCATGTGCTAAACATCAAAGACATATTGCTAAACAAATTAAATATGCAAGATTTATGGCTTTAATACCATATGTTAAATAAGGGTTCAATGTCAAGTAGTGTTGGTGAGACCAAAAACAAAAGATAGATGAACTTG
>CARJCM010000026.1 GCA_948999435.1 uncultured Bacilli bacterium
AAGTTCATCTATCTTTTGTTTTTGGTCTCACCAACACTACTTGACATTGAACCCAAATTATTAACAAAATCTTCTATTTTACTTTTATCAAAAATAAAGTTATAACACGACAAATATAAAAATCTTAAATATTCTTCTTCATTAACCCCTTGTTTTTTTAACTGAGCTAAAAAACTATCAGAATTAAAATTTTGAAAATCTCCAATATGTTCCAAAGCTTCTTCTTTAGACATACCATGTTTTTTAGCTATACTAATTAAATGTATTTCACTTTTATTATAAGCTTTTTGTAAAGAAGGAACTAAAATATTTAAAAATGAATCATATAATCTTTTTTCTTCTTCACTGGCCTCTTCTAAATAATAACATTTAGCTAGATTATATTCTTCTGGTGTAACACTTTGATTTCTAACAAATCTATAAAATACATCTTTTTTATTCATAATAACTACCCCTTAAACGAGTGATATTTTATCATAGCTTGCTATCAAAGTCAAATTTCGATATAATTACTTTGGTGATTTTATGTTTCAATACACGTTAGATAATAAAAGATATCATACCTTAAATTATTTTTTTAAAAACAAATTTAATTCCAAAGTATTTAAAATAGCTTTAAATGCTAATTTTAGTTGTCCTAATTTTAAAAATGGTACTGGATGTATTTTTTGTTCACATGGTTCTGGAAATAATTATGAAAAATTATCATTAAAAGAACAATATGATTTAGTAAAAATTCCTTTAGATAAAAAATGGCCTAATTCTAAATATATCGCTTATTTTCAAGCTAATAGTAATACTTATGCTCCTCTAAATATATTAAAAGAAAAATATACTGAAGCCTTAAACCTTCCTAATATTATAGGTTTAGATATTGCTACTCGAAGTGATTGCCTAACTGATGAAATACTAGATTATTTAAGTGAGCTTAACCAAAAAACTTTCTTAATGGTAGAAATAGGTTTACAATCAATGCATAATAAAACTTTAGAATTTATCAATCGAGGTCATGATTTAAAAAATTTTGAAGAAGCTATAAAAAAATTAAAAGAAAGAAACATATTCACAATAGTTCATATTATAAATGGTCTCCCCTATGAAACTAAAGAAATGATGATTAAAACAGTTAAATATTTAAACAAATTAAATATAGATGGAATAAAGATTCATATGTTATATATAACAAAAGATACAAAACTAGCTGGGATTTATCAAGAAAACCCATTTCCTATATTATCTAAAGAAGAATATATTGATATAGTATGCAAACAACTAGAATATTTAAATCCCAAAATCATTGTTATGCGTATAACTGGGGACCCTATAAAAGAAGAATTAATCGCCCCAAACTGGTTATTAAAGAAATTTTGTGTGTTAAATGATATAGATAAAGAAATGAAAAAAAGAGATATCTACCAAGGAGATAAAATTTAATCTCCAAGGATATCTCTTATTTTATGTTTTAATCTTTGAATTGTATTATCAATTTGTTTAGAGTTTTTATCAGTTATTAAAGCAATAGTTTGATAATCAAACCCATTAGAATACAATTTAAAAACTTCATATTCACTATCTGATAAAGCATTTTTTATTTTAGATAATAACTCATCATATTCTTGTTCTTCAGCTAATTTCTTTAAAGGATCATTAATACTAGAATCACTAATTAAATCTTTTAATGTCACACCATCTTCATTATAATCATAATCTAAAGAATAAGTATTATTAAGTATTTTAGCTTTTTCACTACTATACTTTTTAATTAATTTTTGTAATCTTCTATCAATACAAAGAGAAATAAAAGTTGAGAGTTTTGCATTTTTATCATTTTGATAAGAATTAATCGCATCACTAAAAGCATAAGCAGCTTCACTAATAAGTTCATTTAAATCAATATTTAAATAACCTGCCATACTAGCATATTTCCGAATTAAAATATCTTCAATATATTTATATTTTTTATATAACTCATTTTTAGCTTCATCACTAGCAAGTTCTACTAATCTTTCTTCTTCCATTAAATCATCCCATAAATAAGTATCGCTGCACTAACACTAGCGTTTAAAGAATTAATTTTCCCAAACATAGGAATACTTACTATTTCATCAGCAGACTCTCTAATAATGCGAGATACTCCTGCTCCTTCTGCTCCAATTACTAAAGCTCGTTTTTCAGCATAATCAAGAGTGCGATAATCTTTACCATCCATATCTGCCGCATAAACAAAGAAGAAATTATCTTTTAATTTTTTTAAAGCATTATTAAGATTACTAACTAAAACCACTTTTACATTATTAATAGCTCCTGCACTAATTTTCATAACAGTTTCATTAACTCGAACACTTCTATTATCTGGAATAATTATAGCTTTAATCCCTGCACATTCACAAGTTCTAATTATTGCTCCAAGATTATGCGGATCTTCTAAATGATCTAAGCAAACCACAAAATCTTCATCCAAAACATCAGATAATTTGTAATAAAGATAATCATCAACATCAATAACAATACCCTGATGATTTTCCCTAACCATTTTATTAAGTCTTTGAACAGGAACAAATTCAAAACGTATTTTATTTTGTTTTAAATATTCTATAACTTCATTATCTTTAAAAAATTCTCTCAAAAAAACCTTATGAATTTTTTCTATTGGAGTTTCCTTAAGTACATTTTTACCACACACATACATAGATATCACCTAGTCTGTATTCTACCAAAAAAGAATCAAAAAGTAAACAAAAAGAGCAGTAAAACCACTCTTAATCAGCCACAACATATGGATTATCTAAAGTACCATTTCCACCACTAAATGTTACATCAGAGCGTAAATTTATTACTGGGCGCAAGCCAAAAGTACCAGTTACGAGGCCGCTGGTTAATTGACCAATATAGCCCACAAGGAATACACCAATTTGATATGAAGACCCAACCGAACTTGAGCCAAACGGAGACATCATCCAATAGTATTGTCCATTGCATAAATAGTATGAACTATTTGTTGTTCCGTGCGTTCCTCCAGCATATGCTACCTCGTCTGCTGCTATTAATCCTACCTTTAATGTATATACATCTCCTAATGGACAGCTTAATGTTGGCTTTTTATTGGTCTGTAGCCTTTCTCTTGCTGCATAGTAGAGTGTACTTGAAGGTTGTGAACTCCAACTATATCCTGATGTAGTGTTTCGATCATTACAGAACTTTCCATCTACTATCTTTGTTGAATATTCAGTGTTATTTCCTATATTATTGTTATACCATGACTCAAGTTGTGTCTTTGCATTACTTGGTGTTCCTCCTGTTTGTGGATTTGTTGTTGATGGTCTTTGTGATGAATTATATGTCCATCCTACATAATATGATTGATTAGAACTTGTATTATATGCTACATTTTGTACTGCTATACTATCTGCTGTATTGGTTCCATTTGCATGACATGTTGTTCCATCATAGATTAATCTTATTGAACCATCACCATTGATTCTAATAATTCTCCAACACTTATTAGCAAACTCAACATAATTGTTTGTTACTGCTCCTCGCCAATAGTAAGAGTACTCGCCATACATTCCATCTTCTACTTTATATACTCCTTCATCTGTTGTTGCTACATTCGTAAAATTTGGTATTCCATTATTAATAGTTATATTATTTAGTATTGTTTCACTCGCTGTTGGAACATATTCATCAAAATATAAATAGCAACTTGTTCCACTTTTATTTAAATTATCTGCATAAAATCTTTTATTTTTTGTATCCCAACCAGGTATGGTTCCATTACTACATGTACTTTTCTCTGTATTTAATTGATATCCTTCTTGTGGTATATCTTCTACTTGCCTATATTCTCCATCATCTTGTTTTACATAAGCTGCTATTATATTTATATCTGGTTTTATGTCACTTTCTTCTACTGTTACTTCTCCTTCAAATGTTCCATCTAAATCTTCATTTTGTGGTTCATCTAAATTTGGATATTCAAGTATTACATAGTAATAATAACTTATTCCATTATTTACTGCTGTTATAAATTCATCTTTTGCTAATATTACTTTAGAATCATTCTTATTTATTCTTCCACTTGCTATTTCTGTTCCTAATCTATCTATATTTGTTATTGTACATTCTTCACTTAGTTGTTTTGATGCTCCAACCATTTTAGTCTTTTTTTCACATGTTGCATTTACTTCTATTTCTTCACTTGTTTTATATATACTAAAATTAAGTGGTGTTGTTAAGCTATTTGTTCCTTTCCATATTAAATTATATGGTATAAGTTCATTATTTCCTGTTGCCGTTACTTTTATAGCACTTACTGTTTTATGTCCTGGAAGTATTTCTAAATCTTCAAATTCTAATATTCCTTCTACATCTACTCTAGCTCCTCTAATAACTGCAGTTGTTACACTTGTACTTCCACCATTACCATTTGTAAGTATTTTAGTTACAAAATATGCTAAAGATACTCCTCCAAATAATAGTAAAACACCTACTACTATTAATAATTTTTTATTCTTTTCCTTAACTTCCATTTTCTATTCCTTCCTTCACTTTAAACATTCTAATACAATTCTTTTACTATTTCATTATCTTCGACATAACTTGTCAAAACTTTCCTTTAAACTTAAATTAAAATAGTTGACTAGTATATTAAATTTTTATATTATAAATATACAATATAATTTAATTTTTTTCAATATTATTTGTTCTATTTTCCAACATATTTTTAAGCCCAATAAAAAAAGAGGTTAATTCCTCTTCTAAAAATTATTAACAATATTTTTAAACTCTTCTCCTCTATCTTCAAACTTTGCATATTGATCCCATGAAGCTGAACCAGGACTAAGAAGAACAATATCATTACTTTGAACATTTTTAATTATACTAGCTAAAGCATCTTTCATAAATTCAAATTCTTCATAATTTATATTATTAGTATTACAAAAATCAATTATTCTACATCTTACTTCCCCAATGGCATAAACCTTTTTTATTTTATCTTTAAATGGTAATAAATCTTCAAAATCTTGATTTCTATCCATCCCACCAAGTATTAAATGAATATTACCATCAAAACTTTTTAAAGCTGTTACTGTTGCCGTTGGATTAGTAGATTTTGAATCATTATAATATTTTACTCCATTTAAATCTCTTACAAATTCTATTCTATGTTCTACTCCCTTAAATTCTTTTAAAACTTGAATAGCATATTTAAAATCTATTTTTAAGATATCCATTAATACTAACATTGCTAAAATATTTTCATAATTATGCATTCCTTTTAATAAAATATCTTCTATGTTTATAACTGGTTCATTATTAACATAAATAATACCATTCTCTATTCTATTATCTTTACTATTAAAATAATATCTTGTAGATGTAATATCATTAGTAATTTCCATTGAATCATAATTAGCTTCATTTAAAATAGCAATATTACTATCTAAATGATGATTGAATATTTTATGTTTTACATTTTTATAAGCTTCATAAGAACCATGATAATCTAAATGAGTTGGACATAAATTAGTTAATATACTAATATCTGTTTTAAAATCATCCATATCAATTAATTGATGATCAGATATTTCTAAAAGTAATATATCATCTTTTTTCAAATCTTTTACTATTTTAGATAAAGGAGTTCCAATATTACCTCCTAATTTTACTGCAATACCTGCTTTTTTTAATACTTCATAAATAAGTGAAGTAGTTGTCGTTTTACCATTAGAACCAGTAACACCAATAATCTTAACAGGAACATCTATATAGTGAAAAGCCACTTCCATTTCATTTACTACTGGAATATTTAAACTTCTAGCTTTTTCTACACAAGGATGAAATGGAAATACTGCTGGATTTTTTATTAAAACATCATATGAACCATCAAGTAATAATTCTGGCTCATTAGTTTTTATAAACTTAATTCCTAGACTTTCTAACTCTTTTAAATTATCAATATTTTGATCTTTACTATCAGTTATTAATATTTCATTATTTTTATATAAAAGTTTAGCTACTTCATAACCACTTCTAGCCATCCCTAAAATTAATATTTTTTTATTATTATACATGCATATCACCTAAGATAATTATATTCTAAATAATAAAAAAAAGCAATTAACTTGCTTTAATTAACTTCACTTGCTTTAATTAACTTCACATAATAGTTAACATTTTTATGCCAATTTGGATTTTCAGCATATTTTCTGTTCATTAATTCTGGAGTTGTTAACCCTTTTTCATAATAATTTTTTTGTAAATTTCCTACGAAAGCTCTAATACCCTCTTCCATAGAATCAAATTTCATATAACCATTACGCCCACGCATACCACCAACGTTGTATTTAACTCTAGCCAAATAACTACATTTCCACATACAACCAGTTTCATGTAGAAGAATCGAAGTTGCAACTATTGGGTCTACATTTTTTTCTAAAGACACTTCAGATATATAACGTCCATAACCTGCTAAATCAGATTTAAGAACTTTATCTAATTTTTCACTTAACTCATTTAAAGTTAAACCTTCATACACTACCATTTTAGCTCGCATCTCTTCTTCATTACGAATATTAGCACTAGCTAAATTAATTTGTGTTACAGTAATTTCTATATAATGTTTATTATTATTTTCTTTATAAATGTTAATAAATGCACCTAAGATTAACATTATTCCTATCATCTTAAGTAAATATTTTTTCATACTTCCAAATTTCCCCCTAAACTTTGTGAAGTGATTAAATTATAGCATATTTTCATAAAAAAGTCAAATTTACTACAAACAATAGTTTATATTTTATCTATATTTATTATATTATTGATACTAACTTTATCTCCATTTAAAGTAAGCAAATAATTACCAGCTTTACCCACAATAGTAGTTTCAATCTCTTCATTATTAAGCAATTTAATTCTTACTCTACTTTTATAAACATGATTTGGTGATGCAAATATTTCATTTATTTTTCTAGGAATATTCTCACTTTCTAAACTTCTAGTATCTGGCGTACTAGTAGAACATACATGATAGTTTAAATTATTACTTAATTCCTTATCAATAGGATTCGCATAAACTCTAGGTAAATTATTATTCATATATAGACACCTCTTAATACATTTTATGATAAAAATAATAATTTGAAACATAATAAAAATATGAAAAAGAAAAAAATATTAAATTATTTATGGTTATATATTCCTCTATTAATATTAATAATAATATCTTTAATAAATATGAAAATAGCAGGAAATATTCAAAGTATTTATAAGAATTACTTTTTTAAACAAAGTATTTGGTTTTCACTTGGACTTATAATTTTAATAATAATGAAATTCATCAAACCCAAACTTCTATTTAAATATAGCTTTATCTTATACATCTTTAATATAATATTATTAATACTTGTTCTATTCTTTGGTAGTACCATAAATGGTTCTAAAGCTTGGTTTAATCTGGGAATATTTTCCTTTCAGCCAAGTGAACTTATGAAACTAACACTAGCACTATACTTATGTAAAAAAGCCTCATCTCTTCCCAAAGGAAATATTAAAAGAGAATTTAGATTTTTACTAATATCTATATTTATTACTTTAATACCTTCTTTATTTGTATTTTTAGAACCAGATACCGGAGCTATAATAATATATTTGTTAATATTACTAGGTATAATCTTCATTTATCGTATCAATATCAAATGGTATATTATACTTTTTATATTTTTAAGTATTATCTTAGGCAGTTTTTTCTATTTATATTATTTCAATAAAGATTTATTAATAAATCTAATAGGCACATCTTTCTTTTATCGTGTAGATAGATTATTAACCTTTGTTGCAGGTGATTCATTCCAATTAGATAGAGCATTAATATCTATTGGGTCATCAAGCTTTTTAGGGAATAATAATCATTTATATATACCAGAAGCTCCTACTGATTTTATAATCGCTTTTAGTATTAGTAACTTTGGAATATTAGGATTTTTAATTATCATAATTTGTTATTTTACTCTTGATATATATTTCTTTATCAAGATATTAAAAAGTAAAAATAAAACAAGTAAAATGTTTCTAGCTTCTTTCCTATGTATGTTTCTCTTCGCTCAAATTGAAAATATCGGAATGAATTTAGGTTTACTTCCTATAATTGGACTACCACTTCCCTTTTTAAGTTATGGTGGTACAAACACTATTGTTTACTTTCTGTTTCTAGGAATTATCAATAATTTAGATAAATAAATTATTGTTTTATATTTAAAATTATGTTAATATTAATTTAGTGGAACGTTAGAATATAAACGTCTGCTATTTTCTATGAATAGAGACGCTAACTCTCGTATCTTTATTGTTTTCAATATTGATAATGATTGTTGGCGTCTTTTTTGGTACTTTTAATTTCTTAAAAATAGCAATTATTTTAGCTTTTATTACTTTAAGCAAAACCATCATATCCTCCATCTAAAACTTTTACCCCCTGAAATTCAGTAAAGCGCCAGTTATAAATAGCCTTAATTTTGGCAGATGCCACATCCAACGTTCATGTTTTACTTTATCTTAAAAAATAGAAATAATCAAGCAAACTAAAGATTTAGGGTAAGATTTGACTTATCCACGACAAAATGCATCAATAATCGACAAATAACAAGCTAATTACAATTTAAAAAAATATTTTTAAAAAAATTAAAAAAGTACTTGACAAACAAATTGTTTTATAGTATTATACAAAACCGAACATTTAATTTGTTTGAATATTCTTTTCCATTCTTTGATATACTTCCTTTACTTAACTAATATCAAATTCTACTAATTCAAGCGAAATAAATGTTTTAATTTAAAAATGAAGCCCATTGGGCTTTTTTATTTATATAGAAAAGAACTCTATTTTTTTTAGAGTTCTTATTTTTTTTAATTAGAGTTTGTTGCATTAGTAATTCTTACTTTAACTACTGAACTAACTACATAATTAAGTTTTGGATCATCATTTTCTATTTTAACAGGAACTTCATATTCCCCAACCCCATATCCTTCTAAATCCAGATAAGCAGTTATATTTTCACTAGTTATCGAATCAATTACAGATTGAACACCCTTAACTATAACATTAACATTACTATTAGTTCCAACGATATTAGGAGTTAAATTACTAGCTAAGTTTCTATAAGAAATAACATTAGTAATATCCACTTCTTTTTGTTTTTCATCACCAAAAGTTATGGTAATATTAGCTTTCTTCTCACTTATTGCTCTAACACCACTAGGTCTATTAATTGTTACATTATATTGTTTAGTAGCAGTACTTCCCCCACCATCAACGTTAATAGTGACTGGAACATTAGTAATGCCATTAATAGTTTCTTGATCCCCATATATCGTAACATTCTTCGCATTTTCATTATTTATTAAAATAGATGCGATAGCTTTACCTGTTACAATATTACCTGTTGTTAAGACTTTAATTGGAACTGCTTTTGAATAAGTATCCAGAGTAAGTGTTGCCGATAAAGTTTTAGGTACTATTTCAAGTCCTTCAAGTATATATCCTTTAGAATCATAAGCGACAATATTAATATTATCAACTTCATAAGTACCCGCATCTTTTAAAACTTCATTTTTTAAATCTATCAAAGCTTTAACGGAAGCTATTTTATTTATAACATCTTGACTACCTTTAACAACTACTTCATTATTTGAAAGTTCAACTGATTCTACACTAAGACGTTCATTCAAATAACTTTCATTTACTAAATCATAATCAATAGTTTTAGTAACACTAACTTTTTCTTTAATTGTAACTGATACATAAGAAGGATCTAACTTATAATTTATAGTATCAATTGATTTAGTATAAGATAAGTATACTTTATAAGCCGAATCTCTAGCTTCATAATTAGATAAATCTAAAATTACCGCATTAGTTCCAATTTGTTTAGCTAAATAAATATCACTTTTACGTCCTATTAAAGTTATATCAACAGTCTCTGGAATACCCTCAACTACATAAGCTTCTTCATTGTAATTAACTTTAACAGGAATATCTGATAAAACTTCTGCTTCTGATTCCACCAAATTAATTACTCTTGAATCAATAAATACAAAGACTATTACTGCTAAAATCAAAGATACATAAATCATAAAATTAGGTCGATTAAGAATATAATCTAAAGTCAAATTATGAGCTTTCAAATATTCACTAAATTTATAAATTATTCGACTAATTGGTGTAACAATAATCTTATCAATAACAGAATAAATAGCTCTAAAAAAACCTTTAATAAGTCTTCCTAACCACTTCATTATTCTTCACCTGCGCTATCTTTAGCTTCAGCTTCATAGAACACTTCTGCTTTAGGATTAAGTCCTTCAATTAAAAGTATTCTAAATTCATCTAAAGTTAAATTATAATTAAGTTCTCCATCTATCGCAATACTAAGACGTCCATTTTCTTCTGAAACAACAAGTGCCATTGCATCACTTTCCTCAGCAATACCAAGCGCTGCTCTATGTCTCGTACCAAGTCTTTTTGAAATAGCCGGATTCATACTAGTTTTAAATACTGCTCCTGCACTAGTAATACGATCTCCTTGAATAATTACTCCTCCATCATGTAAAGGTCCATTTGGAAAGAATAAAGTTTCTAATAAATCACTAGTTAAATCAGCATAAATCTTAGTAGAAGGTTCAATATATTCTTGTAAAGATATTTCTCTTTCTACAACAATTAAAGCTCCAATTCGGTTTTTCTTAAAGTATTCAATCGCTTTCATTATTTCATAAACAACTTTTTCTCTCTCATCAATAGTAAGTATTTTATGTCTTCCAAGAAGTTGCGTTCTTCCAATAGATTCTAAAACACTTCTAATTTCTGGCTGAAATATAACAATTATAGCCAGAGGTCCCCATTCTACACAATATTGTAAAATAATTCCCACAGTATATAAATTAAGTAAATCACTCAGTAATTTTACTATTAATATTAAAACTATACCTTTAAAAAGTAATATCATTTTAATATTATTTTTAATATTTTTTAGTATGTAATAAAAAGCCAACCATACTACACCAATATCAATAATCTTAGTAGTTATTTCCCACATACTTGATAGTGTCATTTCTTCACCTTCCTAATTACTCTTCTTATTATATCAAAAAAAGGGATATGATTCCACATTTTTATGAAAGTTTAGTTTGAGCTTTAAACATTCTAGTCAAGACTCCTATAAGCTCATTATCTGTTACTTTACTAACATATGTATCAAATCCACTTACAAATTCCTCTAATATAACAACATTATTTGAAATAACTTTTCTTTTTTTATTAAGACCCATTGAAAGAAAATATTTTTTACCATAATACATTGCTTCATTTAAAATGATATATTCTTCTTTATTTTCTAGAGTTATGATATGGTTTATTTTAAGTCCCATTATGCATTACCTCCACTTTTTTTAACAGTTTCCACTGGTATCATTTTTACTACTTTAATTCTATTACTATTTTCAGGAATTATCTCTTTTTTACTATCATCATCAGTTAGTACTTCATCTATTACATTAGTAATAACATCATCTATTTTTGGAATATTATTTAAGTTTTCTATATTACTTACATCTTGATTCATAGGTTCTATTATTTCATTTACAATTTCTATTTGTGGCTCGGGATTTACATTTAAATCATTTTCTTTAACTTCATCTTTTACACTAGTAGAAATTATATCATCACTTACATTTTGGATATTAATAGAACTAGAGACTTGTGTAACACTAGCTAAAGCCATTTCAATTTGATCATAAATTTCATTAGGACTTCTATCAAATTGTTTACGTATCTTTATTTGTTTAATTTCTTCATTAAGATTACGTAAATCTTCTCTATCTTTTTCTTCCTCAACTAAATCTTTAGTTTTAAAATTAATTAAAGTTATCTTTTGTAACCCATCAAGTTCTTTTAGATAACGACTATTATCATTTTCAATACTACTTACTCTTTCATTTAATTTATTAGTATCATTTATTTTACTTACCAAAGTTTCTTTATAAGCTATTAAGATATTATCTAAAACTTGAATTTCTTTTTGTTTCTTAAGTATAGCTTGTTCTAAATTAGTTCTTGTTTTAGAAACATTATCTTTAGCTTTAATTAAATTTTTATAGTTTTGTACTATTTTCTCTGCATCTATAATTTCTTTTTCTAAATCACTTATTTTTTTCCCCAAAATAGAACTAATATGTTCATCTATATTACTAATTTCATTTTTAAGTTTTGCAGCTTGTTCATTATTATTTTCTACTTCTTTATTTAAATAATCAATTCTCTCTTTAATAGCTTCACTATTAATACCTTCATAGTTTTTACTATCAATTAAACCAGCTAACTCTATTCTAAGACTTTCTTTCTTTTCTAACTCTTCATCTAAAATAGCAGCATTATTAATATCCATATAAGGTTTAGTTTTAACAATAGTAACTAATTCTTTAATTTTTTGTAAAGCTGCATTAGCATCATTAGTAGCAATTAACTCTTTAGCATCTGCCCCTATTACACTAGCATCAGTTAAGAGCTCTAATTCTCTTTTTTGTAATTTATCTAATTCATTTTCTAAAGCATTTAATCTATCTTCATCACTTTTCTTTAAATCCTCATCAATATAAGTATTAGGATTAGTTAAATTATCCATTACATCATTAAGTCTTTCTTCTTCACGACTAAGTTTAGTTGAAAGTTCATCTTTCGCTTGATTATTAAGTTCTAATTCTTTTAAAATATCATTATATAAAGATGTTTTATTATCAAGTATTGTTTTTAATTCTAGAATATTATTTCTTTCTGTATCAAGCATACTAATATAATAATTATTATCTGTATTACTATTTGTTTTAACTTCTAAAACGTTTACATACTTTTCATTCTTAGCTATTTTATTTTTTAAATCTTTTATTTCTTCATGTAAAGCTTCTTCATTAGTAGTTAAAGCTTTTCCGTTATTATCAATATCTTTTATTTTACGTTTCAAACGAGTTATTTTATTTTTTAAACTTATTTCAATATTCTTATCTACTAACTCATTTGAAGCATTAAAATATCTAGCATCATTTATAATACTTTTAAAATCTTCTATTTCATTATTTTTATTTCTAATTTGTCTTTTTAAAGTTATAAGTTCTGCATTCACCTCATCCATATTTTTAAGGGATGCACCAGCCATTTCAATTAGTGTATCAATATTATTAAAAACCTCTGTATGCATATCAACAGCCACCTCTTCTATTCTAACTATAAGTCTATCATAATGTGAATATTTTTGCAATGATTTTACAATAATTTTATAACCAAAAAGTAAAACAAAAAGAGAAGACAAATCCTTCTCTTTAAAAAGTGTGAGTTTGAGTTTATATGTTATTTTTCTTGTATAGGTTTATAAAGTGTGTATGTTAATTCTAACTATCACTTCTCCTTTCATGTTTATAAGTATACTACTTGTTTGTGAATATTGTGTGAAGCTTTAGTGAATGTTTTATAGTTTACACTACTTTCTTATTTTAAAGTAGAAAGTTGAGCCTTTTTTCAAAGTACTTTTAACCCCATAATCAAATTTATGTTTAGTAAGTATTTCTTTTACAATTGAAAGTCCTATTCCAGTTGATACTACATTTCTTTGATGTTTCTTATCTTTCTTATAATACTTATCCCAAATATAAGGTATTTCATCTTTTTTTATGCCTTTACCAGTATCTTCAACTTCAAAAATATATTCTTTTCTAGTATTTTTAAGTCTAATTATAACTTTTTTATCACTACCAGTATAATTAATCGCGTTATTAATTAAATTATAAATTACTTGTGTAATTTTCTTTTTATCAGCATTTACTTCTGCTTTATCAGGAATCTCTATAATAAATTTATAATCTTCAGTTGTTTTAAGTATTTCATAACGAGTCATAACTTCTTTAATAACTTCACATAAATCAAATTTTTCTAAAGAAAGTTCATCCGCATTCGCTTGCATTTTTGATAAATCTAAAATATCATTAACTAAAACATTTAATCTTTCTGTTTCTTCAATAATTACATTTAAATCTTTTTCTCTTTTTTCTTTATCTTTATAAGAAATATCTCTTACCATTTCGGCATAAGCTCTAATCATAGTCAGTGGTGTTTTAAGGTCATGTGAAACATTAGCCATTAAATCTCTTCTTAAAGTATCTATTTTTGATAAATCTTTACTAACATGATTTAAAGTATTAGCAAGTTCATCAATTTCTAAAACATCACTACTATCAAATTCTATATTATAATTACCCTCTCCTAGTTCTTTAGCTTTTTTAGTTATTTTAGTAATCGGTTCCGTTATTTTATTACTTAAAAAATATGAAATAAAACAAGCAAGAACAATAACAATTAAAGTAATATAAAGAAGTTGTCCTTTTAAAACAATACTTGCTCCATCTAAATCTTCAAGTGGTGAATAAACAAATATTGTTCCATTAGCAACTTTTATCCCCGAAAGTATAGCTTTTGTATCACTTGATTTATTAATAAGTTTTATATATTGCATATCTTTATTAGAGTTAATAACATCTTTCATTAAATTATTTATTTGACTATTATTTTTATTAAGGCCACATCCTACCATTAAAGTATTATAAAGTATTTTATCATTAGTATTTAAATAATATTCTATACAAACACTATTTTCATAAGCAATATTTTCTAGTTCACTAACTACTTCATTAGAATCATATTTTGCAATATCTTTAGCAATATTTTTAATTTTTTTAGTTTGATATTTTTCATAAGAATATTTAAGAAGTAAAGTTTGTGAAACCATTAAAAAAACTAATATAGTCACACTAAAAATAATTAAATATAATAAAGTTTTAAAATTAATACTATTAGTTTTATTCCCTAGTTTCAAGTTTATACCCCATTCCTCTAATTGTTTTAATTAAATCTCTATATTTACCTAAATTATTTCTTAAAGTTTTTACATGTGTATCAACTGTTCTTTCATCACCAAAAAAATCATACCCCCAAACATTAGCAAGAATAGTTTCTCTAGATAAAGCTATATTTTTATTTTGAAATAAATATTTTAACAAATCATATTCTTTAGGTGTTAAAAAAACATCTTTATCATCAATCGTTACTTCATGAGCTGAATCATTTAAAATTAAAGTTTGGTACTTATAAGTAACAAGTTCATTTTGAGTTCTTTTAGTCACAGCTTTAATTCTAGCGACTAACTCTTTTGGTGAAAAAGGTTTAGTTACATAATCATCAATACCTATATCAAAACCAATTAATTTATCAAATTCCTCACTTCTAGCCGATAACACAATAAAAGGTACATCTTTAATTTTCTTTATTTCTTTTATAGCTTGATATCCATCCATTTTGGGCATCATAATATCCATAACTACTAAATCAATATTATTATTATTTACGGCTTCAATTGCTTCTATCCCATTACTCGCTTCCATAACTTCATAATTATTCATAATAAGATATTCTTTAATAACATCTCTTATTAAAACTTCATCATCACATATTAAAATCTTCATAGAACCACTTCCTATAAATATATATTATAACAGATTTGTGAAAAATAAATGAAATTTTATTTCAAAAAAAAGATATTATTGATTAATAATATCCTAAACTACAAGTATAGTCTTTACTTTCAAAAAATTGTTTTAATTCTCCATAAGATGTTGGAACTTCTGAACCTATTTCTGTAACTAAATCACTATAAGCTATTTTCTTGGTTAAAGTTAAAGTTAAATCTTCATCATCAAAAGAAGGAGCTCCTGTAATATCTGAATATGTAATCTCTGATTTATCTTTATTTTCATCTCTTAATTTTTCATATTCATCTTTACTCTCAAATTTAAAAGTATATTCTCTTTTAGTTGATTTATTAAAAGTATTATCTTCTTCATTTAAACCAAATTTATTTAATTCTTCATATTTATCGTTAGACTTAGAACATTTAAGAGACATAATTGAAACACTATTTTCATTAACTATTAAAGTACCAGTAACTTCTACTTCATTTCCTGATTCATCTTTAACAATTATAGGTACATGATAAGAAGATGGTGTACTTAAATATTCTTTTAATTTAGCTTCATCTTTAAATGCATAACTACACTTAGAGAAATCTTTACATTCTGCGATAAAATCTTCAGCCGTAATTTCTTCATTAACACTAGCATTAACTTCTTTTAAAGTAACATCAGGTTTAGTTGTATCTACAATAGTAGCATTTCCCCAATAAGATTTATCTCCACAAGTAATTCTAAATCTATATTTAGCGCCAATAGTATTAGTATCAGTTATTTCTGAAGTATCAAAATTACAAACTGAACTATCTATATTATTAAAAATAGCATAATCATTTATATCAGTTGATACATTTGAACCAGCTTCAATTTTAACTATTTTAGTTTGTACTGGAGGTTTATTAGTTTTATTAAGTAAAACATATACTCCTCCCCCAACTGCACACAAAGCTAAAATGATTAATACCACAAATAAAGTTTTATTCATTCCTTTTTTCTTTGGTTTAATCGGTTCTGCAGGCTCTGCTATATTATTAACAATTGGAATATCACTAATTGGTGGTACAGTTCCAATATCATTAAATACTGGTGCATTATCTATAACCTCAGGAATATCATAATTAACTGGTGCTACAGGTTCAAGTGGTGGCACCTCAGGTATAGCATTTATATCAGGCTCTACTTGAGTTTGATTATCTACTACTACCTCATTATTTAATACTTCTGGAGTAACACTAGGAACATCATCTAATACTTCCATTGGTTCTTCAGGAATTGGTGTAACTGGAGGTATATCATTAATAGGAACATTTAAATTTTGATTACTATTATCAACACTACCTAAAGATACCGCATTTAATCCTTCATTATTATTTTCATTATTGCCATTCATAATTACAGCCCCTTTTACTATTATCATAATTATAACTTAAAGAGTTTAAAAATGCAATTACTAAAAAAGAGAAATATCATTATTTGCCAATTTTCAAATGAATTTCAGTTTTTAATAAATTAACTGAAATAAGTC
>CARJCM010000027.1 GCA_948999435.1 uncultured Bacilli bacterium
TTAATTAATATCAAAGGAAAAAAATAATTTATTTGATATAATTTTTGGTAAAATAATTTAGATTTACAACTTTTTGATAATAGAAAAGGAATTATAGAGGATGCTCCAAATACATATATAGAACTTGTTAGAGTGGAACAATTAGATAATTATAATGTTTATAGGCCTTTTAATATGTTTTTAGGAATTGGTAAGACTTTAATTATTACAGATTTAGATAATAGAATAGTCGCTCATACTTGGAATGGTTATGTAGAAATTGAAGGAAAGAAATGTCAATTAACTAATTTTAATTGGAAATTAAAAAAATTAGGTTTAGAACGTATGGCTAGAAGAAATTATAGTATGGCGGATTTAAAACAGATTCAGTGTGCAATTAGTAAATGTTATACTGGAGTTTATAATAGTTCTTATATTAAAACTTCAAATGTTATTGTTTTTGATACGACAAAATGTTTAATTAGTGAAGATATTGATGGTAGACGTCCATATTATTTCTTAGAATATGTGGGAGAAGATGTTTTTAATACAGGAGGGCACTTCTATAGAGATATTCTTAATAAGAATGCTATTGCTTATTTTGATCAAAATGGTTATTTTATATATGAAGATTTAACTAAAATGGTTAATGAAGAACTTTATAATAACACTGGAGAATGTGTATATTTTGAACCTTTTTCTATAGACTCACATTACTTTGCAAGTGGAGAAAGCTATTTTAGCAGTTTAGATTCATTTCTTATGAATAGAGGATACTCAGAATTGGTTTTAGGAGAGTATACTACTAGTTATAATATTATGAATATATGTAGGGAACTTACAGAAAGTTTCTTGGCAGAGATAATTTCTGATAAAGATAGCTTATTAGCACTTTAAGATTAGATATTAGATTTTAATATCTTTTTTATTGAAGATTTTTCTTGTTTATATTATAATAATATTACTAAGAGTAAACTTTAAGGCAGAAGTATTACTTCATAGAATAAAATCTCTTAAACTAGTAAAATATAATAGTGGAGAGTGAAGCAAAATGACAACGTTTAAAAGAGATTTTATTTTTAAAGATAATGTTATTGAAATAGTATCTAAAAATGTTAGAAAATATAGGAAGCTAGCAGGGATAACTCAAGAACAATTAGCTTTAGATATTGGAGTTTCTAATGATTTCTTAAGAAGATTTGAAACTACTTTAGGTAAAGAAGGTATGGCTTTAAATACTTTATATAAAATATCTATTGTATTAAATGTTTCAATGGATAAATTTTTTATAGAATAAAAAAAGCTTTCAATTTTTTCTAAACAATAGTACAATATAATTGGTGATGTTAATGAATGGATATGAATTTAATCCAGAGATGTATAAGTTAGTAGCAAGAAATGTAGTTAAATATATGAATATTAAGAATGTAACAATTAGTTATTTGGCTAAATGGGCAGAGATTAATGAAAAGTTTTTAGATAAATTTTTGAATGATAATACCAATACAATTATTTCAATTTATGATTTATATAAAATAAGTGTTATATTAGAAGTTGGAATGAATGTATTTTTTGAAGAATAAAAAACCACTAATAAAAGTGGCTTATTTTTTTCTTTCTAAAACATATAAATTTTTATTTTCACTAAATATTGTTCTTTCTTCATAATATATGAGAATCTCACTAGAATAATCAGTAATATTTACAACTCTTCTAGTTATATCTAAAGATACATTTATGCTTTCTTTTTCATCTTTTCTACATATTCTTCTTATTAAATAACGATAATATCCTTCTCTTTCTAGAGGACCAGGAATAATTGGTATATTTATTAAATGCTTGTTAATAAAGTCTAATTTAGCTTTAATAACTTCTAAAGAATCGTTTCTATTAACATGAAAGTATTCATAAAAATAGTTAGAATGAAACATTTCATTTCTTAATTTGGCCCAAAAATAAACTAAATTTTTAATACCTAAATTTGCATCAATTCTATCTATTTCTTCTAGTGTTAATTCTGTTAAAAAAGGATATTCTTTTAATACAAAGTTTCTGTTATTTCTTTTTAGTTCGCCAAAATGGGATGTTCTATTGCCAATTTGATTGTTTAATAAATCATTTATAGGACATAAATAAAACCAACCATTATCTCCTTCAACAATAATTGCATATAATGGTATCTTTGTTTTGGTAGCTTCTATTTTAATAGCATTAATATTAAATGATGCGAAAAGATTTATATAAAAATCGGCGAGGGTACTACAATTAATAAATGGAAACCGATTAATATTTTTTTCGAGTTCAAATTCTTTTTGCTCAGGACTAGCTAAAAAGAATTTGATGTCTCTAGCAAGAAATGGAGCTAGTTTAACATATAAGTATCTTATTATATAGTTTTTAGGCCAAGATTTATTAACAGATTTTATTATTTCTTCTATATTCATATTTTTTCCTCTTTAAAAGTATATTCTATCATAATCATTATTTATTAGCAAATGGATTTTATTTTACATTTTTTTCTTTTTTTTAAATATATTTTTATTAGGAAGTGAAAATATGTTTTTGAATTTACTTAATATAATTAAAGATATGCTTTTTTTTACAGGAAGCTATTCTAATGGAGTTTTTCCAGAACCTTTAGATTCTGTAGAAGAGGAAGAAATGATTAATAAAATGCTTAATGGAGATAAGAATGCTCGTAATATTTTAATCGAACATAATCTTCGGTTAGTCGCTCATATTGTAAAAAAATTCGATAAAAATAATAATGATACTGATGACTTAATTAGTATTGGAACTATTGGATTAATTAAAGGAATTGATTCTTATAATCGAAGTAGAGCAACAAAAATAACTACTTATGCTGCTAGATGTGTGGAAAATGAAATATTAATGCATTTTAGAAAACTTAAAAATACAGGGAACACTATAAGTTTAAATGATGCGATTGGCTATGATAAAGATGGTAATGAAATTAGTTTGCAAGAAGTTATTAAAGATGATGCTATAGATATACCTGATTATTTACATATAAAAGAAAATGTTGGCTTATTAAAAAAGTATTTTAATGTTTTGACTGCAAGAGAACAAGAAATATTAATTAAAAGATTTGGTTTATTAAATGAAAATGAACAAACTCAAAAAGAAATTGCTAAACAACTTCATATATCAAGGAGTTATGTGTCTAGAATTGAAAAAAGAGCACTTGCTAAAGTGTTAAGAGAGTTTATAAAAAATAATAAAAGTTTGTAATTTAGATAAGTTTTTGCTATACTTAAAATAGATGTGATAAATATGAATAGAATTTTAAAATATGGAACAAGTATACTTTTTAGTATAGCAATAGTTCTTTTATTTAATTATAATTATAAATGGAAAATATCTTTATTCTCTGGTTTACTGGGATTGGGAGTTTTCTTTTTGCTTAAAAATTTTAAGAAAAATAAATTTAGTGTTTTAACTTTTATTAATGCACTATTATTTGCGCTTTTTTATAATATTGGAATTAGTTATCAAAAAGGAGGAACACTTTTATATTTATGGAAAAATATTAATAATCTTTTTATTAGTGTTTTAAATATAGTTGTTTTTACTTTTGTCTTTTATTTATTGTTAGATTTTTTATTTAATAAGTTTCAAAATATGAAGGAAAAAGAAGTTAAATCTAGAATTCTTAAATTTATTTTTGATGAACATCCTTTCTTGAGTACATTTTTAATTACACTTTCTATTAGTTTCTTTTATTTAATATTCTTTTATCCTGGGACAATGTCTTATGATGGTTTATGGCAGTTAGATGTTTATAAAGGTATTACGGTTATAGCAGATAATCATCCACCGATAATTGGTTTTACTAATCATCATCCAGTTTTAATTACACTTATTATGGGCTTTTTAATGGATATAGGTGAATCTTTATTAAATGATAATTTGGGGATGTTTTTATATATTTTACCTCAAATATTTGTAAATGCTTTTGTTTATGCTTATGTTCTTAAAATAATGAAAAAAATGGATACACCTTTTATTATTAAATTTGGTAGTTTATTATTTTATAGTGCTTTTCCATTTTTAGTAATAAATTCTATAACATATATTAAAGATACAATGTTTTATTTGATTTTTCTTTTGATATTTGTTTATACTTATTATCATTTTAAAGTTAATTATAAAAAGAATTATAAGTTTAAATATTTAATTTTAGCAATACTTTTTCTAATATTATACTTATTTAGAAATACGGGATATTATATTTTGATTATTTCTTCTTTAACTTTAATTTTCTATTTCTTTAAAAAAGATAAATTTGTTAGCTTGATGTTTTCTTTCTTAATAGTTTTTTTAATAGGGGTTAATTTGGTTTATCATAAAGTTTTTTTGCCTAGTATGAATATAGAGGAAGCTAGTGTAAGAGAAATGTTATCGGTGCCACTGCAACAAACAGGAAGATATTTAAAAAAATATCCAAGTGATTTATCTACTAATGAAAAAAATATTTTAAATAATATGTTTGATGTAGAACTGACAGAGATTGCTAAACTTTATTATCCTAATAAAAGTGATAATATTAAATGGAGATTTAAAGAATATCCTACTGATAGAGAATTAAAAGATTATTTTAAAGTATGGTTTTCTATGTTTTTGAAACATCCTTTTGTTTATTTTGATGCTACTCTTAATAATATTTATGGCTATATTTATCCTAATGTTATGAATTTTGTAGGGGAAGAGATTGGTTTTTATTATATAGATATTGTAGGACCAGTAAATACAGGAGAGTTTAAGCTTTCTTGGAATAACCTAAATTGGGGAAGAAATATATTAAAGGGTACAGCGAAAATAATAAGTGAGGCTAAAGGGATTAGACTTCTTTATATGCCAGCTTTTTATGTTTTAATATTTATAGCAGCTTGTTTTTATTTATTAAAAGTAAAAAGAGGGGATGCACTATTTTTCTTAACGCTTTTATTTGGAATTATTCTTACTTGTGTTATTTCGCCAGTTAATGCTCATATGAGATATTTAGAACCTTTAATGGTTAGTATTCCTTTTGTACTTGCTTTAATACTTTACGAAACTAGAAAAAATTGACATAGGCCATAAAATATATTATAATGTTTTTAGAAAGCTTTTCCCATTCCGCTTGGAGGGGGGACAGCTTTTTTTCTTGAATAAATTTTTATTATTTTATTTTGGTCAATTAATATTATTTTATTAATCCATTTTCTTTCTTGACTTAGATATAGATTATCAATTTGTTTTAATATTAATTCTCTTTTTATTTCAGTGTTAGTAATATCTAGAATAAAATTATTAGCTTGTTCTTTGGCATTTTTAATAACGTTGTCTATTGCACGATTTTGACTAACTGCTTCTTTTAATACTTTTAAATCCCAATATTCATTGTTCCATAAATAATCTGCTGTTTTTATTCCTTTAGGAATATTAATTCTGGGTAACATAAAAATTTCTCCTCCAAATGTATTCTGTAATAGTTTAGCTATTTCTAATTCTTTTTTGCTATAATCTAAAACCACATTTTTGTTATCAACAAGATATCTAATTCCTTTATAATCAAAATATAATTGTTCTTTTATTTTTGTATTATTTAAGTAGTCTCTTTTTGAACATTCTTTTATTATTTCAAAATGGTAGTCTTTTTTGGTATCAAGTTTATTCATAGTTGCTTCCTTTCATAACTATTTATTATAAAGTTTAAATACTTTTATGTATAGAAAAAACGTTCGACAAAATATGACAAATAGTGCTTTTAAAGGAATTATATGCTTGTTATTTTAAGGTGTATTTGTTATAATTATTTAAAGAAATGAGTGATATTATGACATATAGAGATTTGGCAGAACTTATATTTCCGTCTATTACTAAAACTCCAGAAGATTATGAGAATATTTATCCTGAAAGAGAGCTAAGTGAAGGCGCTAAAGTTGTAAGATTTGCTCCTAGTCCAACTGGTTTTATGCATATTGGTAATATGATGAGTGCCGTTATTAATTATGTTTTAGCTAGAGGTAGCAATGGGATATTTTATGTTAGAAATGAAGATACTGATCAAGCTAGAACTGTAGAAGGGGCTTTAGATTTTATTCATCATACTTTAAAATACTATGATATTTATCCTGATGAATATGAATACAAAGATAGACAAGTAGGTAATTATGGTCCTTATGTTCAAAGTGAGAGAATGGAAATATATCATGCTTTTGTAAAACATTTAATTAGTATGGGAAAAGCTTATCCTTGTTTTTTAACTCCAGAAGAATTAACAGAAATAAGAGAATATCAAACTAAATCTAAAAAGAGAATTGGTATTTATGGTAAGTATGCAAAATGTAGAGATATTACACCAGAGGAAGCTATAAAAAGAATTAAAGATGGTGAAAAGTTTGTAATTCGTTTTAAATCAGAAGGAGACTTTAATAAAAAGTTTGTTTTTGAAGATTTAGTTCAAGGTAAAATAGAGTTTCCAGAAAATGATTTAGATGTTCCAATTATGAAAAGTGGAGATTTATTACCAACTTATCATTTTGCGCATTTAGTTGATGACCATTTAATGCGTACAACTCATGTTGTTAGAGGACAAGAATGGATGAGTAGTGTTCCACTTCATTATGAGTTATTCCACGCGTTTGGTTATAAAATGCCTAAGTACATTCATACATCTTTAATTTTAAAAAAGGATGAAGAAACTGGAGCAATTAGAAAAATTAGTAAAAGAAAAGACCCAGAAGCTTTAATGTTCTTTTATGAAGAAAAGGGTTATCCAATTTTGGCAGTGATAGATGCAGTTATGACTATTGCTAATTCAAATTATGAAGAATGGAGAACAAATCATCCAGATACACCATTTTATGAATTTCCATTTAGTCCCAAAAAAATGAGTCCATCAGGAGCATTATTTGATCTTGATAAATTAGATAATATCTCAAAGAATTTTATTAGTAAAATGAAAGCCGAAGATTTATATCAAGAATATTTAACTTGGGCGAAAAAGTATGATGAGCATATACATGATGTTATTAGTAAATATAAAGATGAAACTATAGCATTTTTAAATATTGAAAGAGAGACTAAAAAACCACGTAAAGATTATGAAAATTATTTAGCTATATTTCCTAAATCTTGGTATATGTATGACGAAGAATGGGATAGAGAATTAGAATATGAATTTGGAAAAATAACTGATAAAGAAGAAATTATTAAAGTTATGGAAGAATATTTAAATAATGTATATGATAGTAATGATACACAAGATGAATGGTTTAATAAAATTAAAGTTTTAGCAGAAAAATTTGGATATGCAGGCGATATGAAGGAATATCGTGAAAATCCAGATAATTATAAAGGAAATGTTGCAGATTTTACTACAATTATGAGAGTAGTTTTAACTACTAAAGCAATGACTCCTAACTTATATGATATTATGAATATTTTAGGAAAAGATAAAATGATTAAAAGATTAGAAATATTAAGTGAGAAATATTAATGATTGAAATTGAATTAAAGTTTGAATTAAAAAATAAAATAAATCCTACTTTAAAACCAGATTTTATAAAAGAAGTAGAAGATATTTATTATGATACTAAAGATTATAAACTTCTTAGAAATGGTAATTTTTTACGAATTAGAAATGGTAAACAATTAGATTTTAAGTTGAGTGCTAATGATTTAACTCATTTATACTGTAATGAGACTAACTATCAGTTAAATGATAGTAATATGGAAGATATAAGTGGGGTTTTAAATAGTATAGGTGTCGATATTGATTTAAAATGTGTAGATGATTTATTTTCTAATTTAGAAGTCTTAGCACCAATAAAGAAAAAAAGAACTTCTTATAATTTAGAAGAAAATGTTGTAATGGTCATTGATGAAGTAGAAGACTTAGGAACATTTTTAGAAATTGAATATGATTTTGATGCAGAGAAAATAGATGATGCTTCTTATTATGAAAATATGTTAGTTGAAATATTAAAGAGACATTCTTTATATGATGAGAGTATGAGAAAAGTACATATTGGTTATGTTGAATTGTATTTAAAAAAACATAATATGGAAGCTTATAAATTAGGATTATATCAGGAATAAGGGAAAGTGCATCTTTCCTTTTTTAGTGTTTTTTAGTATAATAGCTTCTTGGTGATAAGTATGGATTTGCTTGCAGAAGTTAAAAAATTAATCTTAGAGATTTTACAAGATAAATCAAAACTAAATAGTTTTAATGCATTACAAGTCTATGCTTTTACAAATGAAAATATTGCAGGATATACAAAAGAATTAGAAATGAATCCTAATAGTAGGGTACTTACTATTTGCAGTGGAGGAGACCACTTATTAAATTTAGGAGTTAAAAAGTTTAGAAATGTTAATTTAATAGATATTAATCCAATGGCTGAGTATTTTACATTAGGAATTAAGATTCCTCTAGTTTTAGCTTCTTCTTTTGATTCTTTTAAAAAAAGATTAGAATTTCTATTTAAAACTAAAAATTATGATTTGGATTTAGAGAAAAAACTTTTATATGGTTTATTACCATTTATGAACTTAAGGTATAAGTTATTTTTTAAAGAAGTTTTTGATTACTATTTTGGCTTACAAGAAAAATATCATGTGCCTGTTAAATTAATGCAAATTCTAACTACAGATTATTACTTTAATATGGATGAAATAACATTTTATAATTTGTATTTACAAGGAGAAGAAAATTTTAATACTTTAAAAGATACTTTGAAACATTTATATGTGTCTTTTAGGAGAGGTAATATTTTTGATATTAATGAAAAGGATACATATGAATTAATAATGTGTTCAAATGCTTTAGAATATGTTTATATACCTAACTTGGATATGGCTAGGCTAAAAGAATTCTTTGCTAATCTTAGAAATTCTTTAAATGATAATGGGGTGATATATGCTATGTATATGTATGGATTTTATGATAAAGCAGTGAATAGTTATGAAAACTTTCCAATTAAAGGAACTGATGTAACTAGTAGAGAAGTCTTAAAAGAAGATTTAATATTACTAGATGGTTTTAAAAATGTTAAAGATGCCGTATTAGTTTTGAGAAAATAAAAAAATCCATTTAAGGATTTATTTTTTAATTGGTGACTCGTATGGGATTTGAACCCATGAATGTTGCCTTGAGAGGGCAATGTGTTAACCATTTCACCAACGAGCCAGTACTAGTTAATTATATCTTGTTTTTTTTAGTATTGCAAGAGGGAGTTTGCTTTTTTGTGTAATAAATAATTAATTGCAAGATAAAATTAATGTAAAGATAGTTTCTTTTTACTAGTAAATTTATAAATATTAAGTTAAAATTATTTATGTGATATATTATGGAAGTAAGATTATTTAATAAAGATAAATTAAGTGAAGATAGTATTAAAGATAAAATTATTAGAGTAAAGGCTATAATTGTTAATTCTAAAAATGAAGTGATGCTTGGTGAAGCTTTTGGAACTATTCAGTTTCCAGGTGGACATTTAGAAGAAAATGAAACATTAAATGATGGTTTAAAAAGAGAAATGTTAGAAGAAACAGGGATAGAAATACATGGTATTTATGAACCTTTTTTGGCAATTAAACATTTTATTAAAGATACTGTGGGTAATAACAATCGCAGTTTAGAAATTTATTATTTTAAAATATTTACAGATGAACAATTTCATATGGAAAAAGTTCATTTAGATGATCAGGAAACAGCAGGGGAATTTCATCTTTTTTATGTACCTTTTAATAATGTTAAAAAACTACTTAAAAAGACGATTAATGATAACCCTCGTAATAAACTTATAACTGAAGAAATGATTATAGCTTTAAAGGAATGGAAAAAAACTAATGGATAATAAAAAATTTAAAATGATTGATGAAGAATTTTTGTGTAATGTTTGTGGTAAAAAAGTAGATATGTTAGAGTATACAGCAAGAGACCATTGCCCTTATTGTTTATCAAGTAAGCATGTTGATATAAATCCCGGGGATAGAGCTTGTCTTTGCCTTGGTGTTTTGGATGCCATAGGAATAGAAAAGGGAAAAAAAGATACTTTAAAAATAATTTATAAATGTAGAAAATGTGGAATGATTAAGAGAAACAAAATGGCTATTGATGATAATTATGATTTGATTTTAAAACTTGCAAGTAATCCGATTGACATTCGTTGACATATATTTTTAGCGAAAATGAATAAAATTTGATATAATATTATTATGAGGTGAGTTTTATGGCTCTTTATTTAGATAAGCCTTTAGAATTAAAAGAAAAATTAAAAGAGAAAATTGATTTTATAAGTGAAATTGATCCTAATCGACCAAATGTTAAGATTGGTATTCTTAATATTATGCCAACACTTGAAGATACAGAAAGACAACTTATGGTAGCACTTGATAATCCAGTTGTTCAAATAGAACTTCATTTTATCTATTTGGATTCAAAGAATACTGATTTAGAAAAAGCTCTTTATTATAAAAAATATTATCATTCATTTAAAGAAATAAAAGATACTTATTATGATGGTATTATTGTTACAGGCGCTCCTTTAGAGCATATTCCTTATTATAGTATAAATTATATTGAAGAATTAAAAGAGTTTTTTAAATATACGAAGACAAATGTTGGTTCAACAATATTTTTATGTTGGGCTTCACAATTTGGAATGCAATATTTTTATGGAGTAAATAGAATGAATCTTCCAGAGAAATTATCTGGTTTATATGAACATTATATTTTGAAAGAAACAGATTTAGTTAAAGGTTTCGATGATATATTCTTGATTCCTCAATCACGTTATTGTAGTTTAATAGAAAATGATATTATGGCTTGTGATGATCTTATTTTAACTAGTAAATCTAATGATTCAGGACCTTATATTGTAGAGAGTAAAGATGGAAGTAAAATATTTTTAACGGGACATGCAGAATATGATTTATTTACTTTAGATAAAGAATATCATAGAGATATTAATAAAGGCTTAGATATATTACCACCTAAAAATTATTATAAAGATGATAATCCAGATAATACACCATTATATAAATGGCATAGTCATGCAACACTTTTGTATCATAATTGGGTTTATTCTTATGTATATAAAAAGAAATTAGAGAACTTGAAAAAATAATTTAAATATGGTATTATGTATATAGATGAAAGAGATTTCATATAATAAAAAAGGGAATACTTAACTTCGCGTGTTGAGTACTTACCACTAATTGTGTTGAAGCACTTAATCTACGATGAGATTGAGTGCTTTTCTCTTAATATAGTTACTATATTACTAAAGTAAAAAGTAGGCCTATTAGTAAGAAGATAATAATGATAAGTGAAAGAATTAAAAAATCCTTCTTATACATTCCTATCAGCCTCCTTTCAAAAGAAAGTTGGCAAGCACTCAACAATTAAGTATTCCTATAAATATTATAGCAGAAATTATACTATAAGCAAGACTTTTTAAATAGTTCTTAAATGAATTATTTGGCTAAAATAAATAGTTTTATTATTTTCTAAATGAATGGTTTTGATGTTACTATCTATTTTAGTAATTATAGTTTTATAGGTTTTTATTTTATTGTTTTCATAGATGGTTAGTTCAATTAAATTATGAGAATAATAAGCTTCTATTATTTCTTTGTTTAAGTTTTCTATTTCTTCTGGAAATAATATGGGTTTTGATATATGTTCATTATTTTTAATATTATCTAAAATATTTTTATTAGGAATTACAGAATTAAATGGTTGCCATTTAATAAAACCACGATCGAAATTCATGCGCTATGCCCTCCAATTTTACCATTTCTTTCAATAATGGTAGAATCACTTAAAAGAGCAGAGGCAGTTAAAATAGCATTTTTGCCAAATTTGTTTTTTATTTCATCAATAGTGTTGTTTAAAAATGTTTTTTCTTCAATATCTTCTAATGTTTCAAAAATATTTAATTGAATGCCTTGTTTATCACTTAGAGAACCGCAAGAAATACTTACTTTACGAATAGGGGAATTGTCATAAAATTTATCTAAAATCATAAGACATACTTTTAAGATTTCTTCATTTTGGTCAGTAGGACTAGCTAGTTTGATACTATGATAAAAACCACCACCTAAGTTTTTAGAATAACTAAGACCAAAACCGATAACAAGAGTAGCTTTCTTGCTTTTACGAAGTCTAGCACATAATATATCAACCATTTCTCTAATAATTATTTTTATATTTTCGCCATTGTAATCTTTAAATAAAACTTGACTATGAGAATATGATTTATCTTTGACTTTTTCTAAATCTTTTATCCTTGACATATCTATACCATTAGCGTGATTCCAAAGTTCGGTACCTATAACACCAAATTTATCTTTTAATTTATAACGGTCATAGTAAGCTAAATCTTTAATATTATATATTCCAAGTCTATTTAATCTTTGCTCCATTCTAGGACCAATTCCCCACATTTTAGATAAAGGAGAGATAGGCCATAATTTTTCGGGGATATCATCATAGGTCCATTTTGCTATAAAATCATCATTATGTTTAGCTTCTATGTCCATGGCAACTTTTGCCATAAGCATATTAGGGCCAATTCCGCATGTAGCATATAAACCAATATTTTCTCTAATATCTTGTAATATTTCTAAAGCAAGTTCATAATCTGTTTTATTATACATTTTTAAATAATCAGTAACATCTAAAAAACATTCGTCAATTGAATAGATATGTAAATCATCACTAGATACATATTTTAAATAAGTATTTACAACTTCAGTACTTTTTTCTATATAAAGACTCATGTGAGGTTTAATAATTTTGTATTTAATATTTTTGGGGATTTCATATAACCTACCACGAGAGGGAACGCCTTGTTTTTTTAAATAGGGAGTTACAGCAAGAGTTATAGCACCACTACCTTGGGCCTCATTTGCGACTACTAAAGGAGTTTTAAAAGGGTCAAGGTTTAAGCGTAAACATTCACAACTAGCAAAGAAACTTTTTAGGTCAATACATAAAAAATGACGATTTAAATAAACATTAGAATTTAACATTTTTATTTTCCTTTCTTGTATTAATTATATAACGAACTTATGTTTAAAATCAATATTTATTATTTGGAAATTATTGGTTTATATATATAAGATTTATTGACATCGTGGTGAGGGGTATGCTAGATTATTTTTAATGGGAGGTTTAATTATGTATAATGATTTATTGGGTACTAAACTTCCTAAAGCTTTATCGAAATCAGAAACTATGAGTTACTTTAAGGGTAGTCCTTTTTATACTCGTGAAGATATTATAAACGGTAATATGCGTTTGGTTTCTTCAATAGTGGCAAATTATAATGTTAGTTCGGAGGATAGGAAAGATTTATTCCAAATTGGTTTGATTGGACTTATAAAAGCAGTAGATAGTTTTAATGTTTTAAAAGGAACTCAATTTTCTAGTTATGCTATACCTTGTATTCAAAATGAAATAGGGATGTATCTTAGAAAATTTAATAAAGATAGTGTAGTTACTAGTATGGAAGAATCCATATATACAAACAAAAATGGTGAAGATATTAGATTGGAAGATTCTTTAGTAGATGAAAAAGCTAATATAGAAGAAAATTATGAAAATAAAGAAGTAGTAAATTTATTAAAGGAATTAGTAGTTTCTTTAAATATAAGAGATAGTTTTGTAGTTTCTTTATATTTTGGACTTTTTGATAATGAACCTATTAATCAATATGAAATAGCATTTAGACTTAATATTTCACAATCTTATGTCTCGAGATTAGTTAGTGGAATTTTAACTAATTTGAAAGAATTAATATTAAATCCTCCTAAAAAAAGAAAGAGAAGAGGTAAAAGAGGAAGTTCAATTTTTAAACTTTTAAAAGGATATGATAGAAAATTAGTTTGGGAAGTAATAAATGAATTAAATGAAGAAGATAGAATTTTATTATATCTTAGATGTGGTAGAGATTTAAATAATCCTGAGCCTAGTCCTTTTTGGAATGAAAATACAGCTTATAAATTTAATACAATATTAATGCCCAAAATGAAAAGAAAATTAGAAGAGAAAATGTGGGATCAAGAAAATGGCTTTATAGAGGAATTATCACCTAAGGAAAAATATAGAAGAGAAAAAATAAGTGAAATTCATAGATTACTTATTAGTATGGATATGGTTAATGCTCAAATATCTTTACATGAATATTTATTAGAAGTTAATCTTATACAATATGAAAATTTTATTGTTTCTTTAATAATTCTTAGTGTTATGGATCAAGATTTTTCTTTTGAAATTCCAATTAGAAATTTGATTTTATTAGAAAAAGGATATATATTTAATATTCAAAAATATAAAGATTATTTTTATCAAACATTAGTAAATGAATTTGATGAAGCTTCACTTTATTTAGATATTATAACTTGTTTATATAAAAATGGAATGACAGATATAAAATTAGAACCTTTAAATAAAGCTTATACAAGAGTTTTAGAACAAAAAAATAACCTTATCAAATGATGAGGTTTTATTATGACTTAATAGTAGTTTTAAGTTTTGGTATATAATCTATTCTACCAACTAAGTAATCACTAGATATATTAAAGTATTTGCTATAACTTAATAAATAAGATGTTAAGATTAAGTTAGTGTTGTGTTCATATTTACTAATTAAAGATCTGGTTATTTCAAGTTTTGTAGATAATTTATCTTGAGTTAGTTTGGCATTTTTTCTTAGAGTAGTTAATCTAACTTGTAATTTATTTATGTCTATTTCTTTACTACTATCGGGGTAATTTTTAATATCAGTTAGTTCTAAAACATAATCAAATGAGACATTAAATTCATTACAAAAATCATTTAATCTACGAATAGGAATTATGTCTTGTTCTACTTCCCACATACCATATACACTTCGACTTACTTTCATTTTACTAGCTACTTCTATTTGCTTTAAAGAATTAGCTTCTCTTATTTCTTTTAATCGCATATTCTTATATTCTCTTTTCTTATCTTAATTATAAATATAACTATGAAGATAAAAAATAAATGTCGCAAAATAGGACAAAAATATTGAATTATTATCAATAATGTTGTATATTAGATATATAAAATATAAAAATATCATATACAATATATCTTGATAAGTTTTGACAAGTTATGTCGAATGTAATGAAAAATATTTATAAAAGATATAGAATGGAAAAGAATAAGGTGGAATATTATGAAAAAGTTAAATAAGAAAATAATGGTTTTAAGTTTGATACTTTTAATTGGAATTGTAACTATTAGTTTAAATAATAAAAAGGAATTAAAGGTAAAAGAAGTTGATTCAAAAAAATTAGCAGTTTATATAAAGCAAGAAGATGGAAGTTATAAAGCAAGTAATACAATACCAAGTATAGGATATACTTTAAATAATGAGAAAAGTACATGTAGTAATGGAGCAAGACCAACATGGAATAATAATGGCTTAAATATAGCAAATTTAACAAGTAATAATACAAATTGTTATTTATATTTTGATAGTGATGTAGCAACAAAAAAACTAAAAGAACTAGGATTAACAAGCAATACAACAACACCAGATTTTAGTCAAACCGCTACTACAGATGAAGGAATATTTGGAGTAGAAGATGGAATGTATGGAGAGACAAGTTATTACTGGCGAGGAGCGGTAACAAACAACTATGTTAAGTTTGCTGGAAAGTGTTGGAGAATTGTGCGTATAAACGGCGATGGAAGTATGCGTTTAATCTATGATGGAACAACATGCCATGCAAATGGAACATCAACTGCAGATAGTATAGCAGTAGCAAGTACAGCATATAATACAAGTTATAACCAATCAAACTATGTAGGATGGACATATACAGGAACAAGTCAAAGAACACTAAGTGGAACAGCAAGTAATGCCAAAACAAAACTAGAGAGTTGGTATAATAGCAATATAGGAAATAATACAACATATGCATCAAAGATAGCAGATGGAAAATATTGTAATGATAGAAATGTAGCATCAGGGTATACATGGGCAATAAGTCCAAGCAGTATGTTCTATTATGCAGCGAGAACAAGATTGTATACAGATTATGCACCAACACTAGCATGCAATTCAGGAGATGTATATACATTAAAGGTAGGATTAATCACAGCAGATGAAGTAGAGTTTGCAGGAGGAAAGTTCGCTAATAATACATCATACTATCTATACAACGGACAGCACTACTGGACCATGTCTCCGAACTGGTGGGATGGCAGTTATGCTCACGTGTTCCGTGTGGATACGAATGGCTACCTCAACGACACCTACGTGGACTGGACTGGTGCTGGTTTGCGCCCAGTAATAAATCTGAAAGCTGATACAACATTCACAGGTAATGGAACAATAGATAATCCATTTGTAGTAGAGGAGATTTAATCATGAAAGATAAGAATAAAAGACTAATGATTGTAGTTGGAGTTCTTTTACTAATAGTTGGAGTATCATTTGCATATTTTGTATCATCAGTTTTAATTGGAGGAAGTGGAGCTAAAACAAATATGTCTACAGCTTCTATAAATGGAGCTACAATAGAAGTAAGAGGAACATTATCATTTAGTGATTTAGATATATATCCAGGACATAAGAATGTAAGTGGAATAGAAGTAACAGCTATAGGTGATGGAGAGTTTATACCATATAATTTAGTATGGAATGGAACAAATACTTTAAATACACCACTTGAATTTAAAGTATATAAAAGTGATAATGAAATAGAAGTAAGTGCAAATTGTAATAAAACAACAAAGGTAGAAAACGGAGCACAGATACTAGCAGAAGAATGTAGTATAACAAATATAGAAAGTTTGGGGAGTTCAATTTATAGTGGAACAATAAATAAAGAACAAACAAAAGCGGTATTATCAGATGCAGAATTTATAACAGCAAGTAAAGAAGGAAATAAAGCATAT
>CARJCM010000028.1 GCA_948999435.1 uncultured Bacilli bacterium
AACCATTAAAAGATTTCATATATGAAAGCAATAATGGTAAAGATATATTTTTTGTGGAAAATGAAGATGAAGCAATAAAAATGTTAAGTAAGTAGAAAGAAAAATTACAATTTGAAAGTGAGATGAGAATATGAATAATGAAATTAAAAAAGTTATTGAGAAATTTAAAGAAGTAAAGAATATATTAAAAGATTTTTCTACTAAAGATGAAGCAATAGAATATCTTGTTAATGAAACAAAACTATCAAAAGAAGAATGTTTTGTTGCATACGATATTATTATGAAAATCGAAGATTAAATTACAATTTGAAAGTGAGATGAAATATTGTGAAAAATAAAAAACTAATGAATTGGATAATTGCCATTATAGTTGCAATTTTGTATCTATCAGTAAGTTTTATATTTGATATATGGGCATTCTCTTGGCTTATATGGGTTGCTTATGCAATTTATAGATTTATTGCTAAATAGAAAAATTACAATTTATGGAGTTGATAGTTTATGAATAAAGAGATATTGTTATTAAATATAGATAAAGTTCATACTACAAAAATGGGTATAGATAGAATTAAGAAAAATCTTAAACTAGATACAAATGATGTAGTTGATTATTGCAAAAATAAAGTTTTAGATAAAAAATGTAATATATATAAACAAGGCAAGAATTGGTATTGTGAAATTGATAATATAAAGATAACTATTAACTCATACAGTTATACGATTATTACAGCACATACTATTCACTAAATTACAATCTAGAGGTGTAAGATGGAATATAAAGAATATGGATCAAAGAATAATGATATTGTAATTTTATTGCATGGTGGCGGTCTTTCTTGGTGGAATTATATAGATGAAATAGGATTGCTTGAAGATGAATTTCACATAGTTATTCCTATACTAGACGGACATTCAAATAGTGATACAAATTTTACTTCCATTGAAAGTAATGCTTTAGAAATAATAAATTTTATAAATGATAATTATAATGGAAAAGTAAAATTAATTGGAGGATTATCATTAGGAGGACAAATATTGTTAGAAATACTATCTAAAAATCCCAATATATGTGAATATGCTATTGTTGAAAGTGCTTTGGCAATTCCTATGAATTTTACTTATAAAATGATAGAGCCAACATTTAATTTATCATATTGTTTAATAAGTAAAAAATGGTTTTCAAAACTACAGTTTAAAAGTTTAAAACTTAAAAACAGGT
Source organism: uncultured Bacilli bacterium (assembly GCA_948999435.1). GTDB lineage: Bacteria > Bacillota_I > Bacilli_A > RF39 > UBA660 > Caccenecus. Next base: position 1,220 of record CARJCM010000028.1, read on the forward strand.
TGTTTGATATGTATTATGAAGATACTTGTAAAATTACAAAAGATAATTTAATTGCTTTTATGAAGTCAAATTCTAGTTATGAAGTAAAAGATACTTTATCACATACTAGAGCAAAAGTGCTTGTATTGGTAGGAAGCAAAGAAAGACCTATTATGAAAAAATCGGCAACTAAAATTGCTAATTTAATACCAAATAGTGAACTTGATGTACTACAAGGATATTATCATGGGGATATTAGCATAAATCATGCAGATGATTATGTTAAGAGAATAAAGAGATTAGTTCGCTAAATTACAATTTGTGGAGTAGATTATTTAAGATTTACTCTTTTTTGTTACAATTAAGAAAAATAATTTACTATAATTCATTACTAATAACTAGATGTCAAAGACTTTTGACAGACAAAAATATTTCTTTCATATAAAATGTAATTGGAGGTGCAAAATGAATGTTGGAGCAAGAATTAAAAAATACAGAGAAAAACAAAATATTTCACAAGATGAATTAGCATTGAAAGTTTTTGTTTCAAGACAAACAATATCTAATTGGGAGACAAATAAAAGTTATCCTGATATAAAAAGTTTAACTATGTTATCTAACATTTTTCATGTAACTCTAGATGATTTTATAAAAGGAGATATAGAGGAGATGAAAAGGATAGTAAGTAAAGAAAAAATAGAAAAATTTAATATAATGAGTTATATTTTCCTAGTAGAAATGCTAATTGTTATGTTTAGTGCATATCCATTATTTACCTTAGATGGATACATTGGTGTTATTATTTGGGCATTATTTTTTGTAATAACATTTGTAACAACAATAGTCATTGAAAAATTTAAAAAGAAGAATGATATTCAAACTTATAAAGAGATTATTGCTTTTATGGAAAATAAATCATTATCTTATGAAGAAGTACAACAAGAAATTGGAAAAAGAAATTATCAAAAATATTGTTAGCGATTTTGACAGGTTTAATAACATTTATTATTTTTATAATTGAAATATTCATAATGAAAGAATTATAGTAAAAAGAGATTTTAGGAGGTAGAATATGGAATTTTGGATATTTATGATACTATTTATATTTATTGGTGGAGGCTGTACACTTACTGGTACTTGGTGGAGTAAAAAGAAAAAAGAAAACAATCAAAAAAAAATAAGTTATTATTAAAAATTACAATTTATACAACAAATGATATTGCTTTAAAATGAAATAAACGATATAATAAATATATCAAATACAAAGGAATTTGTTTCTTAAAAAGTGTGCATAACCCCTTTTGTGAACGCTCCATTGACGAATTTGTTCAAACTTTTCAGAGTTTGATATATAAATCATCCTTATAAAAAGAAAAGATAGTGAAAATAATGATACATTTAATTCAACAATAAATGAAGACATAAACTATTAATTTTGGTATAATTAAAATAAGTTTTGTACTATTCAATAGAATAGTTCTTTTTTGTCAGGAGGTAAAAACATGTCAAAATTTATTGAAATACAAAATGCAATACTAGATTTAGGGCCAGGCGAATATCAGCGGTTTTGTTCAGAATATAGTACTAAAAAGTTTGAATTTAGTAATATGCATGACTTGGGAAGCAAAGAAGGAACAAATAAAACAACCAAAGGAATTCCTGATTCTTATTCAGTTGACGAAAATCAAAAATACACTTTACTAATGTATGGTACAGTAGAAAAAAAGTCAATTGATAAGCTAACCAAAGATATTAAAGAAGCATGTGATAAAAAGAAAACAGGAATAACAAAAGAACAAATTAAAGAAATTATTTGTTTTCATACAAATACAAATATAAAACCAGGAGATTATAATAAATTAAGTAATTTGGTGCCAGGCATTAAAATAACTTTAATGGATATAGACTCTATGGCACATGATATTTGTGAAAATTATCAAGGCATTGCATATGATTTTTTAAATATACCAATAGATACAAATCAAATTAGTGATATAAAAACATTTATAGAACGTTATGATAAATTTTCAATTAATTCCCCTTTAGATCTAAACTTTATATATAGAAAAGATAAAGATTTAATTTACAAAAATATTATGGATTCAAAAATGACAATAATATCTGGGAAGCCAGGTAATGGTAAAACTAAAATCTCATTAGAAATATTAAAGGAACTAGAACAAAAAGATAATTATACTCCATTATGTATTAGAATAAACGGTTTAAATTTATATGATGATATAAAAACATCTATAAAAAGTGATAAAAAGTATATTATATTTATCGATGATATTAATAATCTTAATGGATTAAACTCAATTATTGATTTAATAATAACTAATAAAAATGAAGAAATAAAAATAGTTGCAACTGTTAGAGATTATTTACTAGACGATGTTCTAAATAAATTAAATGCATGTATTGAACCTAATATTTATCTATTAAATAAAATGGAAGATTCAGAACTTATAGATATTTTAGAAAAAAATTATAATATTAAAAATAAGAATTGGAAAGAAAAAATACTAAAAATAGCAAATGGCAATCCGCGACTAGCAATAATGAGTTTTATTGCTGTTAGAGACGGAAAGATAGAATCTTTAAATAGTGTGTATGATGTTTTTAAAAATTATTACGACAGTATTTTTAAAGAAAAAAATATATCATCTCATGAAATGGATATATTATTCTACATCTCATTACTATCTCCAATAAGTACTTCTAATGAAATTGTAAAAAAAATATTAAGTGATTTGCAAATTTTTGATGTAAATGAATTTAAAAAATTAAGAGATATGGAACTAATTGACTATTTTAATGAAGATGCATTAAAAATTTGTGATCAAAATTTTGCTAATTATCTATTATGCAAATATCTAATTATTGATAAAACAATTACAATTTCAGATTTGTTAAAGAAACTATACCCTAATTTTATTAATAAATTTATTAATGCAATAAATATGATTAATGAACAATTTTATAATGAAGAAACACTTAATTACATAACAGTAGAAATAAATAAAGTATGGAATGAAGAATCTTATAACAATGATTGGAAATTTGTAGAATATTTTCATAATGTCAACCCTTCAAAGGCATTACTTAAAATTAAAAATAAAATTGGCAGTTATAGCAAAGAGGAACTTCCTGAAGAAATTAAATATAATAGTAATGTTTACTTAAATGATGATTTTTTAAGATTAATATCTGATTTTAAAAATACAGACTATTTAAAACCATCTTTTGAATTATTACTATCATATCTTGAAAAAAGGCCAGGATTATATAATGAAATATGTAAAAGTATTAAAGATTACTGGTTGATAAAAGAATTATATCCAACGTTTGCATTAGAAATTGAAATTATCAGTATATTGTATTTAAGATATAAAAAAGAAGCCAATAAAAAAATGAAAGATATATATCAGATAATATTAGAACAGTTATTATTATATTGCCTAGGATTAGAATTTCATATTAGTGAACAGGGAAAAAATGCAAGAACAATTAATCTTATTACACTAAAATTGCAAGAAAGAGAAAATGTTTTCTTATTCAGGAAAAAACTATTTGATATAGTGTTTCAGCTATGCGATGAAAATAAATTTAATTATAAAATACTATTAAATGAATCAATCTGGTTCTACGACAATGACCAAGTAGAAATATTAAAAAATGATGTACAATATTTAGATAAAAACTACTTTATTAACTGGAAAAATATTTCTATAACACAGAGCAAAATATTATACTTATTAAAACTAAAATGTGAAAAATTAAGAGTAGATATACCAATTTCGTTAGAAAAGTATAAAGAATGTTCAGAATTTCTAATAATAAATATATTTGAAAAATATGATTATGGAAAATCAAACAAAGAGTTAATACAATATTTAGAAAACAAAAATAAAGAATCTTATACAAAAATATTTCAAACTTTAAATAAAGTTGAAAAACAAAACATAAAAGTTGACAACTGGAAAGTACAAAGTTCATTGAATATCTTATTTAAATATTTAATGGCCAAAGACACTTCTTTATTCAAAGAGATATTTAATTTGTATTTATATGAAGATTGTCCATTTGAAAAAGGATTGTTCTTTATCAGAGATATATTAGATAAAGATTTATTAGATACAATAATAGATAATATCATAAAAAGTAATACGACAAAGAAATATTACCTATTAACATGCATACTTAATAATTACTATAATGAAAAGTATTTATTCATAGTAAAGGATTTTATAAAAATACAAAATACTACCAATAAATATACTTTATCAATTAAAAGTATTTTTGAATATTCAAAATATGATAAAAAATTGTTAGAAGACTATACGAAAGAAATTACAGAACAAGATGAATTTGGATTGTATTCAGATTATGCGAATCCATTTATAGATAAAGAGTTTACTGAAATTATATATAATGCATTTACTAACAAAAGTTTACTGGAAGAACTATATTTAAAATCCTGGAAATATAATGGCGATTATGAAGGGAATTTAGGTTATTTATTGTGTATAAATAATTATGATTTATTAAATAAAATACTTGAAAAAAATGAATACGACCATACAGGTAAAATAAAGCACATTATAAAGAAAATATGGTCTCATCCTAATCATAATGAAATAATTTCTTATAATTACAATAAAATAATTGATTCTATTCTAGGATATTTGCGATTACATTCATTATTTGAATCAGACACAGATGGAAATATAAAAAACAATCAACTGAAATGGTTTAAAAATAAAATAATAGAATATAAGGGCGACAAAGAAAAAATATGTAGTTTATTTTATGTAATTGGCGAAAAAGAAAATAGTTTAAAAGAAGAATTAATACTATTTTTATTAGATAATACCAATAATATTGAATTTTTCAAACATGTAACTTTCTTTTCTCAGTCAGAATCGTGGAGTGGAAGTAGAATTCCAATTATTGAACAAAAGATAGAGTTTATTCAATCTTTATTAACAAAAATTAAAGAAAAAGATAATTTGTTATATATAGAGCATATTAATTATTTAAATGAAAGAATTGATAGTTATAAACAAGAAATAAAAAGAACACAAATTGAAGAATATATTGATGACTTTCGGAGTATTTTGAGTTATCATATAGATTAACTTTAGGGGGTAAGATTTTTGTTTGAACTAATAGATTTAAGAAATAATTTTATGTATTATTATGATTTTTATGTATCAGCGAAAGAAAGAAGTTATGCAGAAGCTGAAAGAAAATATTATCTTTCAGCAGGAACCATCTCTCGAAGCGTTACTAAATTAGAATAAATTTATCATTAAAACTGATACTATATCAAAACATTAATTATATTATAGAACTAAATAAACTAAATTCAAAAACTTAGCTCGTAATTAGATATAAAAAATTATAGAAAGGAATAACTATATGACAAAATATTATTGGAAAAATGGAGACATTCCTAAAGATTTGATTATAAACCAAGTTTATGGCATAGCATTTTCTAATGAAGGTAATATCCTTTTAAGAGTGGAAGATAACAAATACAAACTAACTGGTGGCAAGCCAGAAAAATTTGATAAAGATTTTGAAGAAACTTTAAAAAGAGAGTATATTGAAGAATTAAATGTTGAACTAGAGGATATTCATTATTTAGGATATTTATTAGTAGAAGATAATAATGAAAAATATGCACAAATTAGAATGATAGCAAAAATTAAAAATATTGGAGAGAGTAAGCTAGACATAGATAATGGAAAAACTTATAAAAGATTTATGTCAAATATTAAAAATGTAAAAAAATATTTGAAGTATCCTGATATAGCAGGAAATAAATTAATAGATGATGCTATCGATATGGCAAAAGAAAAATATATGTTAGATTTTAATGACACAGAGTACTTTATATAATTTATTTTGAATTTTAGAAAAAAGTGGTTAATCTTTATTGCTACAAAGCAATTATCTTAAAAGAATGTTTATAAAAAGATTAAAAGTTTAAACTATCTATTTATTGTTGTATCATTAAATAATAAATCACTATCTTCTAAAGATATTAAGTTGGCCTTAGGATACTCAAATTTATTATATTTTAACGATATTCTTAAAGAGTTATGAACTGCATAACAAAAATTTCTACTCAAGCATCTTCTGATAAAATCAGTTAAATATTGACTATTTTCATTATAATAGTTAAGACATAAGTCATCAAAATGTCTTAATAATTTTTGATGCTCTTGTTCTATTAAAGATGGTTCCTTATTTTCTAACCATAATCTTTCATCAGGTGGTGCAATGTAGCTATCTTTTAATGAATCTATGAACTTATAGGCATCAGCTCTTTTTAGTTCCTCTTTCTTTATAACTCTAACACTATCAGGAGCAAAAATATCTTTATATGTTTCTAAATCTGTTATTAAGCAAAAAGTAGTACCAATAACTTTAGCTTCACCATTTAATTTAACTAATATAATAGAGTGCTCATAATCTTCGCATCCAAGATATTCAGCATAATTAGCTAAATTGCATGTTATTAATTCACATTCATCAAAGCATAAACTTAAAGCAATAGCGCAAGAATGACACTCTCCATTAGAAAAGTACTCTTTTACCAATTCTTTAATAGGAAGTCCTAAAAAATAGAAGTTAGGCAAATTTTCTAAAAATTCAGCATTATATTTTGATTTTTGTATACTAAACGAATCATTTTTTTATTACCATAGCAATTAAATTTTTAGAAACTTAAAATATTGATTAACTTTACAATTTAAGGTATAATTAAATAAAAAAAGGCAGGAATGAAAAAATATGGAAAAAGTTTGGAGTTTAGTTAGAAAGTATAAAGAAAAAATAACATTAGCATCTATGTGTGGATTAATAATTATTATATCCTTATTATTTATAGGAATATCTTTAAAATCAAATAATAATATATCATTTGGTAATGTTAGTCTAAATTTACCAAAGCAAAAAGATTTCATTTATTTATCTGATATTCCTTATGACAAAAATAATTCTAGTACTGGTTGGGGTCAAGTAACATTAGATAAAAACTTAGACACTAAGTACAACAAAGGATTAATAACATTAATAGTTGATGGGCAACCAAAAAGCTTTTTAAAAGGTATCGCAGCCCATGCCACAAGTACGGTTGTTTATGACATAAGTGGTTTAGGTTATGATTATTTCTCTACATATTATGGAGTTGATGCCAGTCGTGGAAGTGCTGGTAATGGTGTAAAGTTCTCAATATACACTTCTACTGATGGTATCAATTGGGATTTAGAAACTTTAGTATCTCCTCCTGTAAAAAAGGGAAACACTGAAGCAGAATTTATCAAAATTAATATAAGCAATAAAAACTATATTAAATTATATGCCAATAGTAATGGTAATTTAGATGGAGACCATGCTGTATATGCTAATTCCAAGTTATTTAAAGAAGGATATGATGAAGAAGCTAGTGAAGCTCCATATAGTTTTATAAAGACTTTAGAAGAATACGACAATATTTTAGCCAATTCTTCATATGATGATTTATTAACAACAAAAGAAATGACATTATTACAACGTAAATTTGTTAAATCATTAGAATATGATATGTTACAAGCAATGGCTCATATTAGTGAAGAAAATAGGGAAGCAATAGAATGGATATTAACTGACAAAGAAGCTTTAAAATATTATATAACAGGTGGGGCACCAACAGGTTCTTATATCAATTCAGTAAATGTTCTAATAAAGTTATACACATTATATAAAGATGATTTAAAAAATACTACTAGTACTGAATACACTACATTAGGAAACTTATATAAAAGAATGATAATATCTTTATCATTAACTCATTCTTCAAATGTATGCTTATGGGTAGGAGGAAATCAATGTTCAGATGCTGCAACAAGATATGCTGTATATAAAAAAATGCATGCCAACGATTTATTAATCAATAAAGTATTTGAAACATTAAGTATTGAAGAAATGCGTTGGGTAATGAACAATATAATTGATGATGAAGAAATTGAATGGTTAAATCACCATATTAGAAAGTTTCCTTCAAAATGGGGACCTTATACAACAGACCCATATCATTATATAGTATATAGATTTGGATATAACTACAACAAGCCTGAGTATTATTCAGAAGAAAATTATAGTAAATGGAATACAAAGTATGATTTAGGTGCATATAACATTACATATCAAACAGGAAAACCAAAATTATGGATAGTATTTGAAGAAGGTTCTGTTTGTGGAGGATTATCTAAAACTGGTTCTAATATAAATGCTAGTTTAGGAAATCCATCAGGAGTTATAGGCCAACCAGGACACGCTGCCTATTTAGAGTACTCCGAAACTGCAGATGGTAAAGGAATGTGGAGCATTAAAAATGATGTAAGTGGATGGACAGCATCCGAAAAAGGCGAAAGACTTTTAGCAGGTTGGGGTTCTAATAACTGGGATTCATATTATAATGTTACATATGTGCCATATGCTCAAGAAGGATTGAACGACATTGATAATTATAATAAGGCTTTAGAAGTAATGCTTTTAGCAGATTTATATCAAGGTGATGTCGTAAAACTAGAAGAAATATATCGTAAAGCTTTAGAATATCAATCAATTAATATGAATGCGTGGTATGGATTAATAAGAACGTATCAACAAAATGAGAATAAAACAGCTGAAGATTACTACAATTTAGCTAAGTATTTAGCAGATAACATGTATGAATTCCCAGTGCCAATGTTTGACTTATTAAATTTACTTGTTCCAAATATTAGCCAAACAAATTATTACGCATCATATACCAATTATTTAAAAGCTAGTTTAGAAAAAGGAACAAAAGTTGGAACTACTATTACAACTAATTTACTACAACCAGGTATTACAAGACTAATGGCCAATTATTTATTAGGTAGAGGAGATTACTCTATTGCAAGTTTCTCATTTAATGGAGAGAATGCTAATAAAATAGTATTAGGTTCTAAATATGAAGGAAATGGTGTTCGATGGGATTATAGTTTAGATGGAGGCAATACATGGACATCAACCAGTGAATCTTCAATACTTTTAAGTAATGAAGAAATAAATAGAATTAATGCAACGGATGATATAAAAATCCATATAGTAGGAGTAAATTATTCTGCAGAAAACATTTATACAATAGATATAACAGACAATAATCTTGTTGAAAATAATTTTTATCGCAACGATTTAGAAAATAGAATAATGGGGATAAATTTAAACTTTGAATGGCGTCAAAATGAAAATGATGCTTGGACAAGTTATGCCGATGCTTCTCCAAATAATACAGGTAATAAAACATTACAAATTAGAGAGAGAGCAAATGGAACTAAATTAGCAAGTAATATATTAACATTTACATTCACAGAAGATAACCAACCAGATACAAGAAAATATGTTTCAGTATCACATCTTTCAATCCATGGTGTATCAAGTCAAGCAACAGGAACTAATCAAAATGGAAATGCTACTTATGCAATAGATGGTAATTACAATACAAGATGGCATAGTGCATGGAATGGTTCTGATAGTAATAAATGGATAGCTATCAAATTAGATAAACCAATATCATTATCATCAATTGAATATGTCCCTGCTGATGGTGGAAATGGTCGAATAACAAGAATAAAAGTTGAAGGAAGTATGGATGGTACTAATTGGGAAGAAATATATATAGCAAACTTAGCTAATAATATGACTACAAAAGATTTAGTATTTGCTGAAAGACCAGTTGTTCAATATGTAAGAATTACAGGGGTTAATACTACAAGTGCAGGTGGTGGAAACTTCATTGCAGCAAGAATGTTTAATTTCTTCCAAGATATAACAAACAGTCCACATCCAACTGCTGGTGTTGGATATAGTCCAACAGAACCTACGACTGGTAATGTAACAGCAAGATTAATTAATAAAAGTACAGAAGATATAAGAATAACCAATAATGGTGGTAGCGACACCTATGTCTTTACAGAAAATGGCGAGTTTACTTTTGAATTTATCGATACGACTAATAATAAAACAGGTAGTGCTAAAGCCAAAGTTGATTGGATAGATAGAGTAGCACCAACAGGAACTATCACATATAATACCACTTCACCAACAAATCAAGAAGTAATTGCAACATTGACTACTAGTGAAGAAGTAACAGTAACAAATAAAAGTAATTATAGCGTCAATGAAAATGGCCAAGTTTTAGATTCAGAGGGAAATATTTTAGATGGATATACCGTAGATGATGAGTGGTTTGTAAAAGATAAAAATGGTAATATAATAACAAACATCAATCCATATCGTCATGAATTTGATAGAAATGGCGAGTTTACATTTGAATTTGTTGATAGAGCAGGTAATAAAGGAAGTGCGACTGCCAAAGTTGACTGGATAGATTTAGAACCACCTCATGCAACATTAACATATAGTAAAACAACATTAACCAATGAAGATGTAACAGTAACTATTGATTTTAATGAAAATGCGACAGTAATTAATAATAACAATAATAAGAGTTACACATTTAAAGAAAATGGCGAGTTTACTTTTGAATTTAGAGACACTGCTGGAAATAGAGGAACTATTAAAGCTAAAGTAAATTGGATAGACAAGATAGCCCCAACTGCCGAATTAAAATATGAGAATATAGATAATAAGGTAATTGTAACAGTAATAAATCCAAGTGAAGAAATAACATATAAAGAGGGAATAGGAGTTTATGAATTTACAAGTAATGGAAGTTACGACATAATCTTCTATGATAAAGCTGGTAATGCTGGAAAGTTAACCGCGGTTATTACATCGTTTAAAGACGATGCTAATAATCCAGACAATCCTGATAAACCAACTAACCCTGATATTCCTGAAAATCCTGATACACCAAATATTCCAGATAAGCCAAATGAAGGAGATAAGCCTGGAACTGATGAACCAAATAATCCAAGTAATCCAGGAGGAGACAAACCAAATGGCGGTAATAACTCTGGTGGAAATACAGGAAATAAACCAGGAATCGATAATAAACCAAATAAACCAGTTAACACTGAATATAAAAAATACACAGTTAATGGTATTAATGTTGAAATACCAGTAAGTGCTTTAAAAGAAGAAGGAACATTAAAAGCTGACAAATTTGAGCTAGCAGAAGAGTTAAAGGGAAAATTTGGAGAATTAAGTGAATACTATGATATACATATGATTAATAGCAATTCTGAAAAAATAAATATATCATCAAGTAGTCCAATTAAGATAAGTATTAGATTAAAAGGTTTAAAAGAATTTATTGGAGTATATGAAATAACCGAAAATAATATTATTAAGCCAGTAGATTATGTAAAAAATGGTGATAATATCGAAATAACAACTAAGAGTTTAGGCAAATATGTAGTATCATACAAAGAATTAAAAACAATTAGTCCAGAAGTAACATTGCCAATAATAACTGATAATAAAAGAAATAACTTAATGTGGATAATTGCTAGTATAGGAGTAATATTATTTGGTTTTGCAATATACGTTGTAAAAAAACCTAAGAAGAATTAGAATAATCGAAAAGGTTATTCTTTTTTCATAAATAAATTTTAATGAAACAAAAACAAATATATGGTATAATATAAACCAAGGACGTGATTTTATGGAATATATAAAAATAAAAAACGCAGATAAGATAGTAAAAGATTCACCATATGTTATAAATAATCCAAGTGTATATAAAAATAAATGGCATAAAGAAGCATTTAAAAACAATAATCCTATTTATTTAGAATTAGGAATGGGTAGAGGAGATTTTATAATTGATATGGCTAAAACATATCCTAATATCAATTTTATCGGTTTAGAAGTAAATGATTCGCAAATGGTAAATGCTATAAATAGATTACAAAAAGAAAATTTAAAAAATTTAAAACTAATAAATATAGATGCAAATGAAGTTGCGAATATTTTTGGTAAAGAAATAGATACTATATATTTAACATTTTGTGATCCATGGCCTAAAAAAATTGATGAAAGAAGAAGATTTACTCACGAAAGTTTTTTAAAATTATATGATAGAATATTTAAAAAGAATAAACACATTATTTTAAAAACAGACAACAAAGGTTTCTTTGCTTATTCTCTAGAAACATTATCAGGATACTGGTATACATTTGAAAGAGTAAGTCTAGATTTACATCATGATGAATATCCTATTAAGAATATTATGACTAATTATGAAAAACAATATTTTAAAGAAGGACGACCAATTTATTATTTAGATGCTAAATTTGAAGGATAATTACTTTTAAAAAGAATAAAAAAATATCTCAAGAAATTAACCTTGAGATTTTATTTTTGTCGAAATCTGTCGTACGAATTTTGTTGCTATTTACTCTTTAATAATTTAGAATAATATCTTGAGCGTTAGGGCTAATGTCTGCCTTTTCTATTCACTATCCGACTCTTCTTTATCCTACGGGGTTTTGGTCTAGTTAGGAGTGTGATTAGATTGAAGGTTCAAATAAGGGTAACTTTATTCAGAATAATAAAAACGACATTAACTATTACAGTCAATGTCCACCATAAAAAGTAGATATTAGATTGCATCCTAACGTTCTACTAATTTAATATTAACATATTTTTTAAATAATTACTAGATTATTTGAATAGATTTATAAATCTCTGCCATATAGAGATTTTTTCTTGTTTCTCGGTAGTTTTAATCTCTTTTTTAGCATCTTTTTTTCCATCAATAACCATTACAAATTTAGTTTCAACAGTAGTATTATTTGTTTTACCAGCAAAAGAATTATAGTTTTCACTTAAATTTACTAAAGCTTGAACTCTATTAGACATCCCTTTAACATCGTTATTTACAATATAAGATATTTTAGAAATACCATTTTTATTATAAGTTACGATACCATTTTCTAAAGTTTTAACTCCATCATTTAAAGAACTAGCTCCATTTTTAAGGGAATTAGAGCCACTTACTAAAGCTTTAAGTGCTTGATTATCAAAAGCCTCAATTCCAATAGTTAAATTATTAGCCCCATTTTTCAAAGTATTGACACCATCTTGTAAAGCTTTGATATTAGATATTTTATTTTGTAAACTTACGATTTCATTTTTAATAGAATTTAATTTAGCGGAAATATCATTTAAATTTTTAATTGTCTTTTCATTATTAGTATGTAGTTTTGATAGTGATGCAAGTTTAATAGTCATATCAGGAGTCATAATTTGTTGTTTTATATCATCAGGTAAAGAATTAATTAATACTTCAAATTCTTTAATAGTACTATCATTAGCTTTTATTAAAGTAGTCAAATCATTTAATGTATTAGTATTAAAAGAATTCATTAAAGTATTAGCATCTATCATTATTGAGTTTACTTGTAACATCATAGCATCCAGTGTCTTTGCAAGTTTATTTATTCCATTATTTAAAGAAGCGCTGCCAGCTTTAATCTCTTGAAACATTGTATTTGCATAAATAATACCATTATTAAGTTCTTTAATACCTCCATCTAAAGCTGAACTACCAGAAGATAAATCTTTAACTCCAGCCTGAATTTTATCAATACCACTTTGTAAATCATTAACTTTAGAATATAAACTATTTAAATCTTTAAAATCATTAACATCAGAACTTGTAATAGTTTTTGGAGTAGCAACAGAATAAATACTTGCAAGTTCAAATTTAGTAGTATCAAAAGATATAGTAATAGTATCAGTTTTCTTTAATTCATTTAAATTTAAACTCTCATATAAGCCTGGAGTAGCAATACCAATAATTATATTATTAATACCATTGTTTATAACTTTACCATTACTAACAGATATATTTTTATTATACTCATCATCAATAATAGTTCCTAACATAACCATAAAAGGGGTATAAAGGGTTTCATTCTTACCATTTATTTTTACTATATGTTTATCTGTATTTTGATATTTTACAACTATTTTAATTTTACCACTCTTACCAATCATATCATTAAGATTAGTTTCTATATCATCAAGATAATAAGTAACATTAGTAGTAATAGGTAAAGTTTTAGTAGTAGTTCCTCTATAAGTTATATCACTTTTATAGCTATTCCAAATAATTCTATCTTTATAAGGTTTATAAGTATTATCATTACTTAAGTTTAAAATATCATTAAGAATAGTATAGTCTTCAATTTCTTCTAAGTTTTCATTATTAATTAATTTAGTATTTACTAAAGTATTATTAATAGTACCATCATAATTTAATTTTGTATAAACAGTTTCATCTTTTATTAAAGCATAAGTATTAAGGGGACTACTTGTAAAAAGAGCACCACCTATAATTAAGGCTAAGCCTAATTTTTTTAAATTTTTATTTTTCATTTTTATATCATCCTTTCCATGAATAGTTGTTTTCATGATTAATTTATCAAATATTAAGAGTATAGAAGGTAAAATAGTAATAACTACTAGCATACTAATAATAGCACCTCTACTAATTAAAGAACAAAGGGAGCCAACCATTTCCAAATCAGAATAAACACCTACACCAAAAGTTGCTGCAAAAAAGCACATACCACTTACAAAAATTGAGTTACCAGAATATTCTAAAGTTTTATACATTGCATCCTTTTTATTTAAACCAGATTTTCTTTTTTCCAAGTAAGTAGTTGTCATTAAGATTGCATAATCTATTGTAGCTCCTAGTTGAATAGTACCTAATACAATTGGAGCAACAAATGGTAAGATGTTACCACTAAAGTAAGCGATACCCATATTAAGGAATATTGCAAACTCAATAGCTATAATGAGTAAGAAAGGTAAAGAAAGTGATTTTAAAACAATAAATAATACAAAGAAAATACAAACAATAGAAGATACATTAACATTATTAAAATCGGTATTACTTATTTCAATTAAATCTTTCATGAGAGGACCTTCACCAGCGACTAAAGCATTTTTATCATATTTTTTTACTATTTTATCTACAATTTCCACTTGTTTATTTAAATCATCACTAGCGATATCATAAATTGAATTAAACATAAGCATTTGATATTTATCGCTTATAAATACTTTTTTTAAATCTTCAGGAATAATATCATTTGTAATATTAAGTTCTTGTAATTTTGCCATTGATAGAACAAAATCTATTCCCTCAGTATTTTCTAAATCATTGATTAAATTATTCATATCGTTTTGTTTAAGATTTTTATCTAGTAAAATAATTTCCATACTAACCATATTAAATTTATCTTTAAGTATTTTATTTGCTTCTATACTTTCTAGGGTATCTGGTAAAGTTTTATCAATTTTATAATAAACATCAACATTTGCTTGTGCCAGATAAAAAGGAACAAGTAAAATTAAGAAACCAGCAAAAAAGCATTTATGATATTTAATTACAAACTTATAAATCTTACTAAAATTAGGGATAAAAGTTTTATGTTTAGTTTTATCAATTAGTTTATCAGAAGCTAGTAATAAACTAGGAAATAAAGTTAAAACTGTTATTACACCTAAGGCAACACCTTTAGCCATAACAATACCTAAATCTGTTCCCAGA
>CARJCM010000029.1 GCA_948999435.1 uncultured Bacilli bacterium
ATTGCAATAAATCTCCCTTTTCTCGACAAAACTTCTTATTTTTCGACATAAAAAATAACTTATTTCTAAGTTATTTTGTCACACCTCTAAATCCTACTTTCCCACTAAATGAACCATTTAATAATTGAGTTTGATTATTATCAGGATCATTGCTTAACCAAATATATAAGATATAGCTATCAGTTGAACCTTTATTAATTGTAATATTTTCTTTTAAGTTTAAAGTAGTTTTAGTCCCAACATTTTCAAAGTCTCCACTAGCTACACTAGCATCACCATTATATAAAGACCATTTTAAATAAGGACTTTTTAAATTATCACTTATATTAAGTTCAGTAATGAATATATTATATAAAGCACTATCAACTTTAGCATCACTTGGAAGTGTTACACTAAAATCAGTATGTTCTGCAGTAGTAGTAATATCACTATCATTAATTAACCCAACTGCAGTTGCATTTATAGTTCTTGTTGATGCAAAATTCATAACTAAGTCTCCACTATAAATTCTAACATCCTTATTATCTGGATTAACTTCTTCAATTCTATTTACAAAATAAGCATATGACATACTAACACCAATAATAACTAATGAAACTGTAATTATTAAAGCTCCTAAAACATAAGCTTTAGTTGAACTTTGATTTTTATTAAACTCCATAATATTCACCCTATCTTAATAACATTATACTAAAAAATAATTATTTAGACAATACCCAATAAACTAAAAAATGTAAATAAAATAATTATTATTAAAAAATGTATAATATTTTATAAATTGTTCAAAATAATAGCAAAGGGTGTGATTAAATGGAAACATTACAAAAGATAGCATTAATATTCACAGTTATAGGAGCTATAAACTGGGGACTTATTGGATTCTTTGATTTTAACTTAGTAACTGCATTATTTAAAGATGCATCAATGGTTACAAGAATCATCTATTCTATCATTGGTATTTGTGGAATAATAAATATTCTATTATTATTCTACCATATAGAAAAAGACCCTAGATAATATTAAAGGTCCATTTTCTTAAGTAAATTCTTAGTATGAGCTTGTTTTAAGTATCCCATATAACTAGCTTTTACTTGTTCATAATTAGGTGCGTTTATTTTCTTTAATTTACGCATCTTTTTTTTAATTCTTCTTTTAGTTTGCGGATTAATTTTAATAATCAAGCGTTTTCCCTTTAAGAAGTAATAATAACCTAAAAAACCAAACCCATGATTTAAATCATAAATATTAGTTTTCTTATTAAGTTCTAGTTTAAACTCTTTTAACTTTTCTTCAATTTCTTTTCGAAGCACTTTTAATCGTTCTTTATCATGATCAAAAATTACAAAATCATCCATATATCTAATATAATATTTACAATGTAATCTTTCTTTAATATAATGATCTAAATCATTTAGAAAATAAACTGCTAAAAGTTGCGAAGTCATATTACCGATTGGAAGACCCTTACCTTTAGGATATCTAGGAATTCTTTTTAATTCTTCTATTTTTATCTCTTTATCCAAAATATTTAATTTACTTACTCTATCAATTTCTTTTTTTACAACTTTATCAATTGCACTATTAACATAATCTTCATCAGTTGATTTAACTACATTTAAAACTAATTGAAAAACCTCAGGATCATCTATAAATCTTTTACATTTTTCTAAAACAAGTTCATGGTCTATACTATAAAAGTATTTTTTTATATCACACTTTAAAACATACACTTTATCATAATTAAGTTTCAATTTATTAATATACATTTTAAGATATCTAATACCTTCTTTAGTCCCTTTACCTTCTCTTGTTGCAACATTTTGGGGTATTAAATGAGGGATTATACCTGGAGCTAAAATATATTTACTAATTAAATGATTAACAACTTTATCACTCATTATTTCACTCATAATAATTCGGTATTTAGGTTCATGAACTAAAAACACATTATATTTACTATGCTTATAACATTTATTTCTAAGCGCTTCTAAAATACTAATAATATTACTCGAATAAAAAAGTTCAAATTTATGAAGTTTCCCTCTGTTTTTAGTATTAACTCTAATAATATGATACATTTCTCTTATTTTATCAATATCTACTATATCATCATACTTAAGATTTAGCTTCATTTCGCACCAAACCATAGGCTATTTTTCTAATTTCAACTATATACATCGCCGTTGATTCAAACTTCTTTTTACTAATAATTCTTTTTTCAAAAGAAGTAGCCACATAAAAATCTAACATTGAAAGTTTAATAATTAAATCTTTCAAATATTTAAGTTTAATTCTTTCTACATCACTAATACTATAAGAGAAAATAAGTTCAATAATTTCATACATATTCTTTTCCATATTTTGTTTTAAAACCATTTCACTTTTTGGATAATTTATAAGTTGTTTATTAATATAGGCAATAGTCTTTTTACTATTATTAAGTAAAGAAAAGTTAGAGTTCATCTACAAACTCCTTAATAAGTTTATAATTAGCTTCTTCTTGTTTAACTTTAACTTCAATACGTTCCATTAAATTATCAAGCATATTACCTATTAAAATATTAGATTTAGCTTCTTTTAGTTTAATATCATATTCATTAGTATTTTTCGTTTCTAAAACATAAGCATAATCATCAATAATTTCTAAAACATTAACATTATGTCTATTAAGAACACTTTTAACTTTAGCTTTTGCATTAAGAGGAAAACCCACTTTATCATCTCTAATCTGATAATTAAAAAAATATTTTAAGATATAAGCATCTTCTCCAAAAGAATAATAAAAGTTTCCAGACTTTACAATTACTACATAATCTTTATATTTACTTTTAAATTCTACATATTTATCAACTGTTTTCATATCATCCCTCCCACAATTTTGTAGTTAAGACCATACTGCTCATCATAACTAGATAAATATTTAATACAAAAATATGTTTTGTTTTATCATATCATACTCTCATATAATATAAATATATATTAGATGTCGTAATTTGTCAAGAAAAAGTTTTCTTATAGTAAACATCATTAAATAATTATTAAAATAATTTATAAATCATCAATAATATTAAGAAAAAAGAAAAAGACTAATTAAAGTCTATCTTGATTTAATATAATCTTCACTTCTTATATATTCAATTGGAAAATCTGGTCCACAAACAAGTGCCGCATAATCTTCAGCCGTAATAGGACTAACTTTTTCAAAACAGATAAATTGAGACATAGATATAGTCATATCAACATAATTTTTACCATTCAAATAAATATCATAAGCAGAGCGAGAAACACAATACGATGATTTTATTGGCTCAATAATAATCGCTTTATCCTCATAAATACATAAAAATTGTTGTTTTCTTTCAGCATCATCATTTAAAATAGCCATTTCATCTGATGAATTACTAGCATTATCAATATTTCCACTACATCCTGCTAACCCTAAAGTACAAGCACTTGCAAGTGATAAAGCAATTGCCCTTCTTTTTAAATTCAATAATTCTCTTCTATTCATTTATAAGCTCCTAACTTTCATATTGTTTTTTTTAATCTTCACAAATCTCCGCTGCTTTTAATGCATCTTCACGTGTTTTAGCTGTAAATAAAAATAATTTATTATGACAAAATCCAGCCGTTTTAATTCCACTAACATTTGCTAGTTCTTCATCTCTAAGTCCCGCCCATTCTTCTTTAAAAGGCACTCTTTTAATAAAACCTTTGTAATGAGTTGGTACTGCTCTAGCTGCCCATCCTCCTCTATTAGAAGGATATACAACAAAATCTACATCTAAATTAAGATAGAATATAGCATACTCATATGGAATAAATTCATCTAAAACTAAAATTTTATTTTGAACATTCTTACTAAGTTCTCTAATTTTTTCTATAACCAGAACTTTTATTACAGCTTCCTCTATTATTCTATCAAACCAATATTCTGCAAAATGGCAAGCTTTTAAAAAGCATTCATCTTCCGTCTCATTAGTATTCATTTTGGGTCTAAACATTTCGATTAAACTAGGAATAGTATAAACATTAAAATCTTTTTCTATATCAGCTTCTCCATTATCAAAAGCATCAATATTAGTTACTAACAAATAATCAAAAACTTGAAAAACATCTGCAGGATTACTAACATTTAATTTTTTTAAATATTCTATTCCATACTCTTGCCAAAGAAGACCAAACCCGCAATAATGAATTCCATTATCATGTTTCTTATCATATCCTGCTTGATGGTGATCAAATCTACCTCTACCAATATCATAGGCTATTTTAGAAGTATCATTATCATCATAATCTTTTAAACGTATAACTGTTATATCACCAAATAATTTAGACATAAAAACTGTACTAAAGACATCATCAGCATGAAAATTACCCGCATGTGTTACAAATTTAGCTTTACTTAAATCTTTAGTTAAAGTAATCATGCTCTACCTCTATATTCATTATTTAAAAGTTTTTTAGCTTCTTCTAAAACAAAGTTAAAAGTACCAACATAATCAATATTCTTACTTGTAACTAATGAATCAATTTTTCCAGGATAAAATTCACTCGCTCTAAAATGTGGTTCTGTAACATCGTCTATTCTCCAAGTAATTTCAAAACCTTGATGCATTGTAATAATCCCTAATAAATAGAAAGTAAAGACACTCATCATTTGATTTTTATTATGTTGTCCATCTAAAAAACTCTCTAACATTCTAAGTAAAGTGCTATTATCAATAGAATCATCACTTATATTTAATTTCATTCTTAAAAACTCATTTATTTTCTTTTCAATAACATTTATAGGAACCTCTATAATATTTTTATAGCCATTTTCTAATAAAAAATCACCTATAAATCTATAAATATCATTCGTAAAAATCATAACATCATTCCTTTACCACTTATTATATATAAATATATCTATTAAATCAAGGAAAAAACTCCCTAAAAGGAGTTTATCTACCATCTTTATAAACTAAAATTTGATCTGGTAATAAGTATATTGTTTTATTAAAATTTGTAAGTTTACCAACATCTGTTCTAAAAGCATCTGCTACACCTTTTAATGTATCCCCATCACCAGTTATATAATAACTATACCCGCTCTTAGGTATCATAAGTTCTTGACCTGGATAAATATATTCATTATCTTCAATTCCATTCATCGCAGCAAGTAACTTAGGATTTATATTATACTTACGAGATATTTCATATAAATTATCTCCTTTTTCAATTGTATAATACGTAAAATATTTATTTTCGTCCACTTTTATCACTCCTAATATTAAGATATGACAAAAGTCCAGATTGGTTAATTTATAAATATCATATTATTACTATTAAAATTCCATTCAAAATGTGTAAGTAATTTTTCTTCACCCATTAATTCATTAAAATGATATAAAGTAGAATCTTTTAAATAGAATATGTCTTTATCTTTAATTCTTACTATATTGCTTACATTATCTGCGACTAATTTTTTTATATCACTATTTATATAATTAAGATAAATCTTATTATCTATAAAAGTATATTTATAATTAGTTTTATAAGAAAATTCTTGTTTGTTATTTATTAAAGTTTTAATATTAACATTTTCCCAACTTCCATTATTTAGTACTTTTGCTTTTATTTTATCAATTTCCCCTTTTTTAGCATCAAACTCATACATAATACTTTCTTTATTATCAACAATATAAATATTATTTTTTTGATATCCAATAAAGTATGAATCAAAATAAACATTTCTATCTATCTTTTTCTTTTTTAAATTACCATTTTTAAAATCAATAGTATAGTAATTATTAAAAGTATATTCTGCTGTATAATCAGGAATAACTAAATAATCATTTGTATAACCAACTAAACTAATATTATACATTTCTTTATCTAAAATATTAATTTTCTTTTTTGTATCTTTATTAATAAAATAAAAACCATTATAATTCCATAACAAATAAGTAAACTTATCATTATATATTTCATAATCTTCATAAGTATCAATTAATTTATTTTCTTTTTTTAAATATTTTGCAATCATATTTTTTAAATCTTCATTAACTAATGAATAATGTATATTTTCGTCATTTTGCATACATATCGGTTTAAAATCAATTTTTTTACTTACTGGTACTAAGCAGAAATTATTATTATCATCTTTAAAAACATCTATTTTAGAAACGAGTTCTCTATCACTAGAGTATTTAGTTTCACTTAGGAAATCCAATAATTTATCATCTTTTTTAAAAGTAAAATAATAAACTTTATTTTTTTTATTATACTTTTCTGTTACTTCTATATTATCAACATTATAAATTTTTGTATAATTTTTAGGTAAAATCAAAAATATTATAAATATTAAAAATACTAAAGCAAAACCAATTTGCATAACTCTTAACTTTTTTTTAGATAAATTTTTATTCATAAAACTAATTTTCACCCTTTAAACTACGGGCATACTTCTTTTTTTCTTCCATCATAAATTCTGTAATTTCTGTTTCAATTTCTCTTAAAGAATCCTTAGATAAATTAGTAATTACAATAACTTCTTTAACAGTATCAATAGTTATCTTACCCCATAATAAACCTTGATACACTTGCATATCATTATATAAATCTGGTGTAATACTACTTAAGAAATATCCCCAAACTACTCTTTTTTGCCCAATTAAAATTCTTTTATTAGTAATAGCAATAACTGCAGTAGAAGTTAAATCATAAAATTTATCATTCTTCTGTCCAGCAAAAGCATATTTAACATATTCCCCTGGATTTAAATGTTGTTCAATCACATTTGCGTGTTTCTTTAAACGCCACCAAGTAACACCACCTGGAAATTTTTTCTTATATAAAGTTACATGATCATATACTTGACCCATATCTACCACCAATTTTATTTTAAACTAATTTCTTCTAATTTACAAGTATTTAAGAAAAGAAAAAATAATACCCTAAGATATTACTTTAACAATTTTTTTCTAATACTCTACTTCTACCTTGCTCTAAAGTACCTTTTAAATCAATAGCAGCTTGGAATTGTTCTTCAGCTAATCTAAAGTATTCCTCTTTGTTTCCACCAACTAAATTTGCTAAATCTTCAAAAGATTTATCAATAAATTCTTTTGGAGCTAAAGGGTCACTTTCTTCTTCCATTAAATTATTTCTAAGAGCTATTCTTTTACCAAAAGCACATAACTCATTGGCAATAATTCTTGCAAGTTTTTTATCTTTTAACTTAAATTCTATGACTCCAATAATATTTTCTATTTCAGCAATTGATATATTTCCTTCATTAAATAATGGTAAAACAAATTCTTCATTATCTAAGACATCAATATCTTTTGGACCATCATAACAATACCTAAAAGAATTATGTTTAATTTTTATATCATTTTTTTCTTTAATAATATCCACATAATGATGTAAACCATCACAACCATATTCAAATACCATAGCAGATAAAGGATTATCTTGGTTTGTATCTGCAAAAATACGTGTTATCATATCAACAGGAATATCATAAATAACATCTTTTTTATTAACATCCTCTAAACAAATCCCACGTAAATAACTACATAATCCTTCTTGTTCAAATTGATTTATTACATAAATAACTTTAGAATTCTTTTCATAACTATATTTATCTTGACGACAATTAGTCTTTATCCAATCAAAAGCATCGTAAGTATATAATTGTTGAAAATTATTACAAGCAGAACTTGGACTATCTTTATCAACCACATATCTTTTAGTTAACAGTTTTTGTTCCCTCACTTCTCCATCATATAGTACATCTTGCCCATATTGAAATTCATAACCAATTCCTTTTGATAAACTAAACATACTTATATGATTAGCATTTTCCTTTATAAAAATTAGCTTCTTATCATTATTTTTAAATACCATTCGTGAAATAATAGGCTCTTCTCCACCTATATAATAAAGAGTTTCCCACTCACTTATAGGACTTATTACATTCACTCTATTAAATCTAATTTTATCTCCCCAATAATTAAATAATCTAGCATCACCTGTATATTCAGCTTTATATATTGTATTAGTTTTTGTGTTAAGAACTTCAATTGCTGGTATTTTAAAATCAATATTTACTATTTCAAAATCATCTTGATTTTCTTCACATATTGAAATATTAAAAAACTTAGCTACATCTTGAATAGTTGCTTTTCCATCTGTTCTCTCACCAGTATATCTCTTATAAGTTCTCTTTATCGCCCTTTTTATATAATCTAGTTTATTATCCATAATAAAACCTCCAAGTTCATTATACTTCAATATTAAAAATTTTAAAACAAAAAAGAAACAATTTCTGTTCCCATTTATAAATTTTCATTATTAATTATTTTTAAAGGATTTAGATATAACAATAGATTTAATTTATCACTAGTTAAAACTTTTCTTAATTTTATCATACTTTTATCAAGCATATTAGTATCACCTATATGATGAAAATCAGTTGCTAAAACTTTAACTTTATCATCCTTTAATAACATTTTAATTATTTTTTTAGCTCTATTACCATATTTACCAGCAATACTTTCAATATTACATTGTAAAATACAATTATATTCTAACAAACTATCTAGCCTTTTATAATTATCTTTAAAATAAGAATAACGTTCAGGATGTGCAATAACTGGTATCAATCCATAATCATTAAGTTCACAAACAATATCTTCTATATAATGTAATGATTGGTTCATAGGAAACTCTATTAAAATATATTTACTTTCATTTAAAGTTGTAATTTTACCAGTATTTAGAAGCTCAATTATTTTATTAGAAACAAAGACTTCATTACCCAAATACAAATTTACATCGATATCTTTTGTAGCTTTCTTTATTTCTCTTAAAATATTTTTTCTAGATATAACATCACTTTGATATTTTGACTCTGAAATATAATGACTAGTAAGAACAATATCGGTAACGCCAAATTTTCTTAAATAAGAAATATTTTCTACTGCCTCTTCTATTGTTTTAGCCCCATCATCAACCCCAAACAAACTATGGTTATGAATATCAACTATTTTATTCGTAATATTTTCCATAATAACCACCGTAATATTTATTTTTCTTTACTTCGGTATTATTTAAAACTACACCTAAAATATTAGCTCCAACATTCTCTAGCTTTTTCTTAGTATCTTCTACTAATGCAAATGAAGTTGATTTTTCTTTTGTAACAATAATTACTCCATCTACTAAAGTACCAACAACCAAAGAATCTGGTAAACCATTAATCGGTGCTCCATCAAAAATAACAATATCATATTCATCTTTTAAGATTTCTACCAATTGTTTATTTTTATCAGAGTTTAAAAGTTCACTAGGATTAGGTGGAGTAACTCCTTTAAACATAATTTCTAAATTTTTAATTTCAGTATCATAAATATAATTACGATAAGCTTCATCAACATCTTTTAAAAGTAGGTTAGATAAACCCTTTTTATTATGACGGTTAAAAATAGTATGTTGTCTACCTTTACGAACATCAGAATCTACTAATAACACTTTACTACCAGAATCTGCAAAAGCAACAGCAAGATTAGCAGCAATAAAACTTTTACCCTCACTAGGAACACTACTAGTAACTAAAATTGTTTTAATCTTTTTATCAACAGATGAAAATTGCAAATTAGTTCTTAGTGTTCTAATCGCTTCACTCATTGAAGATTTAGGGTCACTTTGAATAATTAATTCATTCATTATTTATTTTCCCCCTTTTTTCTTAGTATATTTAGGAACTGAACCTAAAACTGGTAATCCTATTTTTTGTTCAATATCCTCTTCTGTTTTAATAGTATCATCAAAATAGAAGAATAAAGCTACAATTAAACTACTAATTAAGAAACCTAATCCTGCTCCAATTACAAATTGTTTTAAGACATTAACATTATAAGGTTTTTCACTTACTTGAGCTTCATCTATAATACTAATATTTTCAATACTATAAATATCCACAATTTCTTTTTTAAACACTGTTGCTATTTCATCAGCAATACTTTTTGCAAGTTTATTATTTTCATCATAAACAGATATAACAATAAGCTCTGTATTTTCAATACTACTTACTTCTACATTTTTAGTAAGTGTTTCATAATCGATATTAATATTCATATTACCAATAACTTGTTCTAGTATCCTTCTACTTTTAATTATCTCACGATAAGTAGGCACTAAATTTTTATTTAAAGTAATATCATTTTGTGTAATAGTCGCATTATTATTATCATTTTTAGTTAATACTAAACTAGTCTTAGACTCATAAATAGGTATTTGAGTTGAAAAAGTAAAAATATAACTACCTATAAATCCTATAACTACGAATAATAACACAAATAAAATCTTGTTTGAATAATAATGTAAAAATTCAAATAAATCTAATTCACCCATAATAAATATTCCCCTTTTTTCTAAATATAATCATATCATAAAATAACCACTGTGTCAAACAAGAGACAAGAAAAAAACTCATCCTAAGACAAGTTTACATTCTATAATAATTATTCTATAATTTCAAAATTATTTTCTTTAATATAACTTATAAAACGTTCTTTAAAAGTTTGTAAATCTTTTTGTTCTAAAGTTCTATTATCATTACCAAGTATATAACGAATAGTATATTTATTTTCATAAACCCCTAAAAGCTCACAAGATTTAATAAGTTTACTTTTAAATTCATCTAAACAAGTTTTTAAATCACTATATTTTCTCTCATTAAGAATAATTGTATAATCTAAAGTAACAGTTGGATACTTATTAGTTTCTTTTGCAAGTTTACATTCTTTTTCTAACTTTACGAAAGTATCAAAATCAATATCAATAGTTACTACACATTTCTTTTTAGATAATTTATTAGTAAGACTTTTATTTAAAACATTAATTTCGCCATATTTATTATTATCAAGCATAATATTCTTACCTAAAGCTTCATCATAATATTTCTTTTCATTAACATTATTAGTAAAATTAATATTTTTACCTTTAACAATTTTAAATAAATATTTAACAACATCTTTAGCTTTATTATAAACATTTTCTAATTGTTTTTCTTCATTAGCTAAAATTATACTAAGAACTCTTTTATTTTCATTATTTTTAATAATAGTTCCAATTTCAAATATTTCAAAGTTATTATAATTTTTAAAATTTTCATTTACAATATTCATTAAAGATAAAGACATATCATCACGTAAAATATTATTAGTTTCTTTACCTATTAACTGAACATTATTAATCTCTAAATTAAATTCTTTTAATAAATTAGTATCATACCAAAGATAGCTATTAACTTCATGCATATCATATTTTGTTGCAAGCATATTTTTAACACTATATTCCTGGTCAAAAATATTTTCATGAACTGTTGGAATTAAGTCTAATTTTAAAGGTTTAGGTGTAAAATTTTCTAAGCCATAAATTCTAGCTATTTCCTCAATTAAATCTTGTTTTATTTTAATATCCTTAGTTGCTCTATAACTAGGAACTATAACTTCTATATTAAGATCTGTAATATTTACTTTAAAGCCTAAAGTTTCTAAAATATTTTTTACTTGATTATCTTCTAAAACTCTCCCCATATAAATACTTAAAGTTTTTTTATCAAGAATTATTTTTTCTTCACCTACAGGGTTTGGATAAACATCTGTTAAATTAGACGAAATAACCATATCTGGATTTTCCTTACGTAGTAAATAAACCAATCTTTTTATTGCAAAATCTGTCATATTAGGGTCTAAGCTTTTTTCATATCTACTACTAGCTTCTGTTCTAAGACCAAGTTTTACAGCAGTTCTTCTAACACTTCCAGCATTAAATGTAGCAGATTCGATAAATGTACTTGTAGTATCGCTTAATATCTCACTATCAAGACCGCCCATAACGCCCGCAATCCCAAAATATTTATCACCATTTTTAATCATTAACATATCTTTTGTTAAAGTTCGCATCATTCCATCCAAAGTTGTATATTTGTCTCCTTCATTAGCATTACCAACTTCAATATTTTCTACAACTCGTGAATCAAAAGCATGCATAGGTTGCCCTAATTCTAGCATTAAATAATTAGTAATATCAACTAATAAAGAAATAGAACGCATCCCAACATAATATAAAAATATTTGCATATCAAGAGGAGTTTTATTATTTAAAATATTATCTAATTTTAAACCACAATATCTATAACATAATTCAGGATTATTAATAACTATATCTAAATCCTTTTTATCATTTACTATTTCTTCAACTTCAAGTGGTAATAATTCATGATTAGTAATTGCACATATTTCTCGAGCTATACCATAATGTCCCCAAAGGTCTGGTCTATTAGTTAAAGATTTATTATCTATCTCCACAATTATATCATCAATTGGTAAATATTCTTTAATATTAGTTCCGTTTACCCACTCTTTTGGTAAATCTAAAATTCCATCATGATTATCACTTATGCCAATTTCTCTACCACTACAGCACATACCATTAGAAAGTATTCCCCGAAGAGGTCTAGATTTAATTTCCATTCCATCTATATGACCACCTACTTTAACATAAGCTGTTTTAAGACCTACTCTAACATTAGGCGCCCCACATACAACTTGAATAGGCTCTCTCTCTCCTATATCTACTGTTAAAATATGCATATGGTCACTATCAGGATGTTCTGTACATGTTAAAATTTCAGCGACAACTACCGAATCAAAAGTATTACCTACTTCTTTTACCTCTTCAACTTCTGCAGTTCTTATTGTAAAAGTATTCCAAATATTTAACCAATCTATATCACTACCATTTTTTATATAACTTTTAAGTTTATTACAAGATATTAACATAATTTCCCTCCTAATCTATTTCAAATTGTTCTAAATAACGAATATCTCCACTATTTAAAACTCTAATATCATTAATTTTATATTTCATCATTGCAAGTCTTGTTAAACCTATACCAAATGCAAAACCTGTATATTCTTCTGAATCTATTCCACCTGCTTTTAAAACATTAGGATGAATCATACCACTACCAACCATTTCAATATAACCACTATTTTTACAAGTAGGACATCCCTTTCCACCACATATTAAACAAGACATATCCATCTCATAACTAGGTTCTGTAAATGGGAAAAATCCAGGACGAAGTCTAACTTTAACTTCTCTTTTAAATACTTCACTTAAAACTTGTTGCATAACATACAATAAATTTTCAATAGATACACCTTTATCAATAACCATACCTTCAATTTGGAAGAAAGTATTTTCGTGATTAGCATCTAAATCTTCATTTCTAAAAGTTCTACCAGGCGCACATATTCTAAGTGGTGCTCCATAATTTTCCATCGCATGAATTTGATTATCACTAGTTTGTGTTCTAAGAAGCATCCCATTATTTAAATAATAAGTATCTTGCATATCACGAGCTGGATGGTCTTTAGGAACATTTAAAGCTTCAAAATTATAATACTCACTTTCCATTTCAGGACCACTCACAACTGTGAATCCCATTCTTTTTAAAATATCAGTTACTTCACGAGCCACAATTGTAACTGGATGTAAACTACCTTTATTTAAAGCATATTCTACACTATCATCAAAGCTTACATTAGATTTGTTTTGTGCATCTTCTAATTTTTGATTAACTAATTCTTCCATTTCTTTTTTAGTAGAATTAATGAGACTTCCATATTTCTTCTTTTCATCAATACTCATATCTTTTAAACCAGATAACAATTCCTGAATTTCACTTTTCTTACCCACATATTCTGACTTTACATTTAAAACATCAGCTTCTTTTGAAACATTTTTTAAAGCACTTTCCAAATTACTTTTAAGATTTATTAATTTTTCTTCCATAATTTCTCCTCCTTATAAATAAAAAAAGCCTAGAACATTGGGACGAATATAATCCGTGGTACCACCCAACTTCTAGACTTAACTAGCACTTAATTTCGTTTATAGCACGACCTACTATTAAAACTCCTAAGTATGAAATTCATATACTTTTCTTAACTTTAAATACTTTCAGCCTTTGGTATTTAATCTCTTGTAGAAGTATAAAAGCAACTACTAATTACTTAATCAACATTTATGTTCCTATTTTAACACTAATTTATTTTAATTTCAAGATTTTTTATCTACCTCTAGTAATTCCAAAAAACTCTTTTAACCCTTTAACATTTTCATTTAAAGGATTAGCTAAAAATAATTCTTGAGCCTGTTCCAAAGTTATCATATTTTTTACAAAAGATATTTTATCAGTTGTAAAATGAACTTGATATAAAAAGTAATCTTCTCCCATTTTTTCAACAATAATACCTTTTGTATCAAACCCACTTGCATCTTCACCAAGAAGTATTGGTAAAAAATTAGTAAATAAATTATCTGCCATAACCATTTCACTATTATCATTCAAATTTCCTTGAATCCAGTTTATTATCTTTGCAATACGATTTATTTTTAATTTTCCACCAGCATTATTAATTTTATTAAAATGCTTTTTAAGTACAATTTTTCTTTCATTATCATATTCTTCATGAAGAAACTTATCAATGTCTCTAACATTCCAAGGACTTCTAAAATATAAAAAATCAATACTTGACAATTGAGCATCTCTAATTCGCATTTTTTGTTCAACAGCAGAATAGCTTAAAAAATTCGCATACAAGAAAAACTTTTCTCGCATCTTCCTAGCAGATTTTAAAGGTATTCCAAATTCATCACTAAACATTTCATCTAATGTATTACTTGGGTCAATTTTTACCTCTTTAAAATTATTATCATAATATCTAATACTAGTATTATAAACTTTAAAAATACCTTCTTCTTTTAAATAATATTTAGATTCTACAATAGCTAAGTTATCTGATTTAACCAAAATTATTCTATCTAATATAGAATGAGAAGAAACTTCATAAATAACTATAATACTATTCTTTTGCCTTTTAACTTCTAAAAAACAAAGGCTATCTCCTAAAACAAAAGTAAAACTTAAAAATGTATCAACATCAGCAATCTGAAAATTATCTTTCTTATTAAGATGTTCATACGTTTTCTTATCAATTGATATTGGAAGTAACATTTTAGCATTACTATTTTTAAATACATCTATAATAGCGTTTTTTATATCGCAATAAGATAAATCAGTTAATAAATCTCTTGGTACAGAATTTAAAATATCTTCTATAGTCATTTTCATCTACCTCTATTAATTCCAAAGAAACTCTTTAGTTCAGAATTATTTTGATTATTTTCATTTTTATAAAATAATTCTTGAGCTTCATGAGTAGTTAACTCTTGTGGCATTAAAATAATTTCATTGTTGTCTAATTGAGCATAATAAAGAGTAAATACTCCATCTAATTTTCTAATTATAAGACCTCTAGTATGGATAGTATCCCCACTAAATCCGTCTAAAACCTCATACAACACTTCATACATATTATTAGACATAATTATTTCTCCACAAACCATTTGTTGCCTTAAATTAATACCTAATTTATCTAATAAATC
This sequence comes from uncultured Bacilli bacterium, assembly GCA_948999435.1. Taxonomy (GTDB): domain Bacteria; phylum Bacillota_I; class Bacilli_A; order RF39; family UBA660; genus Caccenecus. The sequence goes on from CARJCM010000029.1 coordinate 15,514, forward strand.
AGTTCTAAGAAATTTTTCATTAAAAGTATCTTCTGGCTCTTCAATATCTAATTCTTTAAAAAGTTTATACAATTTATATTGCATATAATATATAAAATTAGATGTAAAATTATCTATTCTAAAAGGCCCTTCAAAAAAAGAAAAATCGCTACTATCTAAATATTGTTCTTCTGATTCTGTTTTTTGTTTTATATAAGATGAATTAATAGAATCTTTAAAGTCTTTAAAATTAGTTCTTAAAAACCGAGCCTTTTCTTTTGGAACTAAAAACCTACTTCGAAATTCTAAATCTATTAAATCTTGTGTATCTTTAGGGATTAAATTCCCCTCTTCATCATAATAGCCTATTTCACAATAATAATCATCTATTACTCCCTGATTTTCTTTTTCCATAACATAAGTAACTAATCTTTCAGTTGGTTCAATAGATATATTAATTCTCTTTTTTATATTAGCCCCACAATACATAAGTTCAACATTAAAATGACCACAACATCCATCAACTTCTAAAATATGCATTGTATTTTTATAAAAACTTAGCCTCAAAACTCTACCAATTTTATCTACATTCAAATAATCCTCTAATAAAATATTTTTACAAATAAGTTCATCATATAATGGTTCATCTATAGAAATATTTCCTACTAAAAAAGCACCATCTAAATCGCTAAAATATTCACTTCTAAGTTTGTTAAATAAAGCTTCATTTAACAAACTTTCAGGTAAACTATCTAAAACCATATTAATTACTTCATTAGCATTCATTTTAACCCATCCATTTTCCTTTTTTATAATCATCTCATGTGTAGCAGATATAATAGCACTTTATAAGCAAAAAGTCAAAAAAAAAGAACTAAATTAATAGTTCTCAGCTTTAAGTTCCATAAAACTTTGTGGATGAGCACAAACAGGACAAGCTGCTGGAGCATTTTCTCCAACATAAACATATCCACAATTTCTACAAATCCAAACTGTTTCTTCACCACGTTTAAATACTAAATCATCGTTAATATT
>CARJCM010000030.1 GCA_948999435.1 uncultured Bacilli bacterium
GGCCAAAGGGATGGGGGTGACGATTTTCGTGGTGGGGATGAATTAGTTGAGCTTACACATCTTATTGATAATAAAAGTGAAAGTAATAATAGTATTATTAATGTAGATAATATGATTATATTAGATGAGGACAATATTATATATCTTAAGGAAAATGACGTTAGTCAAGAATTAATTAATTATAATATTAGTTCAAAAAAAGAGAAAAAATTGTTATCCTTGTCAACAAAAAATGGTAAAATATCTAATTTGCTATTTAAAAATAATATAATATACTTTTTAAAAAATAATGTTAAAGAATCTAGTATTTGTGCACTTGAAATAGGTAAGGATCATTTTCAAGAATTAGGCAGTGGTGACTTAGCTTTTGGAAACTTTATTTTGGATAATGATTATATATTATTTCATGGGAGAGAAGAATGGTGTTTATATTCTTTAAATGATAAAAAAATTTATTCAATTGACTTTCCTAATATATATGCTTACCCAAAATATTTATTAATTAATAATGATATTCTATTTGAGAGTGATGAAAACACTTTATACTTAGGAAAAATAAAATTAAAAACTGCAAATTAAGCAGTTTTTTAATTTTATTATTTTATAACATAAAACGACAAAATTCTTATGATTTATTGTCTATAATAGAGATAATAAAACGATTGTTGTCATAAAAAAGTAGATAATAGTTGTATTATTTAGAAAGTTGGCGTTATTTAAGAAGTTTTGTAGAATCTATTTTTTTATATGACAACAACATAAGGAGAATGCTTTATGTTGGAGTTGGCTAGAAAAACTACAATTTTAAGCAGTATATTAAAAAGAGATGGTATATCCTTTCTAGGGTGTTTCATCTCTTTTTTTTGTTTAACTTTTAGAGCTAGAAGCCCACCTTTAGTCAATTTAAGTTTTAAAAAATATTAAATTGATTGGAGAATAGAAATGGAAAATAGACCTAAAAGAAGAAGATATAAGGATAACCCTTATAATTTAGAAATAAATAATAGTAAATATATAATTAATTTTTATGATAGTAAAAAAGTATTACAAAAAATAGAAGTTAGCGAAGAAGTATTTTCTGTTTTTGATAAAAGTGAATTAAAGGATCTTTCACAAATGAATGAATATGATAATCATATTGAACATGCTGCTTTATTTGAAGAAGTACTAAATAAAAGGGCAATTAATAAAACTAAACTAACTGAAGAAATAGCAGAATCCAATATAATTACTGAAGAATTATTAAATGCTATAAAAGAACTGCAAACAACACAAAAAAGAAGATTAATATTATATTACTTATATGATTATACATTGGAAGAAATAGCAATTAAAGAACATTGCTCAAAAGTTGCAATAAAGTATAGTTTAGATATTGCTATAAAAAATTTAAAAAAAAATTTAAAGTTTTAACTTAACTTTTAAATTACTATTTAGGAAATATATGAAAGGGAGTTTAACTCCCTTTCATCCTCCTTTCCGTAAGGGATGCTCTTTGAAAATTATATATTCACATATTAAATACTTTCTCATTATTATTCGGAAACGATGAGCACGTTAGCAAATACGCATGCGATAAATATTTGGCTATAAATATTAAGTAGCACTTAATAATGCGATGACAAATAATGAGTATAATGATACTTCTGCTTAGCCACAACTATAAGTAATGGAAGCAGTTCTGTGAGAACCACAGGGGGGTGAAATTCCCATGAAACTATTTAGCTGATAGTTGTTTAATATGATCCCTATAGAGGGTACTAAGAAAAATATCTATAACAGAAGTAAAATTAAATATTACAATTAAAGTCAAAATATTTTGTTTTGACTTTTTTACATAATTAAACATATAAAATGAAAGGATAAAATATGAGAAATTTTATAGTAAATGTTAAATATAAAAAAAGTAGTATTAATTTTAGTGTGAAGGCTTATAATCGCAAAGAAGCTGTAGAACAAGTAAGAGAGATAATTAATGACACAACAATGTTTGCTTTTACTACCGAAGAGAAGAAAAAATTAGTATATAGAGTAAAGAGAGAAAAATAATGGGTAAAACAATAAAAAGAGGAGATGTATATTATGCAAATCTGAATCCAAGAAAAGGAAGCGAAGAAGGTGGAATAAGGCCAATTGTTGTAGTTCAAAATAATGTAGGGAACTATTTTAGTAAAACTATCATTGCTATTCCTATAACAACTAAAAAAGGAAAATTACCAACACATATTAAAATACCCAAAGGTAATAATATAGAATATGATTCTACAGCATTAAGTGAACAAATAAGAGTATTAGATAAAAGTAGATTAAGAAAATACGTATGTAAGCTATCAAAGGAAAAGATGAAAGAGATAGATTCTAAATTGCTTTTAGCATTAGGACTAAAAATATAAAAGCAGTACGAATAAGTAGTAACAAAATTTATGCAGTGCGAAAGGAGAAAAAGTCAAGTGTATAAAATAAGTTTTTATACGTTCGTATTAAATAAAATTAAATGTTATTCTTTTAGCGTGATTAGCAGTTATTACAGAGGTGCTATATGATAATTCAAGAAAAAAAAGTATATAGTGCATCTGAAGTCCAAAAAATATTAGGATTAGGAAGAAATATCTTATATAACTACTTGGATGAAGTATATAAAAAGCAAACTCCATTTAGGGTTATTAAGATAGGTAAGATTTATAAAATACCAAAAACGTCTTTTGATAGCTGGCTAAATTGTATCACTAGTAAAGAGGAATAAACATGGCTTTAATTAAAGGCAAAAGTAAAAAAGCTTTTTTTGAAAGAAAATCATGGTGTCATAGATATAAAATAATAAGTCCTGAATGTAAAATTCTATATAGAAAAAAAGGAGGATTTAAAACTGAAGAAGAAGCAGTAGCTAGTTATAAAATATACGAAGAGCAGTTTAAAGAACAATGTAAAAAGTATATAGTAAAAAAAGAAATGTATGTTAAAGCATTTTTTGAATATTGGTTTGAAGAAATATATTCCTTAAGGATTCAACCGAATACAAAATCTATAGGCGCATATATTGTCTATGACTTAATAATACCATCAATTATCTATGATATAAGATTAGATCTAGCAACAGCTGATTATTTTGATAATATCTTGAATATTGCAGCAAAAAGAACAAAATATAGTGGTGTAGCAGCTAGTAGTTATATAAGAATGGCAATAAAAGATGCTTTTTCTATGGGATTAATTAATTACGATTATGTTGAAGAAATAAAAAAGTTTCATCGTGAAAAGCCAAGAATTACAGTATTAAATTTATCTGAACAATCAAAACTTTTAGAACAAGCAGAGAATACACAATGGTTTTTAGAAATATTATTAGGATTATATTGTGGACTAAGAAAGGCTGAAATTTTAGGTTTAAAGTTTTCAGATATAGATTTTGAAAATAAAGTATTATTTGTACAAAGACAATTAATTATAGAGAAGACAATTGAAAAAGGGACTTCAAAAGTATTGAATACTCAACTAAAGGAAAGCACCCCAAAAACTAAAAATAGTATTAGAAAATTTAAACTTCCAGACTTAGTATTAGAAGAAATATTAAAACGAAAAGTGGAAGTAGAAAAAATAAAAAAACTATCACCAAATTATAATGATAATGATTATATTAGTTGTCAAAAAAATGGAAAACCACATGGTTTAACATCATTAAATGACGCAATAGCAAGAATATGTAAAATAGTGTCTTTGCCACATATTACAGTGCATTCTTTAAGGCATATGTGTGCAACAATGCTATTAGAGGAAGGAACTGAATTGGCTAAGATATCAGCTTTTTTAGGGCATTCTAGTGTGCATACAACATTTGAATATTATTGTGAAATTGTTGATGGTAGAAATAAAATATTATCTTATATTAACGATATATATAAAAATGGTTCAATAGAAGGTGCGCTATGTTAAACTTAGCAGAATTAACAAAGAAACCAATTAAATATCATGTATATAATGTAACAAGATTAAAGGATAAATATGGTTATAAAATAAAGTTTGAATATGCAGACGACACTATTAGAATACACCAATTTGGTGGTTTTAAAAAAAAGAGTGAGGCAAAAGAAGCAAGAGACAATGCAGTAGCAGATATTAAAAATAACAAATTTGTTTATTATGGAAATATAAAGTTTAAAGATTTTGCTATAGCATGGCTTGAACAAATAAGTAAACCTAACATAGCATATAACTCGTATATGTCATATAGGAACGTTATTAAGAACTATGCTATACCATTTTTTAAAGAAATGTATTTAACAACAATTAATATAGGACATATAACAAATTTTTATAATAAAGCGACAGATAAATCTTCTGTGCTACGTATAATAAAATATGTACTGGGAATAATGTTTCAATATACAAAAGAAAACAATTTAACAAGAGTAAATCCAACTATAGGAGTTAAAATACAAAAGAATGAAGAAGAAAAACAATATGGTGTATTAAATATAGATACCAGTAAAACATTAACGATAGAGCAAACAAAAATATTAATAGAAGCAAGTAAGAGTACACCAATATATTTGGAAATATTATTCGCATTATTAACAGGTTTAAGAAAATCAGAAATTCATGGTTTAAAATATACGGATATTGATTGGAGTAAAAAAAAGATATATATAACAAGGCAGTTAGGAGTAGATCCAAATAAGAATAAAGAAGAATGCAAGAAGAAAACAATAACAAAGCAAGAAATAAAACTAAAAACAAGATCAAGTAAAAGAGAAATTGATATACCAGATATGTTGTATGAAGCATTATTAGAAGAAAGGATAAAATATGAAAAGAATAAGAGAAGAAGAATTAATGATAAAACCAATCTATTTATAGATGAAAATTATATATGTTGTTCTACGTATGGGCATTCCAGAAGTAGAGGCTTTGTAAGACCATATTTTATTAAATTACTAGAAGATAATAATTTGCCTAAAATAAGATTTCATGACTTAAGACACACTTACACAACTTTAATTTTAATGAATAATGGTAGCTTAAAAGCAGTATCCACATTACTTGGACATTCTTCCACAATGATTACTTTAAATAACTATTTTAATGTTCATGACATAGTTATAGATTGTACGAATTTTTTAAATTCTATCATTGCGAAAACATATCATAAAAAAGATACAAAAATAGAAATAATTGACTTAAACCTAAATTTGCTAATAAAAAGAGAAGTCCCGTAAATACTAATAAAAAAGCAATATACAATGGTTTATTTCTGTGTTAAAATAGATTAGAAAAAGTTATTTAGTGTTATCTAATATTTTTGTGGCCAATTGGTGTACAATGTCGTACACAGGCTAAAATATAAAAAAATAAAAATCTAATGTACGAATTTTCATTGGTTGAGAATAATCATATTAAGGAGGGCATTATGTTTAAATTAGTATCAAAATTTGAGCCATCTGGAGACCAACCAGAGGCTATAAAAGAGTTGGTTGAGGGAATCAAAAATGGCAAGAAAGAACAGGTTTTACTGGGTGCAACAGGTACTGGTAAGACATTTACAATTGCAAATGTAATTAAGGAAGTTAACAAGCCAACTTTAGTTTTAGCACACAACAAAACTTTGGCTGGTCAGTTGTACACAGAACTTAAAGAATTCTTTCCAGAGAATCATGTTGAGTATTTTGTTAGTTATTATGATTATTACCAGCCAGAAGCATATGTTCCTTCAAGTGATACATATATTGAGAAAGATTCTTCAATTAATGACGAGATAGATGAATTAAGACATGGAGCAACCAGTGCATTAATTAACTATAATGATGTTATAGTAGTATCAAGTGTATCTTGTATATATGGTATAGGAGAAAGAGAAGAATATGAAAAAGCCAGACTTATATTAACAATTGGAGATAATATTAAAAGAAATGCAATTATAAATAGATTAGTAGATATGACTTATGAGCGTAGTGATATTGATTTCCATCGCGGAACCTTTCGTGCTAGAGGAGATATTATTGATATCATACCAGTTAATGAACACGCTTATGGAATAAGAATTGAATTATTTGGCGATACTGTAGAAAGAATATCAACATTTGACCCCGTAACAGGTGTTATCATATCTGATAAAAAAACTATTACAATATCTCCAGCTTCTCATTTCGTAACAAGCCCAGAAAAATTAGAGGAAGCATTAAAAAGAATTGAAGCTGAATTAGATGAAAGGTTAAAAGAATTAAAAGAAAATAACAAATTATTAGAAGAGCAAAGACTTCGAGAAAGAACCAATTATGATATTGAAATGTTAAAAGAAACTGGCTTTTGTAGTGGAGTAGAAAACTATTCTAGACATTTAGCCCTAAGAGGGCCAGGCGAGACCCCAACTTGTTTAATAGACTTTTTTCCTAAAGATTTTTTATTAGTAGTTGATGAATCTCATGTTACATTACCTCAAGTGCGTGGTATGTATAATGGAGATAAAATGCGTAAAACGGTTTTAGTAGATTATGGTTTTAGATTACCAAGTGCCCTAGATAATAGACCTCTTAATTATGAAGAATTTGAAAAAAAGATTAATCAAGCAATATATGTATCAGCAACACCAGGAGACTATGAATTAGAACATACCAATAATGAATACGTAGAACAAATAATAAGACCAACTGGCTTATTAGACCCTACTATTGAAATAAAACCAAGTATGGGACAAATAGATGATATAATAAATGAAATAAATATCAGGAAAGAAAAAAATGAACGAGTATTAATTACAACTTTAACTATTAGAATGAGTGAAGAGTTAACAAATTATTTAAAAGAAATGGGTATCAAAGTTGCATATTTACATAGTGAAATAAAAACGTTAGAAAGATTAAAAATAATTCACGACTTACGTTTAGGAATGTATGATTGTGTAGTTGGAATAAATTTACTTCGTGAAGGAATAGACATACCAGAAGTTAGTTTGATATGTATATTAGACGCTGATAAACAAGGATTTTTACGAAGTGAACGTTCACTTATTCAAACAATTGGTAGATGTGCCAGAAATGAAAATGGTCATGTAATTATGTATGCAGATAATATAAGTGAAGCAATGGATAAAGCAATAAAAGAAACTGCTAGACGTCGCGAAATCCAAATGAAATACAATGAAGAAAATGGAATTACCCCAAGAACAATTATTAAAGATATCAAAGAAGTAGTATCAAATGAAGTAGAAAATAAATCTAAAAAGCCAAAGATGAGCAAAAAAGAAAAAGAAAGTATATTAATGACTTTAGAAGAAGAAATGAAGACAGCAGCTAAAAACTTAGACTTTGAAAGAGCGATGGAATTAAGAGATATTTTATTTGAAATGAAAAAGTCATAACGAATATTAAAAAGCTTTACTTTTTGTTAAAAATATTATAATATTAATTTAGCGAGACACTAAATAGTGCTTGCCACAAGAATTTTATGGTGCACCACTTATTTTATGAGTGGTGCTTATTTTTATATCCAAAACCCCCATAGATACTTATCTAAATAGGATTAACAGAATAATTATCACTAAAAGTATTAAAACTAAAAAGTCTTTTTTACTCATAAGTGACCACCTCCTAGAAAGTGGCAAGTACCATAACATAATGTGTCTCACGAAAACAAAATAACATACAAAATAGTAAAAGTCAAAAACAGAATCCTAAAAATCTGTCTAGCCAAAAGCACCAAATCTGCTAAGCTAAAGAGCACAAATCTGTATAGCAGTTTACCTAAAATCTGTAAAATTAAAAAAATAATAAATAGATCTTTTATATTGTAAAAAGTGATAAATTATGTTAAATTAAAGATAGGTGAAGCCTATGAAAAAGATAGTTATATATTTAATAAGTTTACTCACTGCATTATGTATATATAGTGAAAGAATATTAAAAGAAGTAGTTTTATCTTATGGAAATATCAAAAGTATTAGTATATCTTCTTTAACAAAGTTTTTTTATTCTAATACAGATTTTTTATTAATTTTAGGCTTAACAATCGCTCTAATAATTTTTTATAAAAAGTTTATTGATATAGAGAAGAAAAGAGCTTACAATATTTTAAGTTTTATATTTTCATTATTACTAACATTTGGTTTTAGTTATAGCATTATTGGAAATGAAAGTTTAATCACTGGAAATATTATATTAATAATGTTATCAGTTGTAAAAATAATTACATATTATTACTTTTTATCAACAGTTATAAATTTATTAATGGCAAAAATTAAAGGAATAAACTTAAAAAAAATAAAAGAACCAAAGTTCTTAAAAAGATTTAAAAATTATTATGAGAAACATCCATATAAAACAACAATAATAATTATATTAATCGCTTGGTTACCATATATAATTAGTTTTTATCCTAGTATAATGTCATCTGACCCAGCCAATCAAATAAAGCAATATTTTGGAATGGACACCAGATTTTCAACAGGAGTTAACCTAATAAATGATAATATTAAAATAACAAACCATCATCCAGCATTTCATTCATTTATATTAGGTGGATGTGCCAAAATAGGTGATGCCATAGGAAATATTAATATAGGATTATTTATGTTTAGTTGCTTTCAATTATTTGTATTAATAAGTGCTTTAACATATTCGCTTATTTATTTAAAAAGATTAAAAATACCCTTTATATATCGTTTTATAGTATTAATAATGTATTCTTTGATACCAGTATTTCCTTTATATGCAATGTCACCAGTTAAAGATGTTTTTTTTGGAGCATTATTAATATTTTTCATTATTGAATTACATCGCCTAATAACATCAAATTATAATAAGAAAGATTATATTATATTAGGGTTATTAATGTTATTTACAATGCTTACAAGAAACAATGGTGTATACATTTTATTGTTTACTATTTTAGGAACAATTATCGTTATAAAAGAAAAAAGATTAGCTTTAATAATAACCATATTATCTACATTATTTGTGTATGTTGCACACAATAAAATTCTATTACCAAAAATGAATATAACATCAGGAAGTATAAGAGAAGTATTATCAGTACCATTTCAACAAACAGCCAGATATGTAAAATACCATAGTGAAGAGTTAAATGAAGAAGAAATTGCTATAATTGATAAAATACTAAACTATGAAACATTAGGTACAAGATATAAAGCCAATCTAGCTGATTATGTTAAAGATGAATTTAATAAAGATACTACTAATGAAGATTTGATTAAATATTTAAAAGTATGGTTTATCCATTTATTTAAACATCCAATGACTTATATAAATGCTACAATAAATACAACTTATGGTTACTTTTATCCTAATACATCTAACTGGTATGTTTATCACAATTATGATAAGAAGTTAGAAAATGTTGGACTAGATTATCATTTTATTAAAGGCTTAGGAATACCAAGAAACATACTTGGAAACTTTGGAGTAATATACCCTTATATTCCTATACTTGGTTCTCAAGTTAATATTGGTTTTAATGTTTGGGTATATATGTTAATATTTACCTATTTAATAGTAGAAAAGAAAAAGAAATTCATACTTTTATTAATACCAGCATTTACACTATTACTCACTTGTGTAGTAGGACCAGTAAATACATATTTTAGATATATGGTACCAATCGTATTTAGTTTACCATTAATCATTGGTTTAATATATAAAGAAACTAAAACAAAGAAGATGTGACTATAAAAAATCACATCTTTTTAAGTGTTATGTCGAAATCTGTCGTACGAATTTTGTTGCTATTTACAATTTAATAATTTAGAATAATATCTTGAGTGTTAGGGCTAATGTCTACCTTTTCTATTCACTATCCTACTCTTCTTTATCCTACGGGGTTTTGGTTTAGTAAGGAGTGTGATTAAATGAAGGTTCAAATAAGGGCAACCTTATTCAGAATAATAAAAATGACATTAACTATTACAGTCAATGTCTTACCCAAAAAGTAGATATTAGATTGCATCCTAACGCTCTACTAATTTAATATTAACATATTTTTTAAATAAATGCTAGTTTTCTTTTTTCTTAAATACAAATAATTTACTTAAAATATAATTAGCAACTGTAACAATAACTTGCGAAACAAGTTTACCAATTTTATCATTTAGATGCAAAACTGAAACGATAATAAACATTGTAAACATATCCATTAAAAGACTAAGAATTCTAGAGCCTACAAAAGAAGAGGCTTCTTTTAGCATATTTTTGTTTTTACTTTTAAAAACGTATTTTCTATTAGTGAAATAAGCAAAAGCAACAGCAAATACCCACGAAATAATATTAGCAATTTGTAGTTCTAATTTTTTATTAGGGTCTAAAAATGTTTCAGTACAAATAAAATAAGTAGCAAGACTAACAACAGTAGTTAAAACCCCAACAATTAAATAATTAATAATTTCTTCATATTTAGTGTATAATTCTTTAATTTTTTCCATATCCCATACTCCTTTAAAACAATTATACAAGAAAAAAGAAAAAAATAAAATAAAAAATGGTAAAAACAGGGTTAATATAAGAAATAAAATATAACAAACTATAAATATGTGCAACAGGTATTACTTATGCACATAATTATTTTTTGATATCAATCTAATATTATAAGTATTAACGATATTAAAGAGTAATATCTAAGGCTACTTTGATGAATAAGTATCAAAGTAGTTTTTTGTTTATTTATTTTTTATTTTCTAGTATAATAATAAAAGAAAAGAGTTGATTATATGAATCCCACAATGCTTACAATATTTGGATTAGAAATAAAATGGTATTCCTTTTTAATACTAACAGGAATTTTTATAGGAATGTATTTAGTTTTAAAAGAAGCTAAAAAGTTTAATATATCAAAAGATGATATTATAAATATGTGTTTTTATGGCATAGTTTTTGGTATTTTAGGTGCAAGATTATATTATGTATTATTTAATATATCATATTATAAATACAATTTGATGGAGATATTTGCCGTTTGGAATGGTGGGCTTGCCATTCATGGAGGTTTAATATTTGGAGCGATTGCAATATATATTTATACCAAAAGAAAAAAGTTAGACTTTCTAAGAATATTAGATATTGCTGTACCAGCAGTCATTCTAGCTCAAGGTATAGGTAGATGGGGAAACTTTTTTAATAGTGAAGCTCACGGTTTTGCGACTACTTATACATTTTTAAAAGATTTATGTATTCCCGGGTTTATTATTAAAGGGATGTATATTGGAGGAATATATTACTTACCAACATTTTATTTTGAATTCTTATGGTGTATTTTAGGATTTATAGTTTTAATATTTATTAGAAGTAGAAAATATATTAAAATAGGCTCAACAACATGTATATATTTAATGTGGTATAGTTTTGGCAGATTCTTTATTGAAGCTTGGCGAACAGATTCCTTAATGTTAGGGGGATTCAAAATAGCTCAAATAATATCTATATGTTTATTTGTAATATCTTTAGCATATTTAGTAATATTACATCATAAAGGTAAATATGAAAATTTATATAATGATATAAATAAAGGGAGAATAGAATAATGTATGATTTAATAATAATTGGTATGGGTATATCGGGTATTAGTGCTGCTATATATGCAAAAAGAGCTAATTTAAAAGTTTTAATGATTGAGGGTAGTGCACCAGGTGGAACGTTAAATAAGATAACTAATGTTGAGAATTATCCTGGAATATCTTCAGTAAGTGGTCCAGATTTTGCATTTAATTTATTTACAAAAGTTCAAGAATTAGAGATTGAATATAAAATAGAAGAAGTAACAGATATAATAACTGATACTAAAACAATAAAAACTAAAAACAATGTATATCAAGCTAAAAATATTTTAATAGCTACTGGTAGAAGACCAAAATTATTAGGTTTAGACAAAGAAGAAGCTTTATTAGGAAAGGGAATAAGTACTTGTGCACTATGCGATGGGGCATTGTATAAAAATAAAGAAGTAGCAGTTATAGGTGGCGGTTCTAGTGCTTTAGCAGAAAGTATTTATTTATCTAAGCTAGTAAAAAAAGTTTATTTAATTCATCGTAGAGAAGAATTTAGAGGCGAATATACATTAGTAGAAGAAGTTAAGAATATCAATAATATAGAATTAGTATTAAATAATGAAATAAAAGAGTTAAAAGAAGAGAATGATATATTATCAGGCTTAATATTAAAAGACGGTCAAGAATTAAATGTAAGCGCTTTATTTATTTATATAGGATTTATACCAAATACTAGTTTTATAGAAAATAGTGATATTAAATTAGATAAGGGGTATATTATAGTAGATAAAGATGGAACGACAAATATATCTGGAATATATGCCTCAGGTGATGTAACTAAAAAAGATACTTATCAATTAATAAATGCTGCAAGTGAAGGAGCTTTAGCAAGTATAAAAATAAGTGAAAATATATAATATTAAAACCTAAAACAAAAACTAACCATTAATCTTGGTTAGTTTCTTCATTTTCAGAATTATCATTTTCAGATTCCTCTCCTTCACTAGGTAAAATTACATCAGGAATATCATCATTTGAATTATCTTCCTCATTATTAGAGTTATTGTTATTCTGATTCTCATCTGGATTAGGAGTTGGTATTTGAGTTGCATTATTTATATAAATAGTTAATTCTGTAATTTCATTTATAAGAGTATAAGCTCCAATACTTTGATTAGCTACCATACCAGGTAAAGTATTAGGATTAAAGTGTTCACTATCTGCATCAACAAATTCTGTATTTAAAGTAATATTATGGCTATTTGCCCAAGCTTCTACTTCAGATATAGTTTTACCAATAAAGTTTGGCATAGTTTCTAACTTACCACCTGTTGTAATACCTTGACCAGTAACTTTTGTTGTATATTCTTCATTAGCATCAAAGCTAAATGTTTTAATCATTTCTTTTTTTTCTAAGTCTAAGTTTGCTTTCATTAAATTTATAATAGCATTTAAAGAGTCTGGATAATAACCAACAGCAGATAATGTCATATTACCATATCTAACAGGAAGCGAATAATATTCTAAATAAGTTTTTTGAATTTTAACAAAATCGCCATCGCCAAAAGATTTTAAAACCATTTCTTTTAAGACATCATAGAAAGTAAGCATTTGTTTCATTTCCATATTAGTTTTCATATTATTAGTTATAGCATTAAGTAATTCTTCAAAGCGATTAATATTAGAAGGATTAGCAATTTTTCTAGCTAAAGCTTCGACAATTTGTTGTTGATGTCTATTACGAGCAATATCACTTTGTAAATAAGCATGTCTACATCTAGCATAAGCTAAGGCTTGTTCTCCGTTTAAATGTTGCATACCAGTATCCATACAAACAAGTTGGTCGCCAAATTGTCTTAAAGAGTTTTGTTCACAAACTCGACCTTTATGGGCATTATAATAAAGTTTATAATCTGGAACTTCAACATCTACATCAATTCCTCCAACTGCTTCTACTAAATCAACAACACCTTTGAAGTTAATTTTAACATAATAATCTATTTTTACTTCGGTAAGTTGTTCAATAGTTTGGATAACACAACTTGTACCATAACCAGCCGCTGAATTTATTTTTGCATATTTATTATTATTACAAGCAATAGGGACATAAGTATCTCTTGGAATAGAGAACATTGTCGCATTAAGAGTTTTAGGATTAAAAGTAACAAGCATTAAAGTATCACCATTAAAAGCAGCATTTTGGTCTAATCCATCAGCCTCACTATCAACACCCATAAGGAGAATAGTAAAAGGTTCATTTAAACTTTTTTTACTTTTAAGTTCGGTATCTTGATTTTTCATTTTCTTACTATAAGAATAAAGTATCATACTATTTTTAATACCTTCAAATTCTTCTTCACTATAAGTAACTAAGTAATTAGAATTTAAGAAAGTCCCTTGTATTTTACCACTAATTAAATCATAAATCATTTCATAATAACTAGAGTACTCAATAACTTCTAAATTTTCTAGTTTTTTATCTTTAATAAGTTCTTTAGCAAGAACGTTACCTTCAATATCTTTATCAGTGTTAATCATTCCAAGTTTACTATTATCATTTAAAGAAGTTCCACTCATAACAATTAAATTAGAAGTATAAGTAACTTGTTCACTTTCTGCTAAATTATCAATACTCGTATAAATAACATTTATATAATAATTTACCGCGGAGAATACTACTACAAAAATAATAGTTAAAGCTGTCGTAATAGATAAAGTAATATGTTTTTTCAAAATAAGATTAATTAAGTTCCATAAAAAATAAGCTATTAACCATATTCCAAATAAACCAATTACAATAGACCTTATTAAAGTTTCAACACCACTAAGACCCATCAAATTCTTTATAAGTAAGAAATAAGTTACTAAATATATAATAAAAGTTAAAAAATAAATAATAAGAAATATTTTATTACATTTTTTTAATTTATTAAAAAGTACTTTCATTAAACACCTTCTATTCTAATATTAACAATTATTATTATATAATATATTATGTCTTCTTG
This sequence comes from uncultured Bacilli bacterium, assembly GCA_948999435.1. Lineage (GTDB taxonomy): Bacteria > Bacillota_I > Bacilli_A > RF39 > UBA660 > Caccenecus. The sequence continues at coordinate 14,488 of CARJCM010000030.1, forward strand.
CAAACAATTTATAAGCTTTACATAAAATTTACGAATTAAAAAGCCCAATAAGTTGAGATATTTTTTACTATAAGTTATAATTATAATGTATAACTATGAGAATAAGGAGGCAGTTATGAAGTGTAGTAGAAAAAAGTTATTTTTAGTCTTTATATTTGTCTTTTTTTGTCTAACTATAAATGTTTATGCTGAAGAAAAAAAAGCAGTATTAAAGGACGCAGTATATTTAAGAAAAGGCCCAGGAACAAATTATGGATATTATATACTTGGGAAAAGCGGAGCTTCTTACACATTAAAAAAAGAAAGTGTAGTACCTGATGAACCTAAAAATGGTGCTTGTAATGCTGGATGGTATGAAATAGATTACAGTGGAAAAAGTGCCTATGTCTGTGCTAGCTATATAGAAATTAAGAATGCTGGAGAAAGCACTGATGTATATGATAGACCTTGGACTACACCAAAAAAAGCCATTGTAGGTGGAGCGAGATTTATGACAAGGTCATACATAAATAAAGGTCAATTTACATCATATTTAAAAAAGTTTAATGTAAATCCAAATTCATCATATAATGTTTATAACCATCAATATATGGCTAATTTAGCAGCACCTTATAGTGAAGCATTAACAAGTTATAGAACATATAAAGCAAATAATTTATTAGAATTACCTTTAGAATTTACCATACCGATATTTGAAAATATGCCAGAATATACTGGATTGCCAGGTAGTGCAATTGATAAAACATGTGAAAGTACTGTAACTGACGCTACTTTTGAAGCTGAATTAAATGAGCAAGGTTTTCCTGAAAGTTATAAATGTAAATTGAGATTACTTCATAAAACTCATCCTAACTGGACTTTTAAAGCTTTAAAAACAGGTTTAGATTTTGAAAAATCAATAACAGCTGAGCAAAATGTAAGTTCCATTCAAGGTGGGGATGCATATTATGATAAGCCACTAGTTCAAACAGAAAAAGGATGGTATAAAGCAAATCGTGCAACCGTAGGATATTATTTAGACCCAAGAAACTTTTTAA
>CARJCM010000031.1 GCA_948999435.1 uncultured Bacilli bacterium
ATAAAGCTCAAGAAACATTAATTAAAAGTCAACATAATAGTGAAATGAAAGAACTTGAACAGAACTATAAAGCTCAAGAAACATTAATTAAAAGTCAACATAATAGTGAGATGAAAGAATTAGAACAAAATTATAAAGCTCAAGAAACATTAATTAAAAGTCAACATAATAGTGAAATGAAAGAACTAGAACAAAATTATAAAGCTCAAGAAACATTAATTAGAAGTCAACACAATAGTGAAATGAAAGAATCAAAAGAAGAAGTTGTTAGAAATCTTTTAAAGACATCTTTAACAATTGAAGAGATTGCCAAAGCGACAAATATGTCTATAGAAGAAGTTACAAGACTTAAAAGCTCTAATAAATAACTAATGGATATATCCGTTAGTTTTTTCATATGCTTTAATAGTGATAGATATGAGAGAAAGTATAAATTATTATTATAATTTTAATATTGAAGATGTAGAAAATTGGGGAGATACTTATCGCTTTTATTATTTAGACCAATTATTTTATTTTGTGCCATTTAAAAGAGCGGAAGCAGAACTTGAAGACATAATTAATGTAAGTAAAGAATTAAAGCAAAAAAATATAGAAGTTCATGATATTGTTATGAATATATTTGGTAAAGTTATTACTAATATCCAAAATACTAATTATGTTCTTCTTCGAACAATTGGAGATATATCAAAGAAATTTGAAATAAGTGATATAATAAAAATGAATAACATGCTTATTTTAAATGAAACTAAAAGTAAATTATATCGTAATTCATGGGCTAGTCTTTGGAGCGCTAAATTAGATTATTTTGAATATCAAGTGAGTGAACTTGGTAAAGATAAACCTTTAATACTAGATAGTTTTAGTTATTATTTAGGACTTGGTGAAAATGCAATAAGTTATTTAAATGAAATAACTAGTAAATATACTCCTAGTAAGGATGATAGAATTTGTCTTTCACATAAAAGAATTGATGTGCCTAATTATAAACTTAATTATTTAAATCCTTTTAGTTTTATTATGGATTATGAAGTAAGAGATTTAGCTTCTTATATTAAAAGTGCTTTTTTTAAAGGAGAGGATGCCTTGTCTTATTTAAAAGAGTTACTCAGAATAAAAAGATTCACTATTTATAGCTATGGGTTATTTTATGCAAGACTTGTTTATCCCACTTATTATTTTGATATTTATGAAGATATTATGAGTGGGAAAAAAGATGAAGATGATTTGATTCCTATAATTGATAAAGTAGATGATTATGAAATGTTTTTAAAAAATGCTTATTATGAAATTAGTAAATATGCACCAATTGATAGGATAGAATGGTTACTTCAAAAGAATTAAATTATATTATAAAATGAAATGTTAGCTAGTGATATAAAACTTGAAATCATATAAAAGTTAAGATATAATTAAAGCGATAGTAAGGAAGTAAAATATATGGCAAGACGAAAGAAAAATAATAAATTTAGTGGTAGTAATGGTTTAAAAATATTAATTATTTTATTTTTAGTAGGAAGTTTGATTTATAGTTTTTATGGCGATTATATAGATAGTTTTTTATATAAATTCAGTTTATCAGAAAGCTATGCTTTAGATTCTATTCCTGAATATAATGGAAAACCTTATGTAATTATTAATGATAATGAACCTAATTTTACAGATGAACTTAAAAATTCAACTAAATCTTTTGAAAATTATAGTAAACTTGATAAAATAGGTAGAGCTCAAGTTGCTTTTGCTAATATTAGTAAAGATTTAATGCCTGATGAAGAAAGAACTAGTATAGGTCAAGTTAAACCTAGTGGATGGCATACAGTAAAATATGATATTGTAGATGGAAAGTATTTATATAATAGATGTCATTTAATAGGTTTTCAATTAACGGGAGAGAATGCTAATAATAAAAATTTAATAACTTGTACTCGAAGTATGAATACGGGAGCTATGCTTGATTTTGAAAATAAAGTGGCTAAATATATTAAAAAAACTGGTAATCATGTATTATATAGAGTTACTCCTATTTATAAAGATACTAATAAACTTGCTAGTGGGGTGCAAATGGAAGCTTACTCAGTGGAAGATAATGGTAAAGGAATTAAATTTAATGTTTATATTTATAATGTTCAAGATGGTATTGAAATAAATTATAAAACAGGGGAGAGTAAATTAAAAGAATGAATGATAGCTTAATTAGATGATTATAGTTATGAATTTAATAAAGAAATGAGGATTAAAAAATGCAAAAAGCAAAAGTTTATTTTACAAAAGAATTAACACCTGAGAGTGTTGTTAAAATGTATGAAGTTTTAAGTAAAAACTTAAGTGGTAGAGTGGCTGTTAAAGTTCATTCGGGAGAACAAGGAAATCAAAATTATTTGAAACCTCTATTTATGAGTCAAATAGTAAAAAGAGTTAATGGGACGATTGTAGAATGTAATACAGCTTATGAAGGAGCTAGAAATACTAGTAGCAAACATAAAGATTTATTAAAAACGCATGGTTGGAGTGAATTATTTGATGTTGATTTATTAGATGAAACAGGTCCAGATAAAGTTTTAGATATACCTAATGGTAAAGTTATTAATAAAAATTATGTAGGTAAAAATATTGATAATTATGATTCAATGTTAGTGTTATCACATTTTAAAGGACATCCTATGGGTGGATATGGTGGAGCTTTAAAGCAACTTTCTATTGGTATAGCTTCTAGTGCTGGTAAGTCTTGGATACATAGTGCAGGATTTACTTTAAATCAAAATGAGTTATGGGATAATATAGCTGAGCAAGATAAGTTTTTAGAAGCTATGGCAGATAGTGCATCTTCAGTAGTTAATTATTTCAAAGGTAATATTGCTTATATAAATATTATGTGTAATTTATCCGTTGATTGTGATTGTTGTGCGGTTGCAGAAGACCCTTGTATGAAAGATATCGGAATATTATCTAGTTTAGACCCAATAGCTTTGGATCAAGCTTGTATTGATTTGATTTATAACTCAAATGATAAGGGAAGAGGACATTTTGTAGAAAGAATAGAAAGACAAAATGGTATTCATACAATTGAAGCAGCTTGTGATTTAGGTTTTGGCTCAAGAGATTATGAACTAATAGAAATTGATTAAAAGTAACAATAATATATTAATTTGTTGCTTTTTTTGTTATAATTTTTATTAGAGAGGTCAAAGCTAAATGGCAAAATTAATAATTAAGTATCAAAATGATTATATTGTTGAAAGGGATAGAAATAAATATAAATTGATTGATGTTTCTACATACTATCTTGAAGAAGATTTTTCTAATATTAGTATATTTATAATTCTTTTTTGTGGAGGAATATTATCTAATAATTATGAATCTTTAAAACCTTTAAATTATTTTGAGGGTTTAGAACTAAATGAAAAGTATTTTTTTCCAGATTGCTTGTTTGAAATAGATGAGGGAGTTTACTTATATGATTTAGATGAAGTTATTAAAGAAACTTATTTTTCAAGGGAAAGATTTTTAGATAAAATATTTATGCCTTGGAAAGAAACTTTAGACGAAAATATAAAGAGAATGCCACAAAGTTTAATTAGTTTTAGTGATATTCCAGAATTTGAACTTCCAAATATGGACTTTCCAGAAGAAGTTCCTATAATGTATATACCACTTCATATTAAAACTAAAGAATTAAATGATACTATTAAAATGCTTTCAGCTAAGAAAACAGATAAAGATGTTTTGTTAATGTATTCTGGAGGTAAAGATAGTACACTTTCGGCAATTCGTTTAGCTAATGCCGGTTATAATGTTTATTTAATTCATTTTGATAATGGTCATATGTTAGATAGTGATAAGCCATTTCTTACTTGGAAAAAAAGTTTTTTTAATCTTCCTGGTTATAATTTTCCATATGCTTATTCGAAAGTAAATATTAAATCTTATTTTGATAATTATTTTGAAAATTGGAGACAACATTATGGTGATACATTAGAAGATGGTAGTATGACATCAGAAGTTAGATGTCTTGCTTGTCGCTCAGCAATGTATCAAAAAACACTTGATATTGCAATAAGTGAAGGATTTAAATATATCGCTGATGGAGCGAGAATTAGTCAAAAGTTTATGTTAGAACAAGTTCCAATGACAAAAAGATTTAGTGAGCTAGCTAGTAATTATGGAATAAGTGTGTTATATCCAGTTTTGGATTTGGTAGATGATGATAAAGAAAAAAAAGAAATCATTGAAGCAGGTTTTTCTTCGAAATCTTGGGAATCAAAATGTTTACTGGGAAGAAGAGCGATGGATAAAACACTCTTAGATGAAACTATTATTCTTGAATATTTTGATAGTTTTATTAAACCACTTTTAGATAGAGAATTACAACGTTCTCTTAGAAAGAGGAATTATGAAGCGAAGTAAAAAATTTGTTTTTGTTCCATTTTGTTTGCTTGCTCAAAGTTATCAAGCTCAAGGTATTGTTAAATATAATTGGTCAAGTTCTATAAAACCTTTTATTAATCTATTATTGGATAATGATATTAATATAGTTCAAATGCCTTGTACAGAAGCAACATTTAATCACTCTTTAATAAGAGAACCAAAGGGAATATCAAAATATGATACTATAGACTTTAATAATCATTGTCTAGTAAAAGCTTTAGAGGTCGGAGAACAAATAAAAGAAATTATAAGTTGCGGATATGAAGTAATTGCTATTTTAGGGATAGAACAATCGCCATCTTGTTGTGTTAATTATATTTATACTAATAATGGTACAGAAAACCGTAAAGGATTATTTATTGAAAAAGTATATGAAGAAATAAAAGATTATAATATACCAATAATAGGAATTAATAGAAAATATATAAATAAATCTTTAAATGAATTAGAAAAATTGTTAAATAATAGTAATAAAAAATGAAAGAATTGCAGTTAAAAATGATAAGAATATATTAATTTACTGCTTTTTTTGTTATAATATTTTTTAGAGAGGTAAAAGTATGGAAGTTATAAAATTAAATGAGGCTGAAATAGGTCAAAATAAAGAAAAATGTAAAACTTTAGAATATTCTTTTGGAGATAAAGATATTGATTTAGGGATTGCAACTATTACAGGAAGATTTCCTGATAAAGGTTATGCAATGAATGAAGTAAGTAAAGAACTCATTTATGTAATAGAAGGAAAATGTACTATTTATATTGAAAATGAAATTGTTAATTTAGCAGTGGGAGATTCTATTTTAATTAATCCTAAAGAATTATATTATTGGGAGACTGATTATTGTAAAGTTTCTATGGCTTGCACACCAGCTTGGAGTCCTTCGCAACATAAAATTATTGAAAAATAAAAACCATTAGATAATTACTAATGATTTTTTTCTACTATTGCAAAAGCTAGGGCTTTATTATCTTCATGAGTAATACTTACATGAATTATATAATCTTTATAATGACATATAGGTTTATAGAAATTGTCATATAAAACTTCTAATTCCGAAAAGTGTAAGTTATTATCTGGTAATGCTTTAAATATAGCTTCTTTAGCAGCTAATCTACCACCAAAAAATTCGAGTTTTCTTTTTCCTTGTAAATTGTTATATATTTCTAACTCTTTTGGAGTTAAAAATCTTTTGGCAAGCTTTTCATTTAATTTAGATATATCTACTAAATCAATACCAATTCCTAATATTTCCATTAGAATTTACCTACAGCTTTGAAATATCTTGGTAAAGCTTCATTCCAGCTTTTGTACTCGGGTTTATCTTTTTTATTTTCGAGTTTATAATTATTTGATAAATAATCACCAATAAAATTTGATACTTTAACTGCACCATAATAATTCATGTGGTCTCCTTCATCACAAGTATCTTTTTCCCAGTCTATTGGTACTTCATTTTTCATTAAGTTTAAATCAATATAGGTAATGTTATGCTCACTCGCAAACTCTTTTATTCCCATATGTTTAGTGTAATTCCAGTTTTTTGTACTAGGGGTGCTTAATAAGATAAATTCTATATCAAATTTATTACATAGTTCAATCATGGATAATAAAAACTTTTTATTTAAGTTTTCTATTTCTTTGGATTCAGTAGTAGGGTTCATATAATTCCAACTTTTTAAACCTTTTATACCTGGTTTGTAAGTGTAACCTTTAAACTCACTATTATATTCATAATTAAAACTTAGATTTAAATCACGGAAATTAAGAGATTTCCAACGATTATGATATTCGAATATGGAAAACCAATTTTGAAGCTTGCGGAATATTGGGCCAGTTGGTTCGATTTTACGATATATAGCATTGGTTTCTAAAATAACAACTTGAGGTTTTTGCTTTTTTAAAGTTCTTGATAGTAAGTATTTAGTATAATGCAATTGTTGAGCGGCACTACCTAAAACAAAAGATGTAAACCCATGTTTATTATACATCTCCATAGGAGAAATACTTGAGAACACTTCACTATCACCTAAGAATAAAACATCTAAAGTATTATCTTTTTCACCTAAGATAGCATTTAATCTGACATCACGCATACCAGCTTCTTTATTATTAGTTTTTGGTTCAAAAAGATAGGAGGCGATGAGTAATAGAAAACATAAAATTATGAGAAATAACAATACTTTTGTAATGTTTTTAATTATTGTATTCATTTTCTACCTCCTAAAACTGTGCATATATAGGGTCTACTGGGACATATCCATGACCATATGCTCCAAAAATAATAATAAATAAAATAAATGCATAATATATAGCCCATCTTAAAATGATGTTTTGTTTGGTAATTAAAACTCTCACATTTATATTTTTTTCTTCTAAATGACTTATGATAAAGATTATTATTAAAGTTATGCCAACAATAATATAATCAGCACAATCAATACCTAATTTTAAGAAACTTAAATCTTTAAAAGAACTTAAAGAAAAGTTAGTAAATAAACTTTGTAACATACTAAGACATGCTTGTAATCCTTCAGCCCGGAAAATAAGTTCACCGATAAATACTAAAATACATACTTTTATAATTTGAATAAAATGATATACTTTAGAACTACGATTGATATGAAGCTTATCAGTTATTTTCTTTATTAATGGAGATATTAAACTTCCTATTAATATTAAGCAGAAATGATATAAACCAAATAGAATATATTGCCAACCAACACCATGCCAAAATCCATTTAATAACCAGACTGTAAAAAGAGCAGTTACTCCTGCTAAAACAGGGCCATAATAATTTCCTAGTTTCTTACGTAATACTAGTGTTAATTTTCGAAATGGTTTTGATGTAGATATAGGATAGAAAATGTAATCTTTAAACCAAGAACCTAATGTTATATGCCATCTTTTCCAGAATTCAGAAATAGTAGGGGATGCAAAAGGTCTTTGAAAGTTTTCGGTTAATTTAATACCAAAGATTTCTGAGGTTCCAATAACTATATCCATTGTTCCCGAAAATTCCATATATAATTGAATAGTGTAGGCGATAGCTCCTAAAGCAATTATGCCTCCATTAAATTCGCTATAGTTAGTAAAAATATTTGTTATTAAAGGATTTAATCTATCAGCGATAACACATTTTTTTAAAATACCATATATTATTCTTTGGATACCAAAAGTAAAATTATGATAAGTTATAGATTTTCCTTCATATAAACTATCAGCAGTTTCATTATATCTACATATTGGTCCTTCCATTATTTGTGGAAAAAATGACATATATAATGCTACTTTTCCTAAATGTTTTTCAGCAGGTATAAGGCCGCGATATACATCAATACTATATGATATAGCTTGCAGAGTATAAAAAGATATTCCAATTGGTAATAAAAACTTTGGAATAGGTAAGTGGATATTGATATTTAGTGCCTCAAATAAAGTATTTATGTTAGTAGCAAAAAATCCTGAATATTTTAGAAATATTAATATTCCGACATGAATTAGAATACTTCCTATTAATATTAATTTCTTTTTCCCATTATATTTAGCTTTAATTCTTTTCTTTTCTTCTTTATCTATATTTTCAGTAGCTTTATCACATTTATCATTAATTTTTTTTAACCATAAGCCACTTAAATAAACTACTATTATAGAACTTAAGAGATAAACTATTAGTTTGCCACTTAAAAGATAAGAAAATATTAAACTTGCGATTAGTAAGATGAACCATCTTTTTTTCTTAGGGGTTATACTATAAATAATTATTAATAAAGGAATAAAAACTAAAAAGTAAGTAGGAGAATAATATGATTTCATATTATTCCTCCTCTTGTAAGCGATTAATCATTTTCCACATAGCTTCAGCAGAATTAAAATTATTAGGGATAATCTCAACAGTTGGTATTACTACATCAAACTCATCCTCTAATTCAGCGATTAATGATAGAATAGATAATGAATCTAAATAATGACCATCTATTAAATCAGTACATGTTTTATAATCTACATCGGGATTTAAATCACTTAAAATCTCTATTAAACGTTCCATAATATCACTTCCTTTCTAGTTTGGGGTATTAAATGGATAAGTAGCTTCGTTATCACGTATTAAATGATAATTTCCATTTAAATCCTTTTTTATTATACCAGGTAAATCATGACTTAGAAATAGAGAAATACCTTCCGTTACAGAATAAGCTCCAACTTTTTTAAATATTAAATAATCATTAGTTTTTAAATCACTAAGGGGTAACTCTTTTACTAAAATATCATTTATAGTACATAAAGAACCACATATATTCCAATTTTCTACATTATTAGATTCTTTTTTATTTTGAAATAAAATTATTTCAGGAATTCTCATTGCGAGAGAACTACCATAATATACTAAGTGATGAATACCTCCATCAACTATTGCATAGTTTTCTTTTTTATTAGTTTTAGTATCTACTACTTTTGTAATGTAAGAACCACATGTATAAGCGATACTTCTACCTAACTCTAAAGTAATATTAATAGAAGAGGGAATACTTTCTAAAAATTTAGAAAATTCTTGTAAATATTCTTCTTCATCATATTCTTCATCTATAAAATATGTAGCAGATAAACCAGGACCAAATTCTATTTCCTCTAAATTAGCATTATATTCTTCGTTAAGTTCATTAAAGAAACTTAATACTTCTTCTAATTCTTTATTTAATCTTTTAATAGAACGTTTTTGGGTGGTAGAAAAAAATTGTAAACCTATTATTTTTATATAAGAACTATTTTTTAAATCTTTAAATATGTTATGAATAATACTTTTATCCATTCCAAATTGGTTACCACTTGTAAGACGTAATAAAACTTTAATGTTCTTTTTAAATTCATTAGTTAGATTTTTTAATAAATTGTATTGCCCCCACGATTCAATAGTATATATACCAATTGATACATTATTTTGAAATAAATATCTGAGGTCTTTTTCTTCTTTGTAAACTCCTGATAAAACTATTTTTTCTTTATTAATTTTTGAAGAGTCACAAATATGATATTCGCCAAAAGAACAAACTTCATAGCGGTCTATTAAATCTTCGATATCTTTTAAAATAAAGGAATTAGCTTTAATAGCATAACACAGTTTTACTTTATTTGGGAGTCTATGTCTTAAATATTCTATTCGGTCTTTTAAAGAAACCATATCAAAAAAATAAAATGGGGTTTGGTAATTTGTTACTAAATAATTAAACTCTTTTTCTATCATGAGTATCACTTCCTAATTTCTTTTCTAATTCTTCTTGTAATAATTGTTTACGGTCAATTTTGCCATTTTTATTTAAAGGAAATTTTAATATACTTCTAAATATATTTGGAATCATATAAATAGGTAAAGTATTTTTTAATTCCTCGTATATTGTTTTTTTGTCAACATCTCCTATGTAAAAACAATATAATTTTTGCTTTTCTTCATTAAATACACAACAACTTCTTTCGATACATTCAAGTTTATTTATCGCACGTTCTATTTCTTCAAGTTCAATTCTATGTCCCATATATTTGATTTGGAAATCTTTACGTCCTGTAAAATATAAATCATTATTGCTATCATATTTTCCTAAATCACCAGTACGATATATTATTTCAGGATATCTTTTTTCTATAGGATTAATAACAAATCTTTTAGATGTTTCTTCATTATTATTGTAATAGCCTAAACCTACCGCGGTACCACGAATGCATATCTCACCAGTAGTATTTTCTTTAGTAATTAATTCATTATTTTCGTCTAAAAGAAATGTTTCTTCATTTAAGAAAGATTTACCAATTGGTATGCCACTTTCATATTCTCTTTTTTTATCAATAATATGATAAGTACAATTGCAAGTTATTTCCGTAGGGCCATATAGATTTATAAAAGTAGCATTTGGAAGATGAGACATCCAAGTATTTAAATGTTTAATTGGCATAACTTCACCACTAAACATAACTTTTTTTATATCATTTGGGCAACGATAATCAAGAGCATGAAAAGTACTTACTAAACATAATGCTGATACAGCCCAAATAAGAGTAGTTGCTTTGTTATCACATATAAAATCTAATAGTTCGGTAGGTTTAGAAAATAATTCTTTGGGGATTATTACTAAAGTAGCTCCTACACAAAGAGTGCTATATATATCTTTTACGGAAACATCAAAATCAAAAGGGGCTTGATTACCAATAATATCATTTTCTTTTATATTAAAAGTATCAGTAAATATATCTATAAAATCAATAACTGACCTATGACATATAGTAACTCCTTTTGGAGTACCAGTAGACCCTGAAGTGAAATTAATATATAAAGGGTCAATATCTAAAATTTTAGTATTGGTTTTATTTATTAATTCTTCATCTATTTCTTCTTTTATATCTTCATATTTTATTATTTTACTATTTCTAAAAGTTTCTAGAGCTTCTTTATAATATTCGTTATTTGTTATAACTAAAGGGGAGGCTAAAACACTTGCTATATCTTCTAATCTTGATTTTGGAAATTCTGGATGTAAAAGAGAATAGGTATTTCCACTATATGCAATACCTAAAAAGGTTGTTAAAGCCTCAATTCCTTTATCCATAAAAACTATTATCGGAACATGGAAAAAATTGTCTTTTATAATTTTACAAGCTATACTTTTACTTCTCTTATGTAATTCTTTATATGTTATTTTACTATTCTTATCAATAACTGCTATTTTATTAGGAAATTTACTTACACTTCTTTCTAAATATTTTAATACATTATACTTCATAAAAAACTCCTCAAAATAAGTATACTTCCATATTATTTTCATATCAAGCTTAATTACAAATTTGTAATAAAAAAATTTATTATTTTTTTAAATTTAAGACCTATTTTTAACTATTTTGTATCTTTCTTAAAAAAATAGGAATACTACTTATTACTATCATTTTATACGTTTAAACGTAAATGCTAAGACGTATCTTTGTTGTTACAATTAAAGGGGAGTTGATAAAGATGTACGATAGTAAGATTTATGGGAAGATTAGATTTAAATTAGCGGATATTTTAGAAAAAGAAAATATGAGTAAAAATCATTTAAGTGTTATTAGTAATGTAAGGTTTGATACAATTGGAAAATATGTTAAAGGGGATATTGAACGAGTTAGTTTAGATATTTCTGCCCTTTTTGTAAAGCCTTAAATTGTAAAATAGAAGATATAATTGAGTATGAAAAATAAATATTCTTATAAATAAAGAGGTTAATGTTTGACATAAATTATTATAAATGATAGAAAAAACGTTAAATCGTTTTTGCAAGGTCCACTATGAAGAGGGTCTATTTTTATTTTTAAAAATATGTTATACTTAGTTTATTAATAGGTGATAGTTATGGATAAAAATAATATATTAAAAATAATTGTTGTGGTTCTAGTTTTTGTTTTAATTATGGTTTTAGGTTATACTATTGGTAATATAATAGAAGGTATGCCTAAAAAAGAATATATTGAAAAAGATATTACTTTTATGGGAGTTATTACTGATATTAAAAGTAATGAAGTTATTTATGTTAAAGGAACTAATGATAATCCTAAAGATTTTAGAAAGACTTATGAATTGAAATTAAATGATAAAGTTAGCTATTCTTATAATAATGAAAAAATAGAATTTGATATTTTAAATGTAGGTGATGAAGTTAAAGTAACTTTTAAGGGAGAATATGCTGATATATATCCACCACTATTAGATAGAGTGAGTATGATAGAATTAATAAAACAGAATTTTAATAAAGAGAAATAGAATAAAAAATAAAAAGTATAATTATCAAAACAAAAAAATTTATTTTAAGTGTTTAGTGACTCAATTACATTTAGTTTAAAAGACTAAATCTTTTTTATTAAAAAATAAGTGTAAACTAGAAGCAAAATACTAAGGCTAAACTTGCTAATTATTTTATAATAACGTATAATACTAGCAAAACTTTAGATTTTAAATAAACAAATAGTTAGAGGGGATAAATTTGAAAGAAGATAATAAAATAATTGGGCTTACTAGTGCGCAAGTAAAAAATTTAAAGGAAGCAGGAAAAAATAATTTTTCTGTTAAAGCTCCTTCTAAAACTAATAAAGAGATAATTAAAGAGAATACTTTAACTTATTTCAATTTAGTTTTTTTAGTTATAGCTATTTTATTAATATTAGTAGGGTCATTCCGTGATTTAACATTTTTACCAATAATACTTGCTAATACTTTAATTGGTATTATTCAAGAAATACGTTCAAAAAGAGTACTTGATAAGCTTACAATGCTTAATGCTCCAACTGCTATTGCTATTAGAGATGGAGAAGAAATTGAAGTAAAAGCAGAAGATTTAGTTTTAGGAGATATTGTTGTCTTTAAAGCAGGAGACCAAATATGTGCTGATGCTATTGTTATTGATGGTAAAGCTATGGTTAATGAATCTCTTTTAACTGGTGAATCTGATGAGATAGCTAAAACTAAAGATTCAGAACTTATGAGTGGAAGTTTTATTGTTTCAGGTAAATGTTTTGCGCGTCTTACTAAAGTAGGGGCAGATTCTTATATTTCTCAAATGACTTTGCAAGCTAAAGCAACTAAAAAGGGAGAACAATCAGAAATAATTCGTTCTTTAAATAAAATTGTTAAACTTGCAGGTATTGTTATTATTCCAATTGGTCTAATTCTTTTTATCCAAACATTTTTTATTGCAGGAGAAACATTAAAAGCTAGCATACAAGCGATGGTTGCATCAGTTATTGGTATGATACCAGAAGGATTATTTTTGCTTGCTAGTGTAACTCTTGCTCTTAGTGCTATGCGCCTTGCTAAAAATAAAGTTTTATTACACGAAATGAAATCAATTGAGACTCTGGCACGAGTAGACGTATTATGTGTTGATAAAACGGGGACAATTACTGATACTAATATGCAAGTTGATTCTTTTGAAATTATTAAAGGAGTTAAGAAAACTAAAGAAGAAATTAATGATTTAATTAGTGATTTTGTTTTTTATCAGGATGCTGATAATATAACAATGTCAGCTTTAAAAAGTTATTTTATAAAACCAACGGGGAAAGTAATGAAAAGTGTGACTGGTTTTTCTTCAGAATATAAATATAGTGGAGTTAATTTTGAGGCTGAATCTTATTGTTTGGGAGCACCAGAATTTATCTTGAAAAAAGATTATGAAATATATCGTAGTCAAGTTGAAAAATATAGTAAAAAAGGTTTTAGAGTTTTAGTTTTTGCTAAATATGATGGAACTTTAACTGGTTCTTCTTTAACTAAAAAAGTTACACCTTTGGCATTTATTATGGTTTCTAATCCAATTCGTAAAAATGCTAAAGAAACTTTCGCGTTCTTTAAAAAACAAGGAGTCCAAATAAAAGTTATTTCAGGAGATAATCCTATTACAGTTTCGGAAGTTGCTAAAAGAGCAGAAATTGAAGGAGCAGAAAATTATATTGATGCTTCAACTCTTACTACTGATGAGGCAATAACAGAAGCGATTATGAAATATACAGTTTTTGGGAGAGTTACGCCAGATCAAAAAAGAAAATTTGTAAGAGCTTTACAAAAAAATGGTAAAACAGTTGCGATGACTGGTGATGGAGTAAATGATGTTTTAGCTTTAAAAGATGCTGATTGTAGCGTTGCTATGGCTAGCGGAAGTGAAGCTGCTCGCAATGCTAGTCAAGTTGTGTTATTAGAATCAGATTTTGCAAAAATGCCCGAAGTAGTTAGAGAAGGAAGACAAGTTGTAAATAATTTGGAACGTTCAGGAAGTTTATTTTTAGTTAAAAATATTTTTTCTTTCTGTACTTCTATTTTAGCAATATTTTTAAATGTTAAATATCCTTTACAACCAGCACAAATATCTTTAATTAGTTTATTTACAATTGGTGTTCCTGCATTCTTTTTATCACAAATACCTAATGAGGATTTGATTAAAGGTAAGTTTATAAATAATATTTTATTTAAAGCAATACCAGGAGCTATAACTGATACGATAATTGTGGCGGCAATGGTTACTTTTGGTAATATTTTTGCGGCTAGTGATTCAGATATTTCTAGTGCTTCAACTATTCTTTTATCAATTATTGGGATAATGGTTTTATATAATATAAGTAAACCTATGAATAAATATAAATGGGCGATATGGAGTTTATGTACAATAGGTTTAATATTATCTATTTTATTCTTTAAAGAATTTTTTGGTATAACAGATTCGATGAGTATTCAAGGAACTTTATTGTGTATTAATTTTGCATTAATATCAGAAGTTTTCTTGAGATATTTAACTAAGTTTTTTGATTTAATTAAAACAGCTTTGAATAAAGCGACTAGAATTAGAGATATTTTAAAAAATAATGAAATTTAAGGCAATATAATTTATTGCTTTTTATAAGTCAAAAAGTTTTGTTTAAAGTATATATTTTTGGTATAATATATGTAGAGATTCGTATGATTGTTAAGCGTTCCTCACAAAGTGAGGTGATGCCTATGGTGGAAAGGTTTTGTTTTGGAATATTTAATAGTACTTGTAGTATTGTTAATAATTTTGAAAGATAACAAAAAATCAAGGTAAACAAAAACGCTTAGCATCTTAGATATATAAGCGTTTTGTGACAAATCAATGTATTTATCATAGGAACGTTTAACTTGCTATAGTCATACGTTTCTCTTTTTTATTATATGAAGTCTCCTTCATCTATATACATTTTAGCATATTATTAGATATTTTTCAAGAAGTAGCAATCT
>CARJCM010000032.1 GCA_948999435.1 uncultured Bacilli bacterium
ATGAATTAAAAAAATAGTGTCAGTTTTTTTCACCAACACTATTTATTATAGAACCCAAAAAGATGTCAAACACATCTTTTTTCTATTGTTAAAAACAAATATTTTAGGTATACTATAATAGTAGGTGAGAGAATATGAATTTAAAATATTATGAGAAAGTTACTATTTCAATTATTATTTTTTTAGGTGTAGTTATAGCAACAGCTTATATAATAGGTATATATAATAATCGTGTAAAGGCTAACAAGAATAGTAACAATAACAATCACGGAAATATCGTGTTAGAAAATATTAATTTATTTTAATACATTCTTTAGCAGTATTGCTATAAGCGCGAAGCAAACCTCCAGCCCCAAGTTTAATTCCCCCAAAGTAGCGAACTATAACAATGAGAGCATAATTCAAATCATTTCTATCGATTATATTTAAAATAGGCATACCCGCTGTCCCTGATGGTTCTTTATCATCAGATTTTTTTATTTGACCATTTATTTTGTAAGCATAAGGAGAATGTTTAGCTTTCTTATGTTCTTTTTTTAAATTTTCTAAAATAATTTCTATCTCTTCAATTGATTCAACTTGATAATAATAACCTATAAATTTAGACTTCTTAATTTCTAAAGTATATTCATTTAATAATTTCATTTTAAAACACCTATACTAATTATATCTTAAAATTTATTAAATTTGTAGTATAATATTACTAGGTGGTCATAATGTTTAAAGAAAAATTAAAATTAATTCCTCATTTACCAGGTTCTTATCAAATGAAAAATAGCGAAGGAACAATTATATATGTTGGAAAAGCCAAAGATTTAAATAAAAGAGTAAATTCTTATTTTAATAGACCTCATACTGGTAAAACTGAAAAAATGGTAAGTGAAATCGCGGATTTTGAATATATAGTCGCAGGTAGTGAATTAGAAGCATTTTTATTAGAATTCAACTTAATAAAGCATTATGATCCAAAATACAACATTCTTTTAAAAGATGATAAAAGCTATCCTTATATTGAATATATAAATAAACCATATCCCAGACTTCAAGTATCAAGATATTTAACAATCAAAAGAAAAGATAAAAAAATGTTATTCGGTCCATACCCTAACGCTTATGCAGCAAGACGTATAGTTTCCTTAATAAATAGATTATATCCTTTAAAAAAGTGTGATAGTATGCCTAAAAAAGTATGTTTATATTATCATATTGGTGAATGTTTAGGGTATTGTGAACACAATGTCGATAAAGAAAGATTAGAGAAGATGGAAGAAGAAATTCTAAGTTTTTTAAGAGGAAATGGTGATATTTTAAAAAATAAAATTTTAGAGAAGATTGAATTACACAGCAAAGAACTAAATTTTGAAATGGCTTTAGAATTAAAAAAAGAATTAGATTATATTAGTATTGTATTAGATAAACAAAAAATGGAATTACATGATTATACTAATCGTGATATTATAGGTTATTTCTTTGATAAAGGATATTTAAGTATTCAAATATTATTTTTAAGAAACGGCCGTATGGTCGGAGGACACACTGACATATTCCCAATAGTTAGTGAATTAAAAGATGAATTAGAGTATTATATTATGAATTTTTATAGTCGTCACGAAATACCAAAAGAAGTATTATGTCCAAGTAATATAAATACCGATATCTTAAGTGAGATAATTAAAACCAGTTTTCTTGTTCCTCAAAAGGGCAAAAAGAAAAACTTATTAGATATGGCAAACACCAACGCTAAAATAAATTTAGAAAACGAATTAGAAATAATTGAAAAAGATGAACAAAGAACAGAACAAGCGAATAACGATTTAAGAGATTTATTAAATTTAAAAAAATTAGATCGTATAGATTTATTTGATAATTCCAATCTTTTTGGTGAATTCACTGTAAGTTGCATGGTTGTTTTTAAAAATGGCAAACCTGCTAAGAAAGAATATCGTAAATACAAAATAAGTTTAGATAAAAATGATGATTATCACACTATGGAAGAAGTCATATATCGTAGATATTATCGTGCTTTAATAGATAAGACTGAATTACCAGACTTAATTGTAGTCGATGGTGGTATTAACCAAATAAATGCGTGCTTAAATATGTTAAACGAATTGAATTTAAAAATTAAAGTATGTGGTTTAAGAAAAAATGATAAACATAGAACTAACGATTTAATAGATAGTGATGGTTACAAAGTAATTGAACTCGAAAGAACAAGTCCAATATTTCATTATTTAACCAGAATGCAAGACGAAGTTCATAGATACACCATTAGTTATCATAGACAAATAAGAAGTAAAGGAGCAATATCAAGTGTATTAGATAACATTGAAGGAATTGGAGCTAAAAGAAAAAAAGAGTTAATTAAAGTTTTTGGTAGTGTAAATAAGATACGAAATGCGAGTTTAGAAGAATTAGGGAAAATACTACCCGAAAATGTAGCTATGAATCTAAAGGAATATCTTAACACCTTAAAAGAAGAAAAAAGCACAATTAAGCCTAACGAAAAATAATAAAGTTAAATATTTTAAATAAAGTAAAAATACTAATTAAATAGCAAAAAGGAATATATTTTCTTCTTTTTTTATGATAATATTTATAAAGGTGGTAAAATGGAAAAATTAATAGAATTAAGTGTAGATTCAAGTATTAAAGTATCTAACAAAGTTATAAATATAAATAAGCCTGAATATGTATACATTCCTATTTTACCAAGTAGTAAGTTATTAGTAAAAAAAGGAACAAATGTAAAAATAGGCATGCCTCTAATAAGTAAAGGTAATGATATAATTACTTCTCCTATATCCGGAGAGGTAACAAGTATTAAAAAAGTTATTACTATCAAAGGAGAAATAGATGCTATTGAAATTAAAAATGATTTTACTGAAGTTACTATTAAAGAAAGTAAATTAAAGAAAAACATTTTAAACATTAAAAAAGAAGTATTAGATAAAATATTAGATTTATTTAAAGTAAATTTAAATAATAAGAAAGAAATAGTTTTAAATTGTATAGATGATGAACCATACATTTTAACTGAAAGTTTCTATTTATTTTTAGAGTATGCAAACTTTTTAGAAGTATTAGACAAATTATCAGATATCTATAAAGTAAATGTATCTATCGCTGTTAAAGCTTCCAATAACTTTAGTATCAATGAACTAATGAATTATTTAGGTATGTATACTAATATTAAACTAGAAATTATTCCCAATCTTTATTTATTAGGCAACAATAAATTACTATTAAAACATTTAGGATTAGAAGAAAAAGACACAGAAGTGATTAAAGCCAGTAATTTTTATCATATAAGTAATTTTATCAAAAAAGGACGTTTAAAAACTGACCAATTAATAACTATAAGCGGCAATAATATCGTTAACTCAAGTATTATTAGAGTAAAAATCGGTACATCTTTAAAGGAAGTATTTAAAAGTATCAAAGGATTAGGAAAAGACTCTACATTCATAGTTAATGGTCTTATGAGTGGAAAAGAAATAGATATAAATAATTTAGTTATAACAAATGATTTAACAGGAATTTTAGTTATTAAAAAAGAAACTATAGAAAAAGCTTATAAAAAAGAAGAAAAATGTCTTAACTGTGGGGCTTGTATTGATATATGTCCTGTTGGAATAAACCCACTTTTATTAAAAGAAAAGAATTACAAAGAAAAAAATAAATGTCTAAAATGTGGTTTATGTTCTTATATTTGTCCTGTATACATAAACTTTAATTATAGTGATATAGAAGGAGATAACAATGACTAAAGTACCAATATTACACAGCACTAATGATAAACAAGATTTAATAAAAAAATATTATTTAGCTCTTATACCTCTAATAATATTTAGCATTTATAAAAACGGTATTTTACTATATACTAATGATTTAATTAATATCTCAAAGATTTTTATTCCTATATATTTTTATAGTATTAGTATATTAATAGGATTTCTAATCTCTAAAATATTAAAAGATAGTTCTAAAGAAAACATATTAATCTGTTTAATTATTAGTTGTACTATTTCGATAAATACCAATTTAATCATATATCCCATACTTTTATTTGTTAGTTTATTTATAGGCAAAGTTATAATAGCTAAAAGCAGATTAAAATTTAATTTAGGAAGTTTTGCAAGAATAACACTCATTCTAGCTTTATTATTAAATTCCTATTCTTACTTAAATATCGCTGAAAAGTTAAACAAATTTAATTATAATTATTTTGATATATTTTTAGGATTAGGTAAAGGCGCCATTGGTGCAACTAGTATTTTAATTCTCATAATTAGTTTAATCATTTTATCAACCAGTAGATATTACAAAAGAATCATTGCAATAGTTTCCAGCTTAACTTTTATAATAATAAATTTAATAATTATTCTAGTCACCAAAAATTACAATTATATAAATATATTATTAAATGGCACTAATTATTTTAGCTTTATATTCCTAGCTTCCGATTTATATACTAGTCCCATAAATAAAGAAGGCAAAATAGTATATGGATTATTAATTGGTACATTAACTAGTATTTTAAGTTATTTAGGTTTAGTATATGAAGCTAGTTTTATAAGCATTTTCTTTTTAAGTTTATTTATTCCATTAATAAACAAAATAAATAACAAAAAATATCTAAAAACATAACTTTTTGTTTACAATTGGTAACTTATGTGTTATAGTATAAAACAATTCACTCGTATGAATTTTATTGTCCCATCACAAGGTAAGGAAATTTATGCGAGTTTTTATCTGCCTAAGAAAAGGAGATAATATGAAAAAAATAATAACAATAATAACAATTATAGGCTCATTCTTTATAATGTCTAAAAATTGTTATGCTATAGACATAGTAAAAGAAAATATAAATCCAGATATTAAGATTCACTTAAAAACAGATAATATTAACGAAACCAGAAAAATATATAAAACAATTAATCAAGACACATCTGAACATCTTTATAGTATTCATTTAAAAGAGATTAATTACAATAATTCTTATGATGATTATGATTTTTATGGTGGAATGAACCCATTAAATATAGAGTTACAAACTAAAATCGGATTAATCACATATTTTGGTTATGGATATCAAAACAGAAATGATATAAAATGGTATATTATAACGCAATATATGATATGGAGCGAATTAGTAAAAGAAGCTAATGGTGAAATATATTTTGTAGATAACAACAATAATAAAATAGTTTTATATGAAGAAGAAATAAAAGCTATATTAGATGATATAAATCATTTTTATAAAGTACCATCATTTTTAGAAGATAACGAAAGATTATCACACGAAATAAAATTAACAGAAAATTTAAATCTTACTGATGAAAACAACATTTTAGAAGAGTTTTATATAATCACGACAAATAATGATTTAGAATATCAAATTATAAATAATGAATTCCAAATAAAACCCATTAACCCCAATGTTGTATGTATAGAATTTAGAAGAAAAACAGAAGAATTTTCAGAAAATATGAAAATATACACCAATTATAATCAAGAGGAGTTAATAAGTAGAGGTAATATAGGTACTATAAGTAAAACTTTAATTGTGACTATTCCAAACCCTTTAATTAAAATTAAAAGTAATATTTCCCCAAAGTACTCTATAAAAAATAATGTATACAAAGTATTTAACGAAGAGGGAAATGAATACTATACTTTTACTTTAGAGCAAGATGGTACAGCGAATATAGATTTACAACCAGGTAAATATTATATAAAACAAACAAAGTCATCATATGGATACAAAATAAATGCTGAAGAAATACACTTTGAAGTAAAAAAAGAAGATATGATTATTGAACTAAAAAATGAATTAGAAACCAAAAATGTCACAATAGAAAAGCAATTAATAAAAGATGATAATAGTATTTCGCCTGCTGTAAACGTTACATTAGATATAATTGATGAAAACGGCAAATTAGTGAGTCAAATTAAAACCAATAATGAAGGACAGGCCTTAATTGAATTATCTTATGGTAAATATACAATAAAAGAAAATAATACTCGCAGCATTAAAGAAAATTATACTATAACCATAGATGAAAACTTTGATGAGAATAAGCCAGTTATAATAAAAGAAGAGATAACTACTGAAGATATTAAAGAAGAAATAAACAAAAACAATAATAATAAAGGAAATATTATAATTAATAAATATGATTTTAGAACTGGTAAACCTTTATCAGGCATTAAAATAGCTTTATATAATAAAGATAAAGAATTAATTAAAGAAGAGGTAACTGATAATTATGGTAGAATTATATTTAAAGATTTAGAAACAGGAATTTATTACATTAAAGAAATATATAAAGATAATGATTATGAGTTAGATGATGCAATAAAAATCGAGGTAAAAGAAGGCATAGATACCATTGTAACTTCTAATAACCGAACTGAAATTGATGTTCCAAATACTAAGTCTAATAATATAAATCTAAGTGTTTTAATACTATTATTTATAGGAGTAGGTATAAAATATACCAAACATAAAAATGTTTAAAAAGAAAAAATATAAACTTATCAGTTTATTAGTTTTAATAACTATTTTATTAATTCCTATTATTAATTCGAGCATTAAAGAATTTAATAACCATAAGGAAGAAAAACTATTAGTTCAAAAAATAACTAATAAAGAGGAGTATTATGCTATTTTAGAAATACCAAAAATCAATTTAAAAAAGGAGATTTATAGGATAGATGATAAAAGAAATAATGTCGAAAAAAACATTTTAGTTCACGAAAATAGTAATTTTCCCAAAAATATAATTTTAGCCAGTCATTCTGGAAATAGAAGTAATGCTTATTTTAAAGATTTATACAAATTAAAGTTAAAAGATGATATTACAATATATTATCAAAACAAAGTATATAAATATATAATTGAAGAAATAGAAGAACAAAATAAAACTGGTAATTTATATTTAAAAGAAGATTTGAGCGAGAGAATAATTCTTATTACTTGCACTAAAAACAACAATAAAACTCAGATGATATATTATGGTAAATTAAAGAGTATCAGTGATATTTAAGTGAAAAATGTCTAGAAAAGCAGATTTTTTGTAAAAAATTTGCTTTTTTTAAAGGAAATCCAAGTAATAATGGTAATAAATATATATAGAACGTATTTTTAGGGAGTGAGTTGGCTTGAATAATGAACAAGAATTAGAAAATATTCGTAAAAGCGCTAATATAGTCGAAGTTATATCAAGTTATTTACCTTTAACCCAAAAAGGAAAAAATTACTTTGGTGTTTGTCCATTTCATGAAGATCACTCTCCAAGTATGAGTGTCTCAGAAGAAAAGCAAATATATAAATGTTTTTCATGTGGTGCTGCAGGTAATGTTTTTACTTTTGTAAGCGAGTATGAAAATGTAAATTTTATTGAAGCGGTTAAAATAGTTGCCGAAAAATGCGGTTTAACATTTAAAGGTGCAATTAATAACAAAGCTAAAATAAAGCAAAATAAAACAGAATATGAAATAATGGATATAAGTTTAAAATATTATCAAAACAATTTAAATACTGAACTAGGATTAAAAGCGAAAGAATATTTAAATAACCGAAAGATATCTAGTACTGCCATAAAGGAATTTGATATAGGTTTAGCCTTAGACCAAAATTATTCTCTTCATAATTTATTAACTAGTAAAAAATATGATATTGAAGCTATGGTAAGTTTA
The DNA here is from genome assembly GCA_948999435.1 of uncultured Bacilli bacterium. GTDB lineage: Bacteria > Bacillota_I > Bacilli_A > RF39 > UBA660 > Caccenecus. The sequence continues at coordinate 7,705 of CARJCM010000032.1, forward strand.
GGGTTAGTAAATCGCAATGGTAAATATTTAAATGACACATTTATAAATAGAATCATTTTTCCGATTCATAATTTAGAAGGCGAAGTTATAGGTTTTACAGGAAGAATATATAAAGATGAAGATAAAGAGCAAGCGAAGTATTTAAATTCCAAAGAGAGCAGCATTTTTAAAAAAGGACAAATATTATTTAATTATCATCGAGCGAGGAAAGAAATAAGTAGAAAAAAAGAAGTTATAATTGTTGAAGGTAATATGGATGCTGTCAGAATGAGTATAAATGGAATAAAAAATGTTATAGCGCTTATGGGGACAAGCCTTACTAAAGAGCAAGTTGATATAATAAAAAGTTTACGAGCGAAAGTTATTTTAATGTTAGATAATGACAACGCTGGAGAAACAGCTACATTTACAAATGGCAATATATTAGAAAGTGCAGGATTAAATCCTTTTATAGTCAGATTAAGTGGCGAAAAAGACCCTGACGAATATATCATAAAAAATGGTATAGAAGCCATACTAGATAATATAAAAAATCCCATTAGTTTTTTAGAATTTAAACTAAAATATTTAAAGAAGAATAAAGACTTATCTAAAACCAATGACTTAGTAAGTTATGTTAAAGAAATAATAAACAACATAAAAGATATTAATGATGATTTAACAAAAGAATTAACTATCAATAAGATGAGTAAAGATTATGATATACCCATTGATTTATTAAAGTCTGAGTTAAAAAAACAAAGTAAAGACAAAGTAATTAAGGTTGAGCCTGAAAAAAAGCTTGTCAAAAAGAAGAATTCGAAGTATGATATAGCTTGTCGAAATATTATTTACTTTATGTTAAATGACACAAAATATATTGAGAAATACAAAAAAGAGTTAGGATTCTTGGATAACAAAAAATATCGTGGGATAGCTAGCGAAATAATCTATTATGCTGAAAATCATCACAGTATAGATATAGCGTCTTTCATTACTTATATAAACACTAAAGATTATTTAAGTGACGATGTAATGGAAATAATAAAAGAAATAAATTTAGAAGAATTAGACATGGCATCATTTGAAGAATTCATATGTGTAGCAAGTACTGAAATGGCCAAAAAAGAAATAAAAGAATTAAAAGAAAAAATAGCAAATGAATTAGATTCTAACAAAAGATTAGAATTAGCAAATAAACTATTAGAGATAAAAAAAGGATGTGTAGGTTATGAAAAATAATGAAAAAAAAGTTGAAACAAAGGAAACAAAAGAATCTGTAAAAGAAATATTTGAGATTAAATCACTAGAAGAAAGAATAAATGATTTAATAAAGATTGGTAAAGAAAAAAAGTATATTACATTTGAGCAACTAGCAGATGCCCTAAAAGGTTTAGATGTAGACAATGATTCTTTAGATGAGATATATAATACATTAATGGAAAATGACATTCAAGTAGTCGCTGATGAAGATGCAGGAACAGACCCAGATGGTGTTCCTAAAATAATTGAAGAAGAGCCTATTATTTTAGATGATGCAGAGTTAACTAAAGATATCAATATCAACGATCCAGTTCGTATGTATTTAAAAGAAATTGGACGTATTTCTCTTTTATCACCAGAAGAAGAACTAGAATTAAGCGAAAGAGTTAGTAGTGGTGATGAAGTAGCTATAAATAAACTAGCTGAATCCAATTTACGTTTAGTAGTAAGTATTGCCAAAAGATATGTCGGAAGAGGTTTATTATTCTTAGATTTAATTCAAGAAGGAAATATCGGTTTAATGAAAGCTGTTGATAAATTCGATAGTGATAAAGGATTCAAATTCTCTACTTATGCAACATGGTGGATAAGACAAGCTATTACAAGAGCAATAGCAGACCAAGCAAGAACAATCCGTGTACCAGTTCATATGGTAGAGACCATTAATAAAATGTCACGTATTCAAAGACAATTAACATTAGAGTTAAATCGTGAGCCATCAGAAGATGAACTTGCTAAAAAAATGGGTATTAGTGTTGAAAAAGTAAGAGAAGTAATAAAAATTAGTCAAGAACCAGTTTCATTAGAGACGCCTATTGGTGAAGAAGACGATTCCCATTTAGGAGATTTCATCAAAGATGAATCAAGTATGTCACCAGAAGAATATGCTACAAATGAAATTTTAAAAGAAGAGATTAAAAGTGTATTAATGACCCTACAAGTAAGAGAGCAAGAAGTATTAGAGTTACGTTTTGGACTAGTTGATGGAACATGTCATACATTAGAAGAAGTTGGAAAAAAATTCAATGTAACAAGAGAACGTATTCGTCAAATAGAAGCTAAAGCCTTAAGAAAATTAAGACATCCATCACGAGCTAAAAAGTTAAAGGATTTCCTATCAGACTAATGTTAAACAAGAAATTAATTGCTATTGCAAGTTTAATAGAACCAGAGGACATAGTTATAGATATAGGTTGCGACCATGCATATTTAGCTATATATTTAAAAAAAGAAAAGTTATGTAAAGACGTTTATGCATCTGATATCAGTGAAAATGTAATCAAGATTGCTAAAGAGAACATTAAGAAAAGAAACACTAATATTGAAGTATATTTATCGGATGGTTTTAAAGGAATAAACAATAATAAAATAAACACTGTTATAATATCAGGAATGGGTACATCAACAATTTTAAGTATTATAAATAATGCTCCGAAGAATGTAGAAAAATATATCATAAGTAGCAATAATGATTATGAAGTATTACGAAAAGAAATGTTAAAAAAATGCTTTTATATACAAAAAGAAATAGTCATAAAAGACAAAGATAAATATTATCCTATTATTATTTTTACAAAAGAATTTCAAAAAGAAAACAAACTATCTTTAAAATATGGTAAAAGTAATAACAAGGAGTATTATAAGTATTTAGAAGAAAAAGAAAAAAGTATTTTAAAAAGTATACCTAAAAAGCACATTATAACAAGATTAAGTCATAAAATAAGAATTAAAGAATTAAAAAAATTACAAAACTAATTACAAAAAGAACACAGGACTATTATTATTTGTAATAGGAGTTGTGTCAGTTAAAGAATTATTACTACTAGTAACAGAATTATTAGTAGTTTTTTCATTTGTAGGCTTAGTATTATTTGAAGGTTTATTAACATCTTTTAATACTGACAAAATAGTTTTAGCATTATGAATCATCGGTTTAGCTTGTTGATACAAAGGAATAACTTGATTAGCAATACTAAGTGTTTTTGAAATACCACCCAAAACTTTTGCGAACGTTAAACCACTAGATACAGGAGCTCCAAACATAGACAATCACCTAATATAATATATGACTAAAATTAATAAAATTGCTTTTAATTTAAAAATTAATTTTTTAGTTTTATAATAATAAAAATTATGTTATAATCATTATAAAGTAGGGTAGATAAAATGAAATTAGAAGGGAATACAAAAATATTTTTAGCGCCATTTATATTTATAATAAGTTTTATTAGACATTTTTTCATTGGTGTTAAATTTATTTTCTTTGATGTTTGGAAAAATATATTTGGTTATCAAAAAGCCAAGAAAGATTTTCGTAAAAGAGAAAAAAATGGTATAGAAAAAGCTAATAGTAATAATGTACCAGCCAAAAAAGAAGAAGATGTCCACGTTTTAACGTATGCTGAGAAAGAAAGAATTAATCGTGAAAAAAACAACTTAATTAAAGAAATGCAAGCCGAAGCTAAACTTCGAAAAGTAAAAAAAGAATACTACACTTATTATGGAACAAACCAAAATGGTAAAAAAGTAAAAGGTACAATGAGTGCAACTAATAAAATAACTCTTCATAACTTTTTAGCAAGTGAAGGAATAAATGTATATAAAGTTGAAAAGAATAATATAGCAAATTTCTTAAAAAAGATAGGTTTCGAAAGAGAGCATGAATTAAGTACTAAAGATTTAATATTTTGGTTAACGCAAGTTGCAACATATTTAAAAGCAGGTATAACTTTAAATGATACAATAAAATTAATGACCAAACAAGCGAGTAAAGACCCTAACAAAAAGAAGATATATCAAGCAATATCTTATGAATTAACATTAGGCGAAAATTTTAGTAATGCATTAGCCAGTTTAGGGAATATTTTTCCTAGTTTATTAATTAATATGATTAAATCCGCCGAAGCAACAGGTGAGATTATTAAAACATTAGATGATATGGCAGAATATTATATGGAAGTAGACAAAACCAGAAAAGAAATGATTAGTGCAATTATCTATCCCACAATTCTTTTAGTATTTGCCACTGCGGTTTTAACTTTTATAATGATATATGTTATCCCTGAATTTATTAAAGTTTATAATAATGCTGGCATCACAGTAAGTGGATTTACTTTAACGATTATTAATATAAGTAAATTTATGACTAGTAATATTAATATTTTAATTGTCATTTTATTAGTAGTAATATTAACAACCTTAATTATGTATCGGAATGTAAAAAGCTTTAGAAAAAGTATCCAAACCATCGGTATGCGAATACCTTTCTTTGGCAAAATTATTATTTATCACGAGATAACTTTATTCACTAAAACATTTGCCAGTTTGTTAAAAAATAGTGTCTATATTACAAATTCTATGGAAATATTAACAAATATAACTAATAATGAAGTTTATAAAGATATAATGATTGAGACTATTAGTAATATTGCAAGTGGCGAAAAAATATCATTATCATTTGAAAATAAATGGTGTATCCCTGATGTTGCATATTATATGATTGTAACTGGAGAATCAACTGGCGAATTATCTTTAATGATGGAGAAAGTCGCAAATTATTATAGCGATTTACATAAATCTAAAGTAACAAATTTAAAAAGCTTTTTAGAACCTATAATGATTGTTATTTTAGCTCTAATAGTAGGTATAATAATATTAGCAGTAGTAATTCCAATGTTTAGTCTTTATGGACAAATTAGTTAGGAGAATTTAGCATGATAATTATATTATTTTTAATTGGTTTTATTCTAGGGTTATTATATTCATTAATTGGTGAGAGATTGCCTTTAAAAATACCTGAGGTTAGACCAAAAGATGACAATTCTTGGATTTTAAATTTATTTATTGGCATAACAAATGGTTTACTAGTTTTATTTAGCCATTATAGTTATGGAGTATCTTATGAATTTTTTATATCCATTATAATTATGGCTTTAGTTACTACTATATTTGTAAGTGATTTTAAGTATTTAATAATTTTAGATAGTCCATTAGTTATATCTAGTATTTTAACATTAATTTTAAAATATTGTTATTTTGGTCTTAAAGAAGTTGGGATTAGTATTATAAGTGGTATCATATTATTTGTAATAATGCTTTTAATAGGAAAAATAGGAAAAATATTATTCAAAAAAGAAGCTTTAGGTGGCGGCGACATAAAACTTGCTATAGTAATAGGTTTAATATTAAATCTAAGATTAGGTTTAGTAGCAATTATATTATCATCGTTACTAGCAATGCCATATGCCTTAGGGTCTATTATGTTAAGTAAAAACAAGGAAGTTCCTTATGGCCCTTTTCTAATTGGAAGTTTAGGAATAGTATTTATATTTATCGAAAAATTTACTAATCTAATTAATTTTTTAATCTAAAAAGCATGTATATCAAAAACTATATATGTTTTTTTAAAAATATATGTCAAAGATAATGATACTCTAGCAAGATAAAGGTAATTTAGCTTGTAAAAAGTATAAAAATACGTTATAATATTGGAAGTATTTGAAAGGAATAGTGTTTTATGAAAAACGTAAAAGAAATTGAAATCAAGATTGAGGGCGAAACTTGGGAAAATGCCCTTGATAAAGCATATAAAAAGAAAAACAAAGAAGTAAAAGTTGAAGGTTTTAGAAAAGGGACAGCGCCAAAAAATATTTTTATTAAGAAATTTGGTATTGAAGCTTTGTATATGGACGCAGTAGATTTTGTTATGGACGAAGCATACCAAAAAGCATTAGATGAAGCTAAAATAACTCCTGTAATCGAACCCAAATTAGATATTACAAGTATAAGTGAAAAAGAAGCTGTTTTCAAATTTACAATTACAGCTAAGCCAGAAGTAACATTAGGTGAATACAAAAAATTAGGCATTAAAAAAGAAACAGTAAAAGTAACTAAAGAAGAAATTGATGAAGAAGTTGCTAAATTACAAAATCAATTAGCAGAAATAGCTCCAAAAGAAAAAGGAAAAGTCGAAAAAGGAAATACTGCTGTTATTGATTTTGAAGGTTTTGTTGATGGTAAAGCCCTAGATGGCGGTAAAGGTGAAAATTATCCATTAGAAATTGGTACTAATACATTCATCCCAGGATTTGAAGACGGCGTTATTGGTATGGCTATTGGCGAAACAAAAGAATTAAATTTAAAGTTCCCAGAAGATTATGTCGCTGATTTAAAAGGAAAAGAAGTTAAATTCAATGTAACTGTAAGAGAAATTAAAGAGAGAATAGTGCCAGAATTAAATGAAGATTTTTATAAAGATTTAGGTTATGAAAATATTAAAAATGAAACTGAATTCCGTAAAGAAGTAGAAAATGTTATAACTGAACGTAAAACTGCTGATATTGAAGATGCGCATTTAGAAAAATGTTTAGAAAAAGCTAGTGATAATATGAAAGTTGAATTATCAGAAGATATAATTGATGAAGAAGTACATCGTATGATTCACCAATTTGAAGATCAATTAAAAATGCAAGGAATTAAAGTAGAAGATTACATGCAAATAACAGGAATGACTCACGAAAAAATGCATGAACAAATGGAACCAGAAGCAATAAAGAGAATCAAATATCGTTATTTATTAGAAGCTATCGCTGATGCTGAAAAAATCGACTTTACTGAAGAAGAAGTTAACAAAAAAGCTGAAGAAATGGCATCAAATTATGGCATCACAGTAGAAGAATTATTAAAAGCTTATGGCTCAAATGAAATAGTAAAATACGATATGAAAATGCATGGAGCATTAGAAATAGTAAAAAATAACAATTAAATATCTTAGGCAATTCTAAAAAGAGTTGTCTTTTTGCTTGTATAAATAATTTTCATATGGTATAATCTAGTTAATATAGGAGTAAAAAAATGAAAAAAAGAATTTTATTAATATGTTTATTATGTTTAATAAGCGGATGTAGTGCTAAAAATAACGAAAAAGAAAATGAGACTTTAGAAGCTTTAAAATTAGACGTAGTAAAAAAAGACAATTGTGAAAATGAAATAAGTGAATATTACGAATATAATAATAGAAAAGTATATTTCGTTTGTTTAAATGAAGTAAAACTTGTAGAAAAAC
>CARJCM010000033.1 GCA_948999435.1 uncultured Bacilli bacterium
GTTTGGAAATTGTTATACATATGCTTTGGATATAAAATGTCCTTTAATGTTTCAAAGTCTTTATAGGATGCGAACATTATTTAGTTCTTATTTAGGTTTAAATTTTAATGTAGGTTTTATTAGCGATGTTAATAATAGAACAAGAACTAGTGTTTATGATGTTCAAGATCTTTTAGATAAATTTTATGCTGATATGGATTTCTTAAAAATAAAAGTATTTGATAGTAGAATTAATGCTGAGCCTAGTTATGGTGGCTATAAGATATTTATTTTTAGTGATACTATAATAAAGTCTACTGGTGATTTTCATTTTGTTAGAAGAAATGCTGATGGTACTTTGTCTCATAGAAATGGTTATGGAGGAAGTATTAAGAAAATAAAATCTTTACGTGATGTTGATAAAAAATATGAACTTGTGAGAACCTTGGAGATTGTAAAACCTAGTTTTAGATAATTTACATCTCTTTTTATTTTTCCTTGCTAACTTTTATAATATATTTTATAATTAAATAAAAGATAGTTAGAAATAATTTAAATTGTTTTTTATCTAAAGGATAGAAAATTTGAAAGGAATGTTATAAATTATGGCAAATAAATTAGCAAAGTTTTTTGTAGGATTGTTTGGTGGTATTTCAGCAGTATGGTGGGGGAAATATTTAGTTATGTTTATTATTTCTCTAATGCCTATTTTAGAACTTAGAGGAGGACTTATCGCGGCAAGTCTTATGGATGCACCAATGTGGACTAGTTTTTTAGTTTGTTTTATTGGAAATATTCTGCCAATTCCTTTTATATTGTGGTTTATTACAAGTATTTTTGATTTTTTAAAAAAACGTAATGGTAAACTTGGAAAATTAGTTTTAAAATTAGAAAAGAAAGCTAATTCTAAAAAAGAACAAATTGAAAGATTAAAATATTTGGGTTTAGTTTTATTTGTAGGTATTCCTCTTCCTGGTACAGGAGCTTGGACTGGTTGTTTAATCGCTGCTTTACTTGGTATGGATAAAAAGAAATCTTGTTTAGCAGCTATAATTGGGGTTATTATGGCTGGTATTATTATGCTTATTTTCTCTTACGGAATTTTAGGAGGAATACTTGGATGACGACTATTTATTTAATTAATAATACTTTAACAATGAATAATTTGGATTATCCAGATGATACTCTAGAACAAAGAAGACAAAAAAGAATTCTTAGTATTGAAGGAGAAAAAGAAAGTGAAGAACTCGTTAATATAGATTATTTAAAAAGAACAAATGTAATTTATTCTTCACCATATGTAATGGCTGTTGGAACAGCTAAATATCTTGCTCGTAAATTAGAACTTGAAACTATAATAACTAGGGAACTTGGAGAAAGAGTACTCGGTGCTATTGGAGATAAAAAAATTCGCATGGTAAGCGAAATGCAAGAAAATGATTTTAGTTATAAACTTTCGGGTGGAGAATCTTTAAATGATGTTAAAAGAAGAATGACTTGTTTTATTAATAAAATAAAAAGACTTGAAAAAGATAAAACTATTGCTATGTTTACGCATAATGTGGCTATTACTAGTTATTTAAGTGAGTATTGTACTAAAGGTTTTAATTTAGATAATAGATTAATTTTAAATTATGAAGAAGAAGCTATTATTGATGGTGCTTGGGATGGTATTAATATTATTGAAATAATATTTGAAGGAGATAATGTAGTTTCTATTAAAAGAAAAAAGTAGAGGGAAGAATCTCTACTTTTCGTCTTCTAAAGAATCAATTGTTTTCCATTCGGTTGTTCCACAATTAGTACATACAAAAGGAACTAAAACTTTTAATCCTTCTGGTTTATCATATTTTTCTTCTAATGAAACACATAATAACCCTGTATTTTCATCAATATAAGCGCGTCCTTGAACTGTTGTTTCAGCACATTTATTGCATCCTGGTTTTTTCATATGTCCTCCTTATTCTTTATTATTTCCAAATGTTGTGATATAATACATTATCAAGGAGTTGAATTTATGAATGCTTATGATATTATTTTAACAGATGATAATAAATTAGAAATTATTAGATATTCTGTGGAATTAATAAGAGATAAAGAAAATAATGCTTTTTATCATTTTGATTTTATAGATAGTCAAGATGTTGATAATTTTAATAATTTACCAGCTATAATACAAGATTTAAAACAAAGAGATTATTTTTGTGTAAGTAGACTTGAACCTACAGGCTTTATTTTAGAATAGGGTAGTGCATTTTATAATGTGAGAGCATTATTGCTTCCTTATGGAAATAAACTTTTAGATAGAGTTTATGACGAGGTTATTATTAATGGGATATGTCATGTATTTGTTTATGCTGTGTATGTAAACTATAATTCAGGAGAGTTATTTGTGGTTAAAGCAAATGATATGGGAATTTATTCAGAAAATTTAGAAAGCAACCTTGAAGATTATGGTTATAAGTTTATTAGAAATAGCTTACTTGCTAATTATATTAGTGATATAGATTTAATTAAATCAAAAGCAGTTTCTTTAAGTAGAGTAAAACAATAAATATTTTAATCTTTTAATATAATTTTAGCTTTGGCTAGAGTTTTATAAATTCTAGCTTTTCTTTTGCGTTTAATTTCACTGAATAAAACATCATAAATTATTTCCCAAATAATAACCCAACCAGCGATTAAAAAAACTTCACTTACAATATTTGTGAATTGTTTAGATATAAATATAGCTAGAATTCCAATTAAAAATAATGTTAACCTAATGTAGTTATCTAACTTGTCTATTTTTTTTAAATAAAGATATTTTTCTTCATAATAGCTTGTTATGATGCTTTTTATAAATTCATTTTTTGTTCCAATTATATTAATTGTAATATCTTCTTTTAATGAACGATGTTCTAAAGATGTTATTAAATAATTATCTAGAGTTTCAGATATTATATTTTTGTTGTAGATATTTAATAATTCGTTTTCATCGGTTATATTTATTTCAATATTCATATTATCACCATTTATATTTTAACATATTTTTATTTGAAAAAGAAAGTAAAAGTGCTATAATATAAAAGTAATTTGCCCCATAGCCAAGTGGTAAGGCGGTAGGCTCTGACCCTATGATTCCGTTGGTTCGAATCCAACTGGGGCAACCATAAAAAAATAACTCCTTTTGGGGAGTTTTTATTTTTGAAAATTTGTAGCAACACTTTCAATATCTTGTAATTCAAAACGATATTTTTGGGTTACATTAGGATATTTTTCATGGTCTACAACACTTGCAAACATTTCAAGAGGTCTTATCCATAATGAATAGTCTCCATATAGTCTTCGATATACAACAAATTTTTCTTTAGTTTCAGAGTCATTTGCAATATCAATTACTAGATAATAATCTCCTTTAAAATGTTTGTAAATTCTATTTGTTTTTATTTCTTGCATACTTGTAGTTCCTTTATTTTTTATTGAATCTTTATTAATTAATTTGGTCTAATAGCCAGTTAAAGTATTTCTTTCTCTTTAAAATAGATAATTTATATTTATCGCCATTTTTCATTGTTATTAAGATTCCAAATGGAAAAAATGGAGGGGTTGTACATGTTTTAACTTTTTCAATGTCTTTTAATTCAATTTCCCAACTTACACTTTCTGTTCCAATTAAACCTGAAGCTAGAAATGCAATACGTTTATTAGTAAAATAATATTTTCCTGAAACTTGTCTATTAATACTTAAATTAGGCATTTTCCAACAGTCTCCAGAAACTTTTCCTGCAAATAATTGCTCGTCATCTTTGATTTCAAATGTTTTTTTTGCCATATATATTCTCCTTTGTTATATCTTAAAATATATCATAAAATTATAATCTCTTCAATATATTTATTAAATTTTATATTAACTATTTAATTATATTGAATGCTAATTTTTACATGATATAATTTATTTAAAGAGTGATGTAAATGAGAAAATTAGTTCCTTTAAGGTTTATTAGTATTTGTTTATTTTTATTATCAGGTTGTAAAAAAGAAGAATTTAAACTTGATATTCTAAAATATGATTAATTTATAACTCAAGGGGCATTTCATGTTCTTTTTTATTTAATTATTGTATAATTAAGCTATGAAGGGAAGCATTGTTATGAATCAAGAAAAAATAGGTAAGTTTATATGTTATCTGCGAAAAGAAAATAAGATGACTCAACAAGAATTAGCAGAGAAATTAAATGTTACTGATAGAGCAATATCTAATTGGGAAAATGGAAAGAATATGCCTGATTTATCGCTTTTTAAACCAATATGCGATATTTTTAATATTTCTATTAATGAACTTTTAAGTGGTGAGCAATTAAAGGAAAATGAGTATCAAGAAAAGTTGGAAGAAAATATTATTAATACAGTTATTTTTGAGAAAAATAAAAGAAAGGTATTTAAAAAAATTATTTTATCTTCTTTGAGTGTTATAACTTTTATTATTGTATTTATTTTTGGTAGTTTATTTATTATTGATAACAAAAGAATGAGTAATGATAAACCTGTAGTGTTTAGTACTTGGGGCAATAAAAATTATTGGCCTATGTATGAATATAAAAAACAAGATATGGAAAAATCTATTAAAAGATATTTTTTAACAAAAATGGATAAAACATATACTAATTATAATAATGAAACTTTTAATCTTGTAAATTTTGTAGTTGTTCATACATTCTTAGTTGATATAAAAAGTGATGATGAAATAATAGTTTATTTGTGGGCTATGTATGGGTCTCGTTTAGATAAAAATTATGATGATGAAATAATTAATCCAAAGGGAGTAATTTCTAGTCCTTATAAAATAGTTTTAAAGAAAACTAATGATGGGTATGAAATTTTAAATGTTTATGCTCCAAATGATAAAACGAAAATTGATTATGTGGATTCTTATCTTTTTATAAAAAATTATTTTCCTAAAAATATTTTAAAAAAAGTAGCCAATTATGATAAAACTTTATTAGATCAAGAATTTTATAATTTAATAGAAAACTACGTTTATCAATAATACCATTTTCTAAACAAAATTTATGTGTTATAATTTAGCTAATAAGTATATTCCGCTTATTAAGAAGGAGATGTAAAAATGAAAAAATATTTTAAAAATATATTATTTGAAATAACTATTATAACACTAGTTGTATTTTCGACTGGTTGTAGTTCGGGTATTGTAAAAAATGCTGATATTGATATTCAAAATACGGGAACTCATGAAAAAAAAGATATCAATAGAGTAATAAATAAGCTAAAAAATGAATTTGTAGATTTTAAACATTGTGAATTATTGAACATAAAATATGATAGTAAAAAACAAGGGATAAAAGAGTGGGACGAGAAATATTATGACATTATAGTTTTAGAATTTGATTTTAAAGCTTTAAAAAATACAGAAGTTTTTCTTAAAAATAATACATTAAGATATGAAGCTTATTATGGAAAAAAATATGAAACTTCATCCTGGAAATTAATTGATATGGGACAAGGGTAGTTATAAAAAAGATTCTAGTTTTATATGTAATTTATTTTATAAAATTTAGTTGATTATGTTTGTTATAAAGCATATTTTTTGATATAATTTTATTAGGGAATATATTAGCAGTTTAGTGCTTGCCAACTTTCGTAGGAAAGGGGGCTGATGATATGTATAAGAAGGATTTTTTAATTCTTTCTCTTATTTTAATTATCTTCTTACTCATAGCCTTACTTTTTACTTTAGTAAAGTAGTAATCTATAATAAGAGAAAAGCACTCAATTTACTTTCAGTAGATTAAGTGCTTACACAAATTAGTGGTGAGTACTCAACAATGGAGTGTTAAGTATTCCCTTTTTTTATTTTATGCAAGTTTCCTTGACACATTCATAATATCATAAAAATGACTTTTTTACAAGTAGGCTTCTATATTAAATAAAAAGCTTAATTAATTGTCTATTTAAGTAAAATTAGCAGTAAACCTACTTTAAAGGCACTATTATTAGTGCTTTTTGTGTGGTATAATCTAAATATTAGAGGAGTGAGGTTAATGAAAAAACATTGGAAAGAAATATTATTTGTTTTAATTGTTATTGTTTGTATAGGTTATATTTTCTTAGATAGTAAAAGAGATGTAGCTTATCGTTTTAGAGGGGAATATAGAACTGAACCAGAAAATATAAGTGTTGATGTTTTTGTAATGAAAAATGGTAAGGGAGATTTACTTACTTATAATACAAATATTTTTTATTCAGAAACAGAAATTAAAGGAACATTACTATATTATTTAAAAAATAATGAAAAGCAAATATTTTTAGGTGGAAGTACATTAAATAGTTTTTATACAACAGGAAAAAATAATCCTGAATATGGCGATTATTTAAATGAAATATTAGATAATGAGAACAATTTATATTTTGATTTGTGTCGTGATGTAGAATGTAAAGATGTTCTTACAACACTTAAACTTGAAAAATCTAAATTGTTTTATTAGAGGTTTATATGAAAAAATGGTTAAAAAATATTGCCTTTATTCTTTTATTAGTTTTAATAGCTATAATTGTTTGGTTTGCGTTTAATAATGAGAATAGTAAATATGAAAAAAAGGAATATCCTATTGATGGTGTATCAATGAGTATAAAAGAGGGAACTCTAACTAATACTGGAGTAACATTGATTTTAAAAAATGATAGTAATATTGATGTTTCTTATGGTAATCCGTATATAATTAAAATAAAAAAAGAAGATAAGTGGCAAAATATAGAAAATGATTTACATTTCAATTTACCAGCTTTTAGTTTAAAATCTAAGACATCTAAAGAGATTTCTCTAAATTGGGAAATAGGGTACGGAAAATTAGAAAAAGGAGAGTATCGAATTATTAAAAATTTTGATTATGAAAAGGGAAAAGATAGATACGAAAGTTTTTCTGTTTATGTTGAGTTTAGTATAGAGTAATATAGGGGTAAATTATGAAAGAGAAAATTAGTATTATTAGTTCAAGTTTATTTTATTTATTATCTGTATTATTTATAGGGATATATTTATATATAGAGTTAATACCTAATATGGCTTTTGATACAACACAAAGAGTTTTTCATTTTTGTTTAATATGTTTATTTATATATTTAGGAAGTTTGTTATTATCTAAGTATTTAAAAAATAATAAACCTTTAAAAATAAGTTTATGGATATTCTTTATATTATATTTAATATTATTAATTACTTTAGTAGCGTTTGATTATTTTAGAGGAAATAGTTCATCAATTAATATTATTCCTTTTGATACTATTAGAGGATATGTAAAAGCTTTTTTAAATAGTTCAGCTAATCTTAATATCATAGTTTATAATTTAGTGGGTAACATAGTTTGTCTTACACCTTTAGCTTTCTTTTTACCTATATTATTTAAAAAACAAAATAAATTTAAAATATTTTTAATTACAACAATAGGAATTACTTTAGGTATTGAGTTTTTACAATTAATTACTATGAGTGGGGCATTTGATGTTGATGATATTATTTTAAATGTATTAGGTGCTTCTATAGCTTATTTAATACTAAATATAAAAGGTATAAAAGCTTTATTAAATAATATTTTCTTATTAGAAAAAAATAAATTGGATAAAAAAGACTGGATAAAAGTTATAGTTGTTATTGTTATATTTATAGTTATTATATTTTCACTTATAGTTATTAAAAATAATGATTTAAATAATAATTATAGTATTGAATTTATTGATGAATCAACTACTTGCAAAGAGGGGCAAGAAAAGATTTATGAAAGTGAAAAATATATTTATTATTTTAATTGTTTAAAAAGTGATAAGGTTTATGTAAGATTTAATGGTAAAGACAAATATCTTCTTAAAGATATATTAAATAATAATCCTACTAAGTATGAGATAACCGAACATGATTTAGATTATCCTGGTATTGGAATTATTAAAGAAGCTAAAATGACAGAGCTTGTATTAACCGCTGATTTAGGTAATAAAGCATATAATTTTAAGCAAATTATTGAAAATGAAGATATTTGTAATCTTATATTAGATAAAAATTTTAGACAAAATGGAATATTAGAACAACATTTTTTTATTAAAGGTATAAAAGAGGGACGCACTATTATTGAATTAAAATATTATAATATTGAAACTAATGAAGAATTATATTTGAAAAAATATGAAATAATTATTGATAATAATTTAAAAGCAAGTTATAAAGAATTAAATTAAAAAGTCAGACAAAAAGTTTGATTTTTTTATTTTAAAATTCTATTTTTTGCAAAAAATAAGAGGTAAAAGTATTATAAAATAAAAAAAGTCCTAAAATAGGACGATTAATCAAATTTGGTGGAGTAGAGGAGAATCGAACTCCTGTCCAATATATTCTATTATAAAACATCTACAAGTTTAGCTTGATTTGTTTTTTGTTTTATTAATGGCTCAAGACCAACCTCTAATAAACTTAAGATTTATTAGTATTCTTTCTTTTATCTAAATCAAATAAAAGAATATATCTTATATTTATGAACCTCTATTTAACCTATAAGCAAATTATATAGAAGCTTGCTATCTACTTATTATTAAGCAGCGAATGCCATATTGGCATTGAAAGCAAAAGAATTTTCATTCTTGTCATTTAATTTTAATTATAGACTTAAGGCGTCACTTCCACTTGCAGTCTTATCTAGTTATACATGTCGATGCCTATGCTACCCCATGTGAGTATATTATAACATATGTTTTAGAAAAATAAAAGTCAACCTTGAATAGTTGACTATTTTAATAAAGCTAGAGCTAATATTATTCCTATATTAAGTGTTCCATATAGTAGAATAGCTATATTTATGTATCCCGCTCTTGGTAGTGATAGAGGAGCCTCTTCTTTTTTTACTAAAGCAAGTTTTGGTCCATTACCATGGATTGCTTGCATTTCAGCAGTTCTAGTTAAATCAGTTGAAGTTTGTTCTTTATTTGGATGTTCAGCACGATACATTTCTTCACCAGTTTTTATAGCACTTGAAAAGTTTTCACTTAATTTACCATCAGCATAGGGAACCATAACTCCTAATTCAAATTTTTTAACATTTGCTTGAGCGGCTTCTGTTAAATCAGTTGGTACTTCTTTATTATCAATATTGTTAATTCCTTCAAAATAAAGTCTAGTACTATTAGCTATTTCGCCATTTGTGTAAATTCTTGAACTCATGCTATATCACCACTTTCTAAATTTTTAGGAGTAAAGATATTATCGAAGGCATGCTCATTTATAAAGTCTGTAACATCTCCTAAATTCATACAATCTTTGTTAAATTTTATTACTTCCATAAATTTTTTACTATCATAATTCCAAACATGACCAGGCAATGTACGTAAATCAAATGTTATAGTTTCTTGAGCTATTACCGCATCATTAATTCTATATGTTAAAACATTATCCTCACATGTTAATCCTTGTAAATTGGGATAAAATTCTTGGTTTTGACGGAAGATAAAATCATTTATATTAATTATTTTACTTTTATTTAAATCTGTATCATACATAGTATTTAATCGCCTCTCTATACTTTATTTAATTGTATCAAAAAACTTTCAAAAAAACAACACTAAACAAACTAAAAATTATGTAGTATAATGAATTTGGGGATTATTATGAAAAAAATAGATAAAAAATATGTAATAGAGCTTAGTAAAAAGAAAAATGAGCCTAAATGGATGTTAGATTTTAGACTAAATTCTTTAAAAGTTTTTAATGATTTTGAAAATCCTGACTTTGGACCTGAGTTAAATATAGATTTTGATAAAATTGTTTATTATAAAGATAATAAAAATAAAATGACTGATAATTGGGATAAAGTAGAAGATAATGTGCGAGATACTTTTTGCGATTTAGGAGTTATTAAAGCAGAACAAGATTATTTATATGGTGTGACTAATCAGTATGAAAGTGAAGTAGTATATCATAGTATTAAAGATAAAAATAGTGATGTAATATTTACTAGTACAGATGATGCTTTACAAAAATATCCCGATTTGTTTCAAAAATATTTTAACAATTTGGTTAAATATAATGAGAATAAGTATACTGCTTTAAATGGGGCATTTTGGAGTGGTGGTTCTTTTATTTATATTCCAAAACATACAAAACTTGATAGACCTTTACAAAGCTATTTTCGAATTGATACGGAAAATCTAGGACAGTTTGAAAGAACAATTATTATTGTTGATGATTATGCAGAAGTAGAATATATTGAAGGATGTACTGCGAAGAGTTATTCTTCTACAAGTTTACATGCAGGAGTTGTAGAAATATACGTTGGTAAACATGCAAAATGTAAGTATTCAACTATTCAAAATTGGAGCACTGATGTTTATAATTTAGTTACTAAAAGAGCTATTGTGGAAGAAAATGGTACAATGGAATGGATAGATGGTAATGTGGGGTCAGGCATCACAATGAAATATCCAGCATGTATTTTAAAAGGAGATAATGCTGTAGGTAATTCTATTAGTATTGCTTATGCTAATAAAGGACAAGTGTTAGATGCAGGAGCAAAAATGATTCATTTAGGAAAAAATACTAAAAGTAATATTGTTTCAAAATCTATCGCATTAAATGGAGGAATTAGTAATTATAGAGGAACAACTAAGATTACTAAAAATGCAACTAATTCTAAAGCAACAATTAAATGTGATACAATTATTTTAGATGATATAAGTAAAAGTGATACAATACCTAATAATATTGTAAGTAATAATAGTTCAATGATAGAACATGAGGCAACAATATCAAAGGTAAGTAAAGAAAAATTATTTTATTTAATGAGTAAAGGTCTTAGTGAAGATATAGCTAAAGAATTATTAATTATGGGATTTATAAGTGATTTTAAAAAAGAACTGCCTTTAGAATATGCGGTGGAACTTAATAGATTGTTAAAAAGTTATTAATTTAAAAAAAATTTAATTTTACAGATTTTGTTATTTCTGCTAGACAGATTTTAATTGTTTGGCTTAGCAGATTTTGTCTGTTTAGCTAGACAGATTTTGATAGTTTGGTTTTTGACAGGTAAAAATAAAAGTGTTATGTTCTTCCTAGAAAGGAGGAATTATACGCATGAATAATGTTACTTTAGTTGGTAGATTAACTGGAGAACCAGAAATAAAGGAACTAAATGATGGTACATTTAGAACATTAATTACAGTTGCAGTATCTAGGGATTATCGTAATCTTGAAGGTGAGAGAGAAGCAGATTTTGTTAAATGTGTTTTATGGAATGGGATTGCTAGTGCTACTAAAGATTATTGTCATAAAGGTGATATTGTTGGTATTAAAGGTAAGCTTCAATCTAGAATATACGAAAATAATGATAACGAAAAAAAGCATATTTTAGAAGTTTTAGTTGAAAAAATTACATTTATTAGTTCAAATCAGCCTAAAAACGCTTGAAATTTTACTCAATATACTTGATAATTAATAAAAATTAGTTGGTAATTTTTACCATAGGTGGAAAAATAACAAATGAGTAGCAACAGAAGTTATAATCTTATCTTAGAGAACGAGGGTGATGGGATGTTAAACGGCAGCAGACTAAGAGAGGTTAGAAAAGCTAAAGGTTTAACTCAAGGAGAGTTGGGAGATTTGATTGGCGTTGGAAAATCAGCGATATGCTGTTATGAAAAAGAAACAAGAAATCCCACTCTAGAAGCAGTACTTGAAATGATACATGTTTTTGGAGTGTCTGCTGATTATCTTTTGGGTGCAGATTTTTTGGTCCAAACTATCGATAAAGATGGTAATGAAATTTATGTTGCTATGACAAAAGAGGAAATTGTATTTATTGAAGAGCTCAAGAAAAACAAAATGGTTTATGATATTTTACTTCATGATCCTAAACGGGGAGCAGATTTAGTAAAAAAGGAAATTGGCTAACAAATGTGTTAGTGAATTTTTTTTTGCATATATATTTTTTAGGTGGAAAAATTTTATGAAAAAATATTATGGTTATTTTGGTTTAGCTCTTATTATGGTTTTTAGTTTTTATTATACAGAACAAATATCAACTTTAGTACTGAATAAAAATCCTCTTATGATGACAATAAAAGAACAGGCAGATAATTATAATGTAAAAAGTGTTAATGCAGAAATTGTAGGAGAAAATATTATACCAGGGATAAATGGATTATATGTTAATTCCAGAGAGTCTTTTTATGCTATGCAAAGTGAAGATATTTTTAATGAATATTATTTAGTTTTTGAACAAAAAAAGCCTGATGTTACTTTAGAAGATAATAAAGATAAATTAATTATTTCGGGAAATCCTAATATTAGACAAGTAACTTTAATCTTAGAGACCGAAAATGAAGTGAGTGAATATTTGAAACTTAATGAATTTAAGGCTTCACTTTTAGTTGATATGAATACTTATAAAGATAAAAATTATTTTGAGAGTTTAAATAATGAAACTATTGGATTTAAATCTTTAGAAAATAATTTAACTTTGAATAAAGAAAATAAACATATTTGTGTAGTTAATACTGAGAATAAAGATATTTGTCAGAAACATAAAAATTATTTAGTTAGTCCTAGTTTGAGACTTAATAACTCTAATCTTCTGGATGTTAAGAAAAACTTAAAAAATGGTAGTATTATTGTAATAGGTGATACAGCAGGCCTTAGTGATGTTAAACTTTTATTAAAAGAGATTAAATATAAAGATTTAGAATTGGTTTATTTAAGTGAACTTATTAGTGAAGTGAATAAAAAATAGTATAAATTGGCTATTGTGATATAGCTTTTTTATTTTGATTTATAACTTATAAAAAAGTAGGATGTTTTTAGTTAATAATGTTTTTAAATTATTTATTATGTGATATAATACTTTTATAGTAAAGGGTGTTTATCATGTTTGAAGATAAAAGATTTAAAAATGATAATGATAGTGATTCGAATAATTTTTTTATGCCTAATAATACAGGACTTAGAGAGGGAAATGATAATTTAAACTTTAGAGAACAACCTGTAGTTTATAAACAAGTAAAGGTAAAGAAAGATATTAAATTTAATAAAAAAAAGCTTTTAGTAATATTATTGATAATTAGCTTATTAATCTTTTTTATATTTGGAGGATTTTTATTTTATAAAAACTATTTTAATAATCCTTATCGAATTTATCAAAATGCTATTAATTATGGGTTTGATTATTTGAATGCAAAAGTGAATAGTTTTAATGATAAAAAACTTGATTATAATATTAATAGAGATATTTTATCTACTTCGGGTAGTTTTAGTATTGATTCTAATTTATTAAAGGATTTTAAAGATTATAATTTTAAATATAAACTAACAATGGATTTAAATGAAAAAATGATTGATACTAATTTAGTAATTAATAATAATAATCAAAAAGTTTTAGATATTGATGGGCTTTTAAGAGATAAAAAAGTTCTTATTAATTCAAAAGATATTTATAGTAAATATTTAGAAGTAAAAGAAATTCAAAACTTAGATTTTAATAATAAAGTTTTTGATTCTAAAGTTTTAAATGATATTTTAGATACTATGAAATCTACTATAATTAATAATTTAAATAAAAATAAGATGAGTACTAAGAAAGTTAAACTTAAAGTTCAAAATAAAAATATAAGTGTAATTAATAATATTTATAAATTAAATAGTGAAGAAGTAAAAAAATTATATCAGGATATTTTAGATTCATTAATAAATAATAATGATATTATAAATAGTTTGGCTGATACTTTTAATTTTCGTAAAGCGGAAATAAAAGAAATTTTAAATGACTTAAAAACTAATGAAAAAATCTTAAATTTATTTAAAAGTTTGGAATTTAATTTGTATACAACAGGAATTACTAATAAAGTAGTTGGTGGTAGAATTTTATTTCTTGATGTAGAAATTATAAATTATACTAATTATCAAGATATTTTAAATATTAAGACTGAAAAAGAAAATAAAAAAATTGATATAAAAAAAGATAATAAAGAAACTAAAATTAATTTTGCAATAGAAAATAATAATTTGATATCATTAACTGTTACTAAAGATGGAGATAAAACAAATTATAGTTTTAATATAGAAGTAGATAAATTGGAAGTAGAAGGAACTTTTGAAATAGAAGTTAAAAGAGTTGCTAATAAGAAAATGTCAACAGATATTTTATTAGATATTAATGGGAAAAATAATAAAGATGATTTTTATTTAAAATTTAATTTTAATAATAATACTAAAGTTGGAGGTATTATTCAAAATATTCCAAAAAATAATATTGTTAATTATGAAACATTAAGTATAGAAGAAAAAAGAAATATAGAAAATAAATTTAAGGATATTGTGTCTAAATTGCCATTTAAAGATTTATTTAAGATTAATGAAGGATTAAATATTTGTGATATAGCTTCTGATTGTGAATGCCTAGATAATATTTGTACTTGTAGTTATTTAGATAAATATGGTATAAAACAAATTATTAATTGTGAAAGATAAAAAATATTATAAAAAGGTAATGACTTGTAATATAAAAAGTTTTTTGGTATAATTAGTTTGCCTTAAAACTTTTTTATCTAATAGGAAATTGCATAACTTGAAATTAATACGAATATTTGATTGACAAACATATATTCTTCTGATATACTGGTTTTAAGTAGTAAGGGGGGTATCAATGTTAAGAAATAAAGCTTATAAATTTAGATTATATCCAAATAAAGAACA
>CARJCM010000034.1 GCA_948999435.1 uncultured Bacilli bacterium
GTCTTAGGCATGCCGCCAGCGTTCATCCTGAGCCAGGATCAAACTCTCAATAAAAAAGATTTATTTCAATCTATTAAATTTCAGTTTAATCTAAGCTACTCAAAATTGACTTTTTAACTTAGTTTTCAAAGATCATTTCTTGCGTTGCTTCTTTTTGCATCGCGTGAAACTAATATACCATTTCTGCGAAGCTTTGTCAACAACTTTTTTTAATTTTTTTACACTTTTTTCTAAGCTTTTAAGGGCCTTTTTCATAAGTGCATAAGTAATATAACAAATACCCTTCACAAAGTCAACACTTTTTTAATTTTTTTTCGACTTTTTTTGCAATTTTTTATTTTTTCTTTATTTTTGGGCTATTTTTTATTACTTTCTATATATCTTATGTAAAAAAAAACTGTTTATGACAGTTTTAAAAAAATTTTTATTTTTTCTTTATTTTTGTATTTTTAATCTTCATTTATTATATTTTTATATATTTGATAATATTTTTCGACCAACCCATTTTCAAATGGTCCTTCATCGTTTCTTTTCATATTTATAAGATTTGAAAGTTCATTTTTTATTATTAGTTGTATTTCTTTTGGATAGTTCATTATTCTTTTATGATAATTATATTCATTGTAATCCAAAATTTTAAAGCCACCATCTGGAAAAACTCTTAAATCTAAATCATAATCTATATATTTTATAATATTGCCATCAATTAAATATGGGGTTGCTATATTACAATAGTAAAATAGACCATATTCTTTTAGTTGGCCTATTATATTAAACCAATGCTTTTTATAAAAAAATAATATCGCTGGTTCTTTGGCTCTATAACTACGACCATCTGCTTCCGTTAATTTAGCTTTATTATTGGCTACGATAATCTTTTCATTATCATTATATAAAACTATTGCTTCATCACACAGTTGATGGAGCTGGCCATTATGTTTATAACAATGAATTTGCAGTTTATCTCCTATTTCTATGTTTTTCATTTTCTTTTTCGCCTATTCCTTCATATATAAGTTATTATACCAAATATTAAAAAAAATCACAATTTACTTTTTTAGTATTTAATTGTGATTACATTTTTCGTGATTCATTCCAGTTTATTATCATTATTTTATTCAAAAATTATAATTTGGTTCATAAAACCCACAGCCTTAATTCTTAATTATTTTCTGTTTCTAAGCCTTTTTCTACTGATAATATGTTTATAGCTTTTTCTAGTTGTCTATCTATAATTTCAGTTACTCTTCCCTCTTCATCAAGTATTTCTTCATTACTCACTAAATAATTTGGAGTTATTCCAATTTCGTCAATACATGTGCCATTTGGAGTTAACCAGTAGGCAGAAGTGTATTTTACCATAGAACCATCATCTAATTTCATTGTTTGTTGGACTTTTCCTTTACCAAATGTTGTTTCCCCTACCAAATCAGCTCCATAACTTTCTTTTAATGCCGCTGCCATGATTTCTGATGCTGAAGCAGTATTATTATTAGTTAATATTACTATGGGATACTCGCGATGCTCATCTGTTTCGTCAAAATAATGGTTTACTTGATTCTTTTCATTTAAACTATATATTTTTTCACCTTTTTTAATAAACATACTTGTAACTTTACTGGCCAGATCTAAATATCCTCCAGTATTGTTTCGTAAATCTATTATTAATGATGTTATTCCTTCATTTTCTAACTTTTTAAGAGCTTTCTCCATTTGGATGTCTAAAGTGCTTGAGAAAGCATCAATACTCATATAACCTATCTTAGTATTTTCGATTACATTATACTCAATATTTGGAGAAATAATATTTTCATTTTTTACTGATACACTTAACATTTCTTCCCCACGTTTTAGTTTCAAAGTAAAATATTCTTTATTACTCTTTATCATATTTACTACTTCAGTAGCACTTATACTACTAACATCAATATCATTTACACCAACGATAATATCCCCAGCTTGAATTCCTGCCTTACTCGCAGGCGTATCATCATATACTTTTGTTATTGATTTATCCTCGTTATTTATTGCTACACCTATCCCATTATATTTGCCAGCTAATTGAGTCATTAAATCATTAGTATTATCATTATTTAAATAACCAGTATAATCATCACCTAAATAATTCATCATAGCAGTTATTGCTTTTTCTAATAATTCCTCTTTATTTACATCCTGATAGTAATCAGATGTAATATTTGCATATATTTCTAAAAATTGATTAAGCTTTTCATCTTTTGATAAATCAGAATAACTTAGCTTGTTACCAATTTTATTGTTGTTGTATATAATAACCCCTGTTGTTAATGCTGAAATAATACTTGTTGCTACTACTATGGCCAATATCCATCCTAGATTAAATACTTTACTGCTATTCTTATTTTCTGTATTATTCATTTATATTCACCCTCTATTTTAATTTTTATATATAGTTATATTATCATACTTTTTAATTATTTTAAATGTTTTAGTTTTCATTTTCTAATTTATAATTTAATTTATTATGATATCTATATTATAACTCGCGAATTTTTGTACGTCAATATAAACCTTATATTTTATGCTTTTATTTCATATTAATTGGTACTTTTTCTAACCCAATAAAAAACATTCAAATTATTCTGAATGCTTTTCTTTATTATTTATTATCTGTTTCTTTTTCTTTATATTCTAATTCTTTAGCTATTTCCTCAGCATTAGTTATAGCTTTAGAAATTTTGCCGTCAGTTACTTTTATTAAAGCTAATTTGCCTACTTTAAATTCATCAAAGTTTGTTGTATTGATATTTATTTCTTCTTCATTATCAGTTACATACTTATGGTTTAGTGGATTATTTAGATTCGCAAAATATATATTAATAAAATCATCATTATCTTTATTTTTATTATAATTAGACATAAAACCACTATAATAGGCTGCTTGTAAATCTTCTGTATCGTACATTAAAACATAGTATTCCTTGTCTATTTTGTTAAACATATTACCTATTAAGGTTGTACTATAATTAATTGTTCCTTTAGTTGTTTCACTACTTTCTTCTTTTTTATTAAATAAGTCTTTGGTTACAAAAGCTCTAGTTAAAAAATATACTCCTACTACTAAGATAATTAGAACTACTAATATTTTTATAAATTGCTTTAGTTCCACTTGTTCTTCTGTTTCATATTTATCCATTTTTATTCTTTTGCTATTTTTTTTATTTGTCATCTTTTTCACCCTGCTTAAATTATAGCAAGAAAAAAAGAAGAAAGCAACTATGTTTATATCCATTTGTATTTCATTATTTTTTATGATAATTTTTTCTTACTTTTCAATCAATACTATTCTTTCTTTATATACTGCTAAAACCAATAACATATTTTATTCAATTATTTTTTATGGTTAATAATTTCTTTCCTCTTAAACCTTTATTTTATAACTAAACTAATTATAGTATGTTTTTTATTTTGTTCCTACAACTGTTTTGGTATTTCCTAAAGACTCAGCGATAGTTACCATTTCTTCAGTTGATAAATCACTACTTGTTAAATAGTATGATAACCCTTCACTATTCCAGACAAGAGAATTGGCACTTTTAGCAGCGATGGTATCACTAAGCATTACTGGGTCACCATATACGGGAATTATCTCAAATTCATTAGCAACATTTGCTACTTCTTCAATCAAGACAAAGTTCTTTTCACCTGCGAAAGTTAATATTACACGATTTCCATCATCAGTATCTACTTTCTCACTATTTGATAAATACGTCTCACTTGGTATATATAAAGGATATATAATACTATCTATAATATTACTTGATTTTTTGTCACATTCTTCATTAGTACAATTTTCTTTATTAGTATTATCACTTGTGTTCTTATCATTGCTTTCAGTTTTATTTTCACCTTTATTTTCAGTTTTATTGTCTTTTTTATCGTCTTTATTCTTATCTTCATTTTGCTTATTAACATCAATTAATTTGTCTAAAGCAAAATCTTCTTCTTCTAAACCACCTTTTAAATTAACACTTGAAAACATTACTTTTATATTTACAATATTTTCATTATTATATACTTCAACACTTTCTAAATTCATGTTTTTATCAAAATATATTTTTTGATATGTTAATTCTTTATTATTAGGATAATTTACCTTACTTTTTATGACATATCCTTTGTCTTTTTCTTCTATTGTCATTTCTTTGTCATTTTTGATATCTTTTAAGATGGAAGATAATATGTATGATTGGCTACTATTTTCTGGCCATTCACTTTGAAACTTGAAACTTTTATTTAATGCTGGAGTTACAACGTATACTCCATCTTTATTCTTTAATATTATTTGTTCGTGATTATTGGTTTGGTTAACTAGTGTAACTTTATAATAATTATCTTTTAAATATGATGCTTCAAGACTATATGTAAAAGTTTCTTCATTACTTAATATCTCCATATTCCCTTTTAAGACATATGATTTTGCATTGCTAATGCTTTTTTCAAACTTTCCTACTAAGTCCTCTGGTTTCTTTTTGCCACATCCTGTTAGTACTAACATTAAAACCAGACTTAATATAGCTATTTTTTTCATAACACACTTCCTTTTCTAATTAAAATATATTGTTCTATTATAAAAATATTCTTCTATTTCAAAAAATTATCTTTATAATAAAAAAATGCTAGCTTTTACTTGCTAACATTTAATTTTTTGTACTTTGTTATTCTTATATCTTAATCTTATCTTGGAACTTCCATATAATATCAAAATACTTGTACTACTTCCTAAAGTATCTATAATGCAATCATAAAACCTAGCTGTTCTTCCTGGTATAAATATTTGGTGTATCTCATCTAACCCACCAAATATAAAACATATAATTATACTTATTAATACTACTTTATTAATACTATAAGTGCATAATAATAAATAAATAATTATTCCTAATATAAAATATATACTAAAATGAGCTGTTTTGCGAACTATAAATCTGGTACTCTCTATTATATCTTTCTTCTTAGTTTCTTTTATATCTTTATTTGTAATACTACTTACTTTATCAATTATTGTACTTGTAAAAGCATCAGATGTACTTTCACTTTTTTTGCCAGGTTCTCCTGAAAAGATAAATATTGTTGTTAATACTAATACTAAAAGAGTGTATAAAACTATTCTTTTTACTTTTTTATTTTTCATTTATTACCTCTTTTATTTTGTCTTTAGCACTATTTACACTATTCCAGTTTGGTTCCATGACATATAATTTATATTTGGTTCCCATACTATATGTATAATTACTACTATTATATCCAGTAACAGCGATACTTTCTATTTCCCATTTAGCCATATCATTTAATTGACTCTTTATAAACATGGTTATTAAATCTATAGGCATATCTGTTTCAAATGAACCATTTAAACTCGTAAGAATACTATTATATTTACTTATTAATACTTTAGAACTACTAATTTTATCAATTATAGCAGTTATAACTTGTTGTTGATTTTCTCCTCTATGATTATCTCCACTTACATAAGCATATCGTTCACGAGCATATGCTAAAGCTTCTTCACCATTTAAATGATTCCACCCCTTTTTAATATAAACTTTCTTATTGGTGTATGCTCTAAATGATTTATCAGAATAAATATCTATTCCATCAATCGCATTTACTACTTTTATTAAACTATCAAAATTTACTCTTAAATAATAATTAATATCTATATTATATAAATCTTCTAAGGTAGTAATACTTTTTTTTATGCCATATATTCCGGCATGCGTAAGTTTATCTTTTAATCCAGTGGTATTATGTAACTGGACGTAATAATCTCTTGGAGTATTTAATAAAAGAATCTTCTTTGTTTTAGGATTAACAACTACTATTTGATTAACATCACTTCTACCTCTTACGGAACTAACACTGCCATATCTATCGATACCACTAATATATAAAATAAATGGACTATCATTAACCGAGATATTATTATCTTCTATATGAGTTTTAACTTCTATTTCAAAATTTTCAATAACTTTAATCTTATTTTCAAATTCTGGTATCTCCTCTTTTATTAAATTTAAATAGCTTTCCTCTAACACTATTCCTTCTACTTCTTTATTAATTAACATATCTGGTAAAATGCTAAATTCTTCAACTAACATTTCTTTATATTTTATTTTCTTTTTTAAATAATCTTTAATACTTTCTTCAGATTCATTTTTGATATAAGCAATACTTTTATCTTCTAAATCTTTTATTGTATTAATTTCACTTTCTTTTAATGTAATAAGCGTAAATGTTACTTTGCTATATTTATTAACGGCAATATTATTTAAGAACTCATATGTGTTTCTTAAATATCCTGTAAAATATATACTTGTGATTGTACTTATTACAATAATAAATAAACCTAATATTTTTAATATTCTATTTTTCTTTCTTATAGTTAAAATAAATATTAGTAATAGAATAAGACCTAATATTGTAAAGCCCATTATTAAATACTTTATTGGTATGATATTTATAATAAATAAATAATAACTAAATATACTGATTGATATAAAACATATCGCTCCTAATATTCCTAATATTATATTTAAGATTAAATCTTTATTTATCCCTTTTTTCTTTTCTTGCATATTTATCCCCCTACTTTTTAAAACTTTTTAATAGATTTAAATAGTATTTAAAATTGTCTGTATGCCAAAATATTATTAATAATACTAAATTAGGTATAACTACTGCGATTAAACAATTTATTATTAAACTTAAAAAAGCATTACTTATAACTATTAATCTAGATATTTTATATGTAATGACTGCTAAAACTAAAAATATGCTTAAATATCCTAGTGTTTCTTTGGTATAATTTAAATAACTTCTATTAAATAATTTTTTATAAACATATTTGGGATAGCTGATACAATATAATACTAAACTACTTATTATAGTTCCCATAAAAATCCCAGCTAAACCAAAATATTTTAATAATATTAAAGATGCTACTATATTTAATACTGATTCTAATAACGGAATGTATCTATCTTCATAATATATTCCAGCAGCTTCTTTAAAAATCATATGACAACTTCGCATTGATTTCGCGTAGTAGTTTAACACTAAAACGATTAAAACGCAAGTGGCTAATAAATACTTGCTGCCAATCCATACTGTTATAAAACTATTCATTACTACTAAAAGGGATATTCCCGAAAAGGTCGCTATCCAAAAGTTTAAGAATCTTACTCTTTTAAATATTTCAAAACTTTTTTCAGAACTTTCTTTTACTAACATATTACCTACACTTGGAGTAATAACTTTTATTACTTGTCCAAATAACTTTTCAACAGCCTCTATTATCATGTAATAATTAGAATATAAACCTACTTCAATAATACCAATAAATTTAGAAATAATTATATTATCAGTACCTAAGACTATAAAACCTCCAATTTTGTGAAAAAATAATGCTTTTACTTTTTGAAATATATCTTTTTTGGTATTTTCATCTAGTTTTTCATTATTATTTTTTAAATATGGATATAATTTGTTAGCAAGTAAAGTAACGCCAACATTTTCTAAGATTCTCATTACTATTTTTATACCTAAATATAAATAATAGTTCTTGGTTAGTACTAATATGATTATTTCTAATATATTTAATATTACTAGATATCCAATGTGAATAAAGTTTACTAAATAGTTTTTTTGATTGGCATTTATTATTGACCTCTTGTATGATAAAAGATAGGAACAAACTATTTCGATGATAAATAATATATATACTAGACTTATATTTATATCGATTGTAACTTCTTCAATAAAAAGGTTTAAATATGGGATTATCATTAATCCTATAGTTAAAATTATTAATGCTATAATAGTGTAACATTTTTTATAAAAGTTCATTAATGCTTTTACTTTTTTTATGTCTTCTTCAACGATTGGTTTATATAAATGATATATTATCGCAGAACCAACACCTAATTCTACTATTCCAAGCATCGATATGATATTAGAAAATAAACCATTTATTCCTAAATATTCACTTCCTAATATTTTTATAAATATGCCCTGCGCTATTAATCCAATAACTATTGTTAATAAGTTAGTTATAAATGAGACACTGGTATTTTTTATTGAATTTTTTGTTCTCATAGCTTGTCCCCTTTCTTTTATCTTTTTATTAATCTATATATTTTTGTAAAAAACCAAATTGCTTTATAATTCTCATTATATATTTGCTTACAAAACATTCTTTTTTTCAAATCAATCGTTTGAAATGAAATGTTGCTTTCTTTTAATTTTTTCCATTCTATTGTATCAAAAAGTTCTTTTAAATTCTTTTTATAGTCCTCGAATGAAATACTACTAATATCAATTGTTCTTAATAAATAACTAATATGAATTAAAATCTTTTTATATACTTTACTTTCATTATTATTACTTATTAATACTTGATAAGCTTTTAAACAATCAATAGAATTTTTTATTTGTTTTTTTATTTTTCCAGTTCTTGAAGCACTATCAATATTAACTCGGCATAAATAACCATTATTATTTCGATATCCTATTTTTTTAGCTTTTTGAAATAAAGTATATGTAAATAAAAAATCTTCACCAAAGCCTAGTTCTTCATTAAAATAAATATTATTATCTTTTATAAGTTTTGTATCTATTAATTGCATACAACTAGAATTAAATTTAGGAGTAGCTATAAAAAGATTGTTTATTTCTTCTTTTTTTATTTCTCTATAACTGTCACTATAATAACTCACTTTTTCTATATCTTTTTTATTTGTAAAATTACCATATGATGTTTTTACTATGTCTAATTCATATTCTAATAAAGTATGAACTAAATCTTCAATATAATTTGGTATTATTATGTCATCTATATCTAGAAAAGTTATATACTCTCCAGTAGAATTTTTTATTCCGTTATTTCTGGCAGCACTTACTCCTTGGTTTTGTTGATTAATTATTTTTATTCTATTTTCTTGATATTCATTTAAAATATCACTTGTGTTATCAGTTGAACCATCATTTACAATAACTATTTCTATATTTTCATATGTTTCATTTAAAACAGAATTTAAGCATTCATTAATGTATTTCTCACCATTATATACTGGTATTATTATTGATACTTTTGCTTGTTCCATTTTTTTCACGTCCTTCTTCTGTAATACTTGATATATTTAATATTATCGCAAATATAAATATGTAGTTATTAAAACTATAATATTCTGATAACATCATTATAAAATAAGTACTTAATGCTACTAAAGATAAAATTTTTATTCTACTAATTTTAATATTTTTTATGTTTCTATTTAATTCAATTAATGCGCCTGATAATAATGTTACGCCTACAATGCCACCTTGATATAATAAGTCTAATAATTGATTATGACATGTTACTGCTTGTAAATAATTAAACTTTATAACTCTTATGGCCGAAGTTTCAAATCCATAACCAAATATAAAACTTTCTTTAATGTATTTAAGTGCTGTATCCCATATGTATATCCGATTAGTAAAATTTAAGTCACGATGTAGAATATCTTCAATTACAACTGAAAATATATCTTGCATTCTAAATATTATAATAACAAAAAATAGTATTAAATATATTACTAATATATTTCTAAAGTTAAATATTTTTATCTTAGAAATCTGTTTAGAGAATATGATGCCTAATAACAAAATTCCAATTCCTACAATACCTGTTGAACTGTCAATTAATAGTGTTGTTAGTAAAGATATTATGATTATAAAAATAGTATGTGTGGTTATTTTTTTGTTATTTATGATATCTAGATAGTGAGATATTAAAATTGCAGGTATTATAAATAATATAAAGGCATTTTTGTATCCTAGAAACCAATTAGCCCATGCTTCGGCAGCATTTACGTATAAACCTTTTGGATATAGAATTATAGTTACAAGATTTATTAATAATAATATAGTAAAATATATTAAATTGGACTTTAAAAAGTTATTTTTATATTTTACTATACAATAATTATATAATAAGAACATCATGATATATTTTGAAGTAGTCATAATAAATGACGTTAAATCTCCATTTTTTAATATAGTAATTATTCCTAAAAGAATAAAAAAGCTTAAATAGAAAAAAAAGAATTTTTGATTATATATTTTACCATTTTTAATATAACATATTAGAATGACTATATAGTCAATAATTAATAATATATTTGTTATTTTTGAAAACCAAGAAAATTTATATTCTAAATATGTTGGTATGAAAAATGGTATTATTAAAAGTATTCCAAATAATATATTGTTAAAATCTTCCCTTTTTATTTTCATTTTTTATTTCCTTTCACTTATAATATCTATATAATTCTTATAAAAACTCTCTTTAGAAAACTTTTTTACTTTATTTATATTGTTGCTTATTAATCTTGTCTTTAAATCTTGATCTAAATATATTTTTTCTAAATTGATAATTAAACTATTTATTAAGTTGTTTTTATCACATAATAAAGCACTATCATTCTCAACAATCTCTGGTATTCCACCAACATTATTTACAACTAATGGTAACTTAGAAGCTAACCCTTCTATAACCACATCACCTAATGCTTCATTAATTATTGAAGGTACAACTTGACAATCGCTAATTTTGTATAATTTCCAAATTAGAGAATTATCTATATATCCAGTGAAGATAATTTCTTTATTTTTTGCTAAAGCTCTTAATTCTTTAATAAAACTATTATTTTTTCCTTTTTTGAAATCAGATGAACCTACTATTAAAAGCTTTATATTATTATACTTTCCACAAAGATTGTTAAATGCAATTACTAACTCTTTTATACCTTTTTGTTTAGTTAAACGTCCTGTATATAAATAAACAAAATCATTTTCAGCAATTCCATATTTTGCTCTAATATTCCTTTTTTCTTCTCTAGATATTTGTTGCATAAATCTTTCTGTATCAATTCCATTATAAAGTGTATATACTTTGGTAGCATTAGGGTCTATTTCTTTAACTCTATTTCCAATAAAATTGCTTACAGTGAGAATCTTATCATAATTCTGATATACTTTCTTACTCAGTTTTGAATCTTTATTTAAATAGTCATTATGTAAATGTAAATATATTGGACACTTAAAATATTTTTTTATTTTTAATATATATAATGGATTATTTTCTATTATAACTTTATCATATTTATCTTTATTTTTTTTGATAATTTTAGTTACTTCATTTATATAAGCATTTCCAATGTAAATGTTTGGTAACTTATTTATTAATGAAAAAATTATTCTTTTTATTTTAAATATTAATGAGTTATTATTTATGTATTTATAATTTGTATACTCTTTAAGATTATTCTGAATTTCGGTATTAGTTTTTATTCCTATTATCGTAAATAAGCATTTTTGTTCTTTTTCATTTTCTTCAGTTATAGTGTCAATTAAGTGTTCAATTGCACCACCATTTGTAGCAGGAACAGGTAAATATCCTGGACTAATAACTAATACTTTCATATCTATTCTCCTTTCTTTAATAATTGATATATTCTTTCACTATTATTGGTATCATTTATTTCAAAAAAGTTATCCATTTTTTTGCGGTATTCGTTAGGTGTCTCAAAATCATTTTTATAACTTAATTTTATATAGTTTACAACTTCATTAACATTTTCTAAAACTGGTCCAAAGCCATCTCTTTCATAATTAAAATATCCCTCTTTATATTGCATTTGACGATATTTATCTTTGTCAAATTGAAAAAAGATTATAGGCTTTCTCATATAGGCAAAATCCATAAATACACTGGAATAGTCTGTTACTAAAATTGCTGATGTTTTTAAAATTTCTCCTATATCATTACTGGTATTTAAAAATTTAATATTTTTATTTGTTTGATAAAAATCTTTTAAATATTTTTGCATATTTATATGAGGGTAAAATAATATTTCCAAATTGTTAGTTTCAATAAATTTGTTTAATTCTACATCCTTTAATAATTCATTCCAAAATTTATAAAAGTCAGTAGATGTAAAGTCTATTTTATTTCCTAATTTATTTGTTTCTCTTCCTAACCAATTACGCCACGTAGGCATAAATAATATTTGCTTTTTTTCAATTTTAATATTGTGAAGATTATCGAATCTAGCAAATCCTGTATATTGAACATTATTCTCAGGATAACCAAATTTTTTCTTGATATATTCATATTCATCTTTTGCACCACATATAAAATATCTGAACTTGGTGTTCTTATAATACAACCAGTCAGCGTCATCTTTTGTTATTCCGTGTTGTAAAAATACACGATTATTAAATAAATTTAATACAACGTGTAATATATAGAAAAATGGTTGATTAGGATTCCCATTTTTTTGGCTACTAATATTGTATTTTGAAGATAAATAATATAGCCAATGTTTTAGGCTTCTAAATTCAATTATGTTCCCTAAATTTTTAACCTTTTTATAATCTTTGCTATCTTTTTTTATAACATAGTAGCAAGATATATCTTTTTTATTTTCTTTAATATATTTGTAAAACCAATAACCATTATCTCTAGCTGTTTCACCATTTTCACATACTATCCATATTTTTTTATGTTTTAATTTATTATTCAATCTAAATATTAAGACACAAGGCAAGATAAGTAAAAATATAAAAGGCGCTAATAAATCATTTAATTTAATATATTTTATATTGTCTTTTATTTTTTTCATATTGTTACCTCCTGTTTTTTAGTTTATTAAACGTACTTGGATGTTTTACTTTTATATAATGAAACATTCTTCCCATTAACATTGTAAGTAGTACTGATTTTAATTTAATTGGTATTAATGTTATTTTTGTTTTCTTGCTTTTAGGCTTTGCTACTTTTAATGTTTCACGTGTTAAATCATCTTTTACAATTCTTTTTATTTCTTGGTATCTTTTTTTGAATGTTGTATCTTGACAATAAATATTTTCAATACATCCCAACATTCTTTCTATAAATCTTCTACTTGAAAACTCAATATACTCCTCTTCTTTAATATCCCATATCTTAAAGTATGCATTAAATTCATAATACTCCTTTTTTCTTATATCAAATAAGTTTTCTTTATAATTTTTAGTTAAAGCACCTTCTCGTTCCCTAACATAATGGTAAAATGCTTGTTTAGAATTGTACAAATTCTTTATACATCTTAAATATATCCGATTAAATATTACATCTTCTCCCCAATTATGACTTGAAAACTCAATACTGTTCTCTTTAATTATTCTATTTAAAAAAACTTTATTCCAAATATTATATAACATTGTATTGTCCCATAACTCTACAAAGTCTTTTTTTATTTCTTCTTTATTTTCATAATATTTTTCTTTATAACTTATTAAGTCATAATTTATTCTTTCTAATTTATCATTTTCAGTTTCAGAATAAAAACCAAAGTTTAATAATTCTATTTTAGGATATTTTTCAAAATAACTTATGATAGTTTCAAAATATTTAGGACTAATGTAATCATCTGAATCTAAAAAACAAATTAATTCTCCAGTTGCTATTTCTAATCCTTTATTTCTACTATCAGAAACACCTGTATTTTCTTTATCTAAAATTTTAATCCTCTTATCTTGATACTTTTTTATTATTTCCCCACTATTATCTTTAGAGCCATCATTAATAAGTATCAATTCAAAGCTTGTATATGATTGATTTAATATCGAATTTATTAATCTATCAAGATATTTCTCACAATTATAAATAGGAATTATAACTGATATCTTTGGTTTCATACTTATACCAACTTTCTATGAAGTGAACTTGTTTTGCTACACTCCTTATTTATTATATTTTACCTTAAATTCATAAAAAAAGCTATATAACATTGAAATTTTTGATATATAGCTTTTAAATTTATTTTTACTTTGCACCTTTTCCAATTACAACTACACTTATAGTTTGGAACATAATTTTTAAATCATTTTTTAAACTACGATTATGATAATATTTAGCATCTAACTTTAATCTATCTTTAAATCCACAGTCACTACGACCACTTACTTGCCATAATCCAGTTAATCCTGGTGTCATTTTAATAATGTAATTATAATAACCACCCATATCCATTTGTTCTCTTGGTAAATATGGTCTTGGTCCTACAAATGTCATATCACCATTAAATATATTTAATAATTGTGGTAATTCGTCTATTGATGTCTTACGAATAATTTTTCCTATTCTTGTTACTCGTGGGTCATTTTTTAACTTTTTATTTGTAGTATATTCTTCGTATATCTTTGGATCATTTTTCATCATAGTTTCTAAAACGTCTTCAGCATGGTCAACCATAGAACGAAATTTGTATATCTTTATTGGTCTACCATTTTTTCCTATTCTGGTTTGTTTTAAAAATACTGGCCCCTTTGAATCTAATTTAATTAAAATACTTACGATTAGAAAGACAGGCAATAATAATATTATCATTACTTCAGATAATAATATGTCAAATAGTCTCTTTAGCCCTAAATATAAATAATGTTTGTGCTCCTTTTTACCTTCTTCTAATGTAAGACTTAAAATCTCGTCATACATATTTCTTAAACCCCCTGTTTAATTGTCCTTAATTCTACCACAAAATCAAAAAAATGTCAAATTTGTGTATTTTTTGATAGTGTAAAATAATTTGGGGGAAGACATAAAAAAAGAAATCATTACGTGTTA
>CARJCM010000035.1 GCA_948999435.1 uncultured Bacilli bacterium
TTTATATAACCTTTAAAAATTACATCTAAATTGCTATTATCCTGAATATTTAATGCTCTTACATGAGTAGAAGCTATGCTATTATCGTAAGTCATATCAATATCTACTTTAACCTGATGATTATTTTCATTTAATATAAGCATATTTAAGTTTAATATGGCATTATTTAAAAGAGTTATATGAATATAATAATCATTTTGAAGTTTTTTTACCTGGTACAAATCAAAGTTACAATTATTTTCTATTATAATATCTAGCCATTTATTATCACTATTAATATCATGAATTACTACATTTCCGTTTATATTTAATGAAACATCTTTTTTAATATCTAAAATATATTCCCCTGAATTAATACTTTTATCCTCTACCACTAATAGTTTATTCATTATCTACATTCCCACCAATAGCATTTGACCTAAAGCCATTAATTTCTATATCTTTAACCAGTTTTTTCCCACCAGTTTTTATAATTTTACCACTTTCTAAAACTGAAACTTGATAATCTGTAAAATATTTTAAGATATCTCCATGATGTGTAACAATCAATATTGTTGGATGATACATATCATAATATTTCTTTAATAATTCTCCTACAATTTTTATAGCATCTACATCAAGTCCAGAATCAATTTCATCTAAAATAATAAATTTAGGTTCTAACATAAATAAATATAATAATT
The DNA here is from genome assembly GCA_948999435.1 of uncultured Bacilli bacterium. Classification (GTDB taxonomy): domain Bacteria; phylum Bacillota_I; class Bacilli_A; order RF39; family UBA660; genus Caccenecus. The sequence goes on from CARJCM010000035.1 coordinate 684, forward strand.
CATTTTTTTTCTTTTCGCCACCACTCATATTAAAATTAACATCTCGATGCATAAATTCTTTAGGCAATCCTACCATTGCACATATTTCAGTTAATTTCTTTTGAAAAGCAAAAATATCAACCTTTTTACCAGTTCTCTCTCCAATAATACTTCTAAGTAATTCAGCATTAGTAATTCCTTCTATTTCTGTAGGATTTTGGCCTAATAAGAAGAAACCTAAACGTCCCATCTCTGTTGGTGTAAAGTCTTTTATATCTTTATCATCATATTTTATATACCCATTTATAATTCTATAATCAGGATGATGCATTAAAACCTTACAAATAGTACTTTTTCCAGTTCCATTAGGTCCCATTAAAACTCTAATTTCTCCGTTTTCTATATTTAAATCCAAAGCATTTAATATTCTCTTATTTTGTGCTTCTACAGTTAATTTTTTTATTTCAAGCATATCTCTTCACCACTAATATTTTACCATATTATCACATTATTTTAAACTAAAAAAGTTAAAAGCAAGAATATCAACTTAATTCTTGCTTTCTTCTTTCTAATAATTGCACTTGTTCACCAATATCTAAATTACATTTATTACTATTATATCCTGTAATAGTATAAGCACCATCTCTAAGTATCATAATAACTGGTTCCCCATCAGTATCAAAATGAATATTCCCTAATTGATAATTTTGAGTAAATCCACATTTTAATAAAATTTCATCCAACTTAATTCCTTTTGTACTACAATCTTGAAAACTATCTATTTTTTGCCAAATACTAAGTGTTGTTATATATTCATTTATATAATGTTGATGTTGTTTAGGTTTTAAAGTTCTACAATAAAATTTATATAAATCTTTTATATCCCCATTTTCTTTTAAAGCTGACAAAAACTTCAAATCAAAAGAACTTAATCTATCCATAGGGACTTCTAAATAAAATACACGTCCACTCTTATTAAAATGGATTTCTATTTTTAGATTATGAAGCGAAAATTCTAAAAGAACATCTCTACTTTTTTGATAATCAGCAAACTTTTCTAAAGTAAGTTCATTGCCAGTATATACAGGTTCCAAGTAAAAAGAAGTATAGCCCATATCATTTAAAATAGTAAATTTATTATCACTTAAAACAAGTGTTAAAACCCCATATTCCGTAGTAACTTCTAAAGTAATACTTTCTAGTAAAGAAAAATATACACTTTTATTTACAAGTTCAATTTTATTTATAAAAGAAATTTTATATATTTTTTTAAATATATATAGTGCCGCTTCATACAAAGACTTATAACGTCCTTTTACAAAATCTTCAGCATCTTGACCAACATATCTTACAGAAGCTATTTGCTTATTATTTACTGTATAATTAATTGTCATTATTTAATCACCCAAAAATCAATTTATTGCAACAAAAGTATTATAGCACTTCTTTTTTAACAATGTCAATCAGAATAAAAAATGCTATTCTCTAAAAAAATATGTTACTTATTACCTTGTAACATATTTAATAAATCAATTTTAAATTTATCTTTAGAAGCATTAGCTTTTGAAATCATTATACCTTTATAAGTAGTAAGCTCACTCATATGACCTTCAAGTAATATTTCTGTTGGTGTGATAGTTTCTAACATAACAGTTCCTTCTTTTTTATAAACTGTATAAAACAATTTAACTTCACCATGAACAGCTGCAAACATCTTATCACTTGGTAATTTAAGTTCATACTTACTAGTACCATCTTTTTTATTTGTACTAATAAGTTCCCCTACAAACTTACCATTTCTAAGTGCAGGATAATAATCAAAGTTTAACTTTTTAAAAGCTAACATATTATACTTTTTAAGAGCTCTCTCTAATTTTTTAAACTCATTTTCATTAATATAATCTAATACATAACCCTTCATAATCAAAACCCCCTATTTCAATTACGAATATATTATAGCACATTTCATGCTTTTTGTCAAATTTTCGTCAATTTTCTAACATTTTAAGTTTTTTTGTAGACTTTTCATCAAAAATATGTTTATAAAAAACTATCTTCTTACCACTGGTTCTTCTAGAAAATCAGTTTGTTCTACTAATTGGGCAGAAACATTTAAAGTTTCTACAGAGAATTTAATATTTCTAAACTCCAATTTTAATCTTAATAGTTCTAAAACATTTAAATCACTATTTATTAAAACAACTTGTTGTAATTTACTACAATCAATAGTACTTAAAATATATAATATATGTCCTAAAGCAGAAATTCCTTTACGAATGTCAAATCTTATTCTTAAAGTAGTAACATCTTTTAAGCTATCTATCTCTAACCAAGTTCTATCACTAACTGTTAAATCAAAACTTTTAGAAGAATTATTAGTAAAAGTATCCCCATTAATGGCTAATAAACTACTAGGTAAAACAGCCTTTTTAATTTTACCGCCAGAAACGCTTATGGTTTTAGTGCCTTCCTCTACCTCCAATGATTGTACAGAAGAGCCATCAAGACTTAAACTAAAATATGATTCACCAGATAAAACCAATTTATTAACAGAACTATTGTTAAATGTTTGAATACCATTAAGAGCATTCGATTGTAATTTCAGTTCTCCTATTATACATTCATTAATCGCATGAAAATGAAAAGATTTCATACTTTTAGGAAATGCCAACCTTTTTAATCTTCTTTTGAATAAACAATTCTCCATCAAAGAAGTAACTCCTTCTGGAATACATACTTCTTCTAAAGCCTCTTGACAATCTACTAAATCATCAAATAAAGTTCCATTATTAGAACACACTAAATTCTCTCTATTTTGCATAATCAAAACCCCTTTCAAAATAGTGTACGTATTATAACATAAAACAAAGAAAAAAGCAAGAAATCACTATTCTTGCCTTATTTTAAGCTTTACAATTGTTACCCCTGGATTAAACATATTCACTCTAAATGTTTCAACATATTTATTATTTTTTAAGACTTCATGCACTCTATTTTTTAATATATCTGAACTTCTACCATGAATTATTCCAATATATTCTATTTTTAATTTCAGATTATCATTAATAAAGTCATTTATTAAAAAAGTACACGTATCTCTAGTTTCACCATGTAAATTTAAAGTTGGCGACTTACTGCTGAACATTTTCTACTCCAGATGAAATAGAAAGATTATCTACACTAGGAATGGCAGCTCCACCAATTGAAAACATAGGAACAGTTTCTAAATCTTTAGGATCAATCACTTTAAATGTTGCCGCATCAGGTATATCAGGTAGAGCATCTTCCTCCTTAACTTCCTCTACTTTAGGAGTCTCCTCCACTACTATATCTTTTTTAAACTTTTGATTATAATAACTAATTACTTCTTTAAGCATTGGTATAGAAGAACTACCACCCATTTTTCCTAAAGACAATCCAGCTGTAATATTTGAATAAGTTATAGCTTTCTCCATATCAAAACCATTTGCAATACAATAACAAAAAGCTCCATGGAATATATCGCCCGCCCCACTTGGATCTACAACTTGGGTTTTAATTCCTGGCATAACTCTTATTTCACCATCAACTGTATACATAGCTCCCATATTTTCTAAAGTAATAACGATTTCATTATTAGGATATTTATCCTTTAATTTTTTATAAACGTTAACTAAACTTGCAGAATTATTAAAGTCTATTTTAAGTCCACTTACAGCTTCAGCAAAGCCTTTTGAACAAACTATATATTTAACAAACTTACATAACTCTAATAAATCGCGATTAACTCTTCCCGCATCAACTATACTAATTGCATTTGGGAATTTATTTAAAGCGTTAATTGTCGCACTATATTCTTTACCATCCGAAAATATCACATCAGGTCTTACTGAATAATCATACTTTTTCAAATTTGGTTGGGTACTACTTACAATATCAAAACGAGTTCTAGAACCATTTTTCTTATTAACTAAAACTACCGAAACAGGAGTTCCAACCTCATAGGAAACTTCCATAAGTTCAGTTTTTACCATTACTTGCTCTAATTCTTTTTTTATTTTAGTTCCATAATCATCTGAACCAACTACTCCAGCAAAATAAGAAGTTTCGCCCCATTTACCTAAAAGATAAGCAACATTTGCTGCCGTACCTCCACCAGTTTCCACTTTTTCATTAAGTAAATATTTAGTTCCCTCAATAGGATACTCATCAATTGGACAAGTAATATCATAGCTAGCCTTTCCAATGTTTAATATTGTCATAAGTATCACACCCTTTTACAATAACAATATCATATCATACTTCCATAAAAAAATAAAGATTATTAATCTTCATTTTCATTATTTTTATTCTAATACAGCCTTTATTCTTCTTACACCAGCACTACTAGCTTCTTCCTTTTTTATTTTAAAAGTTCCTAGTACTCCTGTATGTTCTACATGTGGACCACCACAAATTTCTTTTGAAACATCACCAATACTATAAACATTAACAATATCAGCATATTTTTCTATGAACATTGCTTCTGCTCCACTTTTTACAGCGGTATTTTTATCCATTGTTTCCATTGTAACAACTAAGTCCTCTTGTATCCATTTATTTACAAGAGCTTCTACTTGTTCCTTTTCTTCATTCGTAAGTTTATGATCACAAGAAAAATCAAATCTCAATCTTTCTTCAGTTATATTACTACCTTTTTGATGAACATTTTTATCAACAACAACTTTTAAAGCTGCATTAAGAAGATGAGTAGCAGTATGATATTTAGTTTCTATCTCGCCACCACCAGAAAGACCTCCCTTAAATTTACCAGCACTGGCAGTTCTTGATAATTCTTGATGAGCCTTGAATTTCTCTTGGAATCCTAATACATCAACAGTTAAACCTTTTTCATGTGCCATTTCCTCTGTAAGTTCAATTGGAAAACCATAAGTATCATATAGTTTAAAAGCATTATCTTTATCAATAACTTTTGTATCCAAACGACTTATTAATTTATCAAATTCTCTTAAACCCTTTTCAAGCGTTCTATTAAATTTAACACTCTCATTTTTTAATACATCTAATACTATATTCTTATTTTCTTTAATTTCTTCATAATAATCTTCATATTTCTTAATAACTTCTAAAGCAATTGGTAAAATCCAATCTGTATTTGTATCTATCTCTAATTTTTTAGCATGTCTAATTGCTCTTCTAATAAGTCTTCTTAAAATATATCCTTGATCTGTATTACTAGGCTTTATTCCTGCATAATCAGCACTAATAAAAACAGCAGTTCTAATATGATCAGCAATTATTCTCATACTAACTTCATTATTATCATAAGACTTACAACTAACTTTTTCTATCGCTGCAATTATTTCTTTCCAAATAGAAGTTTTATAATTATCATTTACACCTTCTAATACTGCAACAACCCTTTCTAAACCCATTCCTGTATCAACATTTTTTTGTTCTAGTTCTTCAATAGTTCCATCCTCATTTTTACGATATTCCATAAAAACATTGTTCCATATTTCTACCCATCGCTCATCACTTGGATCAAATTTTTCAGGAATTTCATCATTACTTCTAAAATAAAATATTTCTGTATCACCACCACAAGGACCAGTATCTCCAGCAATCCAAAAATTATCTTCCACTCCTAAATAAGCGATTCTTTCTTCTGGTATACCTAAACTCTTCCATACAGAAGCTGCTACTTCATCACGAGGAATATCACTATTTCCTTCAAAAACTGTAACTGCTAATTTCTCTATTGGAATATTAAGTTCTCTAGTTAAAAATTCAAAACTAAACTCTATACTTTCTTTTTTAAAATAATCACCTAAGCTCCAATTACCTAACATTTCAAAAAAAGTATGATGAGTCTTATCCCCAATTTCATCTAAATCTGTTAATCTAACACACTTTTGATAATCACAAAGTCTTGTTCCTTCAGGATGCTTTTTCCCTAGTAAATAAGGAACTAATGGTTGCATACCTGCTGTATTAAATAAAACAGAAGGATCATTTTCTGGTATTAAAGGAGCACTTGGTATTTGAATATGTCCTTTACTTTTAAAATAATTTATAAAATTATCTTTCAAATTCATTAATTATCAACTCTTTCTATAAAATCAATAACTCTATTATCTAAAACATTTATATTATCATTAGTAATAGTAACATCAAAATTACTATAATTCTCTAAAGCTGTTTCTGTCACATGAGTTTGTTCTTGTAAGCTAAGTTCACTTTGACCAAATTGATTTACTACATAAATAGAATATACATCTTTAAAAGTTTTTTTCATTTCTTCAATTTCTTCTGGAAATCTTACATCACTAATAATAACTACATCATAATATAAGGAATAAACCTTAATATCTTCAATCATTCTATTAACAAGCATTTTAGGCATATCCATGTTTTCTTTAATTGTTACACCTAATTCTTGTAAAAATTTTCTAGGCTTTGGTTCTTCCCCATTCCATCCTAATATTTCATTAGCGTATAATTTCAAATATTTACTATATTCTGTAATAATAGGTTTCATTTTTTTACTAAGATAATGTTCCTTAATAATCTTCGCAACTTCTCCTTTACCAGAGCCAGCTCTACCTGCTACTAAATAAATTTTCATAACTAATCACCTAATTAAAATTATAACATTAAATCCCTAAAAAAAGAAGTTTTTTATATCCCTTTCCATTAAAAAAACTCAATTAAGAGTTTATTTTAAATTAGCAAGTAATTCATCTTTTTTCATTGTAGAATAACCTTTAACACCTTGTTCTTTAGCTACAACTTTAAGTTCTGTTAAAGTCATTTCACTATAATCAGTAGTTTTTTCTTCCTTTTTAACTTCTTTTTTAGTTTCATTCTTTTCTACAGTTTTTTTAACACCTTTACCATTTAATGCATTTTTACTAGCTTCAACTAATTTAGTAAATGCAGCTGGATTTTCAATAGCCATTTCACTTAACATTTTACGGTTAATTTCAATTCCTGCTTTTGCAAGACCATTCATAAATTTAGAATAACTGATATCATTCATACGGCAAGCTGCATTAATTCTTGTAATCCAAAGTTTACGAAAGTTTCTTTTATTAGCCTTTCTATCACGATAAGCATATTCTCCACTATGGAATAATTGTTCTTGAGCTGTCTTATATAATCTATGTTTACTACCAAAGTAACCTTTAGCTTCTTTTAATACTTTTCTTCTTCTGTTTTTTGCAACAGTTCCGCCTTTAACTCTTGTCATGTTTTAAACCTCCTATATGAAATCCTTTAATCTCTTAGCTTGTCCATCTGCTAAAACACCTTTGTTTCTTCTTTGACGAACTTGTTTAGCTGAATCCTTATTTGTTTTATGATTTCCATTTCCTTGTTTGTAAGTTAATGTATTATTTTTCTTTTTTGTTAAAACTTTACTACTTGCTTTATGAGTTTTTTGTTTACACTTTGCCATTTTTAATTCCTCCTACTTGTTTTTATTAGGTGCGAGTAACATAAACATTTGTCTACCTTCAAGTTTAGGTTGAGCTTCAATTGCTGAAACTTCTTCTAAAGCTTCTGCAAACCTAAGTAAAACTTCTTTACCTAATTCTGGTCTTGCCATTTGGCGGCCTTTAAAACGAATAAATGCTTTGATACGATGTCCTTTAACTAAATAATCTTTAGCATTCCGAACACGAGTATCAAAATCATGCACATCAATAGTTGTTGATAAACGATATTCTTTTACTTCTTTGTTTGTTTCTCTTTGCTTCTTTTGTTGTTCTTTTAATTTTTTCTGTCTTTCATAGCGATACTTGTTGTAATCCATAATTTTTGCAACAGCCATATTGCCATTATCATTCATTAAAACTAAATCTAAACCAGCATATCTTGCGAGTGTTAAAGCATCATCTAATTTCTTTTGTCCCATTTGTTCACCATTTGGGCCAATAACCATCATCGTATCTGCTTTAATTTGCTCATTAATCGGTAACTCCTTATTCATATTTGCCTTTCTCTTGCACCTCCATAATTAAAAAGGTAGAATACTTCTATTCCACCTAAAAGACATATTATAAACTTCATAACTGGCCTTTTACCTATGAACTCATATTCATCAGGTGGAATAAAATTCGCTTTCCTCTTTAAATTTCTCATTAATTATATAACTATTTTATGTATTTGTCAAATAAAAATTAATCTTTTTTTACTTCTAACTCTTTACATATAGAAATTATTTAATATTTCATTTAATCTAACTTCAAAGTCTTCAACGCTTCCATTATTTAAAATATAATAATCTGCATACGCGATAGGACCCCCTTTAGCAAGATTTTCTATTTCTGCAATATCTCTTTGGTTAGCTTCTTCATTAGTAAAAGGTCTAATATCTCTTTTAGCAAGTCTTTCATACCTTAGCGTTCTATCTGCTATAACACAAATAACAATTATATCTTCACTAAACTCTTCTTTTAAAATTTTAAGTTCATCCCAAGAATATAAACCATCAAGTACAACATTAGACGTTTCTGATAACTCTTTAATTTTAGGTAAAAGTACTTTAGCATAAGCACCCATACCTAATTCTCTTCTAAGTTTTTCCCTCATCATTTTTTCATTTAAAGGTGTAACTTCTAATCCTTCCTCTTTTAGTTTTTCCATTGTAACTCCACCAAAATAAACTTTCTGATAACCAATATTTTCTAAAAATTCGCAAGCAACAGACTTACCTACCCCACACATACCTACAATAGCAATAATTTTATTCATATTCCACCATCCTTAAATTTATTATATCAAATAAAAATCAAATAAAAAAGATTAATTAGCTTAATCTCTCTTTAACAAGTTTACTAACTAAAGACATATCTGCATTAGTTATCTTTGTATTTAGTTCTTTCATAATTAAACCCATATCTTTCATACTAGTAGGCTTAACCATATCAAAAACTTCCTCAATAACTTTTACTATTTCCTCTTCAGTCATTTCTTCAGGTAAATAAGCATTTAAAACTTCTACTTCTTTTTCTAAAGACTCTACTTCATCTAATCTTTCATATTTTTGATATTCTGCAATACTATCTTTTCTTGTTTTAACTTGTTTTTTAATTACTTTAATTACTTCCTCATCGGTTAATTCATGGTCTTTACTTACAGCCTTAGCTTCTAATAGTAAAGCACTTTTTAACATTCTTAATACTGATAACTTAAACTTATCGCCATTTTTCATCGTTTCTTTTAAATCTTCAGATATTTTATTATTCATTATAATCACCCTTAATAATTTTTATGCTTCTTCGCATTTCTCATTTGTTCTTTCTTTTCATTTCTTCTACGAACGCCTGGTTTCTCATAATGTTTTTTCTTTTTTAACTCAGAAGGGACACCGCTACGGGCGAATTTAGTCTTAAATTTTTTGATTGCGCCATCAACGTTTCCATTTTGAACTACTACTTTAGTCATTTATAAATCCCTCCCTTCATTTATCAATGTATAGTATAACACCAAAAAAATCGAATTACAAGTAAATTAAATCGTTTTTTTAACGTTTTTTTAAGAGTTTTCGCTATAATTAATCATCTCTATATGATAATCTTTTAGTTCTAGTTTAATATCATTTTTAAGAGCATTTAAAAATCTCTGTTTATAAGTATTAACAGCTAAAGTAGTTAACATCATTAATATAAAAACTAAAAAGAAAGAATAAACCATATACATCGAAGCAAAACCACGTTTTTTCAAAAAAACATCATCTCCTATATTATTATATCAAAAGAATAAATAATTTAATAGTTTTAAAACAACAAAAGAGTTCACATTTACAAAGAACTCTTTTTATTATTAGCAATAGTTTTTAGTTTTACCTCTCCGAAGTGTAGAACCAATTTTTCTTCCAAAATCAAAAATTGTTTTAAAAGCCGAGATAACAGCATTTACAAGCGCTGCACTTACTCCTCCATATACTTTTTGGAGTTCAACACTACTTAATTTCATTAGCACTTCTCTGGATGGAAATATCCATAAACTACGGCACCAATAAAAGTTAATCCCGCAGCAATACCAAGTCCTAAAAACTTCAGAACTGTCCATCCTCCTCCTGTAATACTAGATAATTCATTAATAGAAATATTTCTCATTATTTAATACCTCCAAAAACAACTTTAAATTTTTTTAAAACATTAACCATACTAATAAATAAACTTGTAAATGTTGTAACAATATTACCTCCACTACAAGCTATTAATTCATTTTTATTTAATCTTCCCATTCTATCTACATCCTTTCTTTAAAAAATTGAATTAATAAATTTTTTTAATAATCTTTGTTTATTATAACAAAAATTAAATTCAATAATTTCCTTATCTTCCAAACCGTCTATATTAGCAAAATTATATAAATAGTAACTACTTACATTTTCTTCATCTATCTGAATAGTTTTAGATAATATATTAGGTTTAATATATTTATTATTATATTTAATTTTTTGAATATCAATATTTGTAGGAACAGCTACAATTATTTTGCAATCTTCACTACAATTTACATATCCTCGCATCAAATAATGATCATAAACTTCTATTTTTAGAGATATAGTTAAAATAACTAATAAAAGAATTATAAGCACAATTGTTACCAGAAATAAATTCCTAGGTTTCTTTCTTAAAAATGCTTGTTTATTCTGAAATAAATTTTCCATTTATTATCTCCATATCTAAAATTTTAGTAAACTTACAACTAACATCTTTATGTGAAACATAAATAAGCGTATTATTAGGATAATATTTTTTAATATCCTCTATAATATCCAGTTCTAAATCGAAATTAACTTCACTTAAAGCTTCATCTAAAATAAGTATTTTCGCTTGTTTTAAAAGAGCTCTTGCCAAAATGATTCTTTGTAATTCTCCACCACTTAAATTATTTTGCATAGCATTTATTATCGAATCATATCTATTAGGTCTTTTTTCAACTATAGATTCAAGTTTACAAATACGAACCACTTTTTCAAAATCTTCATCACTAACACTGCGAAAACTTAAAATGTTATCTCTAATTGTTCCTGTAATAAGCTTTTCATTTTGACCTACATATAATATAGTTTTTAAAGTAGTGCCTAAACTATAATCTGCCCTATTAATTCCCCCGATTTTTATCGTCCCACCAATAACATCCTTAGGATAAGCGAGCATATTACAAATAGTACTTTTACCACTGCCACTAGGTCCTTTCAAAAAAACTTTATCACCATCATCAATTTTAAAACTTACATTTGTTAGGATATTCGTAAAATTATACTTAAAAGATACATTTATAAATTCAATACTATAATTATTTATGTTATTAATACCTTTTTCATAATCATCACTTTGAATATTTATAAATTCCGATAATTTATTAAAAGAAGCTTTTAAATAATTAAATTTTGGTATTAAATCAATAAAATCTTGAATTGGATTCATAAAATAAAACATTAAACTTTGAAAAGTAATAAGCGAAAGAAGTTCTAATTTACCATCCGCAATCAACAAAACACCAATACTTAAAACTAAGAAAGTTCCCATTTCATAAACAAATTCTTTAATAAAAGAGACGTTATTTAAAGTAGACTGCGTTTTAAAATTACTTTTAAACATAATAATTAATTTCTCTTCTAAATATTTTAAGAAATAATTAACTAGATTTAAGTTTTTTATACTAGTATTCGCTTCAATATTCTCTACCAAACTCGAATTAAAAGTAGTCGCTGTATTAACATTATCTCTAACACGCCTATAGATAAGTTTACTAAATAGAAGTCCTACTATTACATAAATAACAACTACTAAACAAAGAATAAAAAATAGTTTACTATTTATGGAATATAAAACCACTATTGCACCTATTATCAAAATCGTATTTAAAAGAACATTAGTAAAAAATTCTGATAATAAATCTTTTATTTCACTTAAATCTTGTATTCTAGATACAATTTCTCCTGTACTACGATTTTGCATAAATTTTAAAGGAAGATTAAATATATGTTCTAAAAAGTTTGAAAATAGTTCTACATCAAGATTTCGATAAAAATAAGTAAGATAATAATTTTTATTAAAATTTAAGAATACTTTAAAAAAGAAAGTTAGTGTGAATATAATGATTATAGCTTTCAAATATATAATATCTTCTCCATGATTAATAGATGAAATAGTAATTTGGAAATAAAAACTTGTTAAGATTGTAAAAAACATTACAATCAAATTAATAAGACAAATTTTTATAAAAACAGATTTATTCTTCATAATTAGTTTCATTAACAAAGAGGAAATTGTTAAATCTTTATCATATTTTAAAATTTTATCTATAGGTGTTAATAGAATTAAAATATTATCCCAAATGTTATTAAAATCATCTATTTTCATTTTGGTTTTCCCGACAGCTGGGTCCATAAGCCATACATAATTTTTAGATATCTTATAAACAACTACAAAGTGATTTAGTCCATTTTTAAGAACTACATGTGCTATAGCAGGCAAATAGATATTTTCATTTTTTACATCGTCCACAGAAACCCCCATTGCCTCAAAACCATAGCTCCTACTAGCTTCTACTAAATTATAGGCTGTTGTTCCAACTCCCGTTGTAAAAGTATCATCTCTTATTTTTTCAATTGGGACATAACCATCATAATATTTAATAATACATGACAAACTACAAGCTCCACAATCTTTCAAATCATGTTGTTTTACCACTTCAATTTTAGCCATAAATTTTTTCTCCCTTCAAGTAAAGTTAAACCATATTTTTAAAGCTTTTTCCAGCATTTTTACGATTTAGGGTAAGATTTGACTTATCCGCGACAATACTCGACAATCATCGACAAAGGAATGTGTTAACATAGCAAATCAAAGAAAGGAGAAAAATTATGCAAAACGGAATCAATTTAGCAAAATTAAGAAGTAAAAATAATCATACATTTAAAGATTTAGCTAATGTATTAAATGTTTCATTATCATCATACAAATTATATGAAATGGGTACTATACCCATGTCTTTAGAAGAAATAAATACATTAAGTGCATTTTATAATGTATCATTTGATTACTTATTAGGTTTAAGCAAAAAAACAGAAAGAACCCATTTTCGTAAAACCATTGATTATAACTATTTAAAATTCTGTATTAGATATTTAAGAAGAATAGATAAAACAAGCCAAAAAGTTTTTGCTCAAGAATTAAATTATTCAATAAGTTCCATAAGTAGATTTGAACATAATGGTAAATTAATTAGTTTAGATTATCTTATCAAAATAGCAACAAAATTCCACATCTCTGCCGACTACTTATGTGGTAAAAGTTATATAAAAAATATATTATAAAAAGCAGTTAATCAAAACTGCTTTTCAAATAGTAACTTCTACAAAACAACATATGGATTATCTATTGTTCCATTGCCTGTAAATGTAACGTCAGACTTCAGATTTATTACTGGACGCAAACGAGCTGCCGTGTTGTACACAGGGCTCGAGTCAAAGTGGCCATTTGAATTCACAGCGAGCATGTTAACATAACTGCCATTCCAGAAATACGGAGACATAGTCCAGTAGTTCTGTCCGTTGTACAAGTAGTATGATGTATTA
>CARJCM010000036.1 GCA_948999435.1 uncultured Bacilli bacterium
CAAAGAACAAGATGCTATTTATATTTTGATAAAAAAGAACCAACAGGAAGTGAAACAATACTTGATAATATAACAGTTAATAGTGGAACACCAAATTTTAGTCAAGTAGCAACAACAGATGAAGGCGTATATAAAGTAAGTGATGGAATGTATGGCGGGTATTCATACTATTGGCGAGGAGCAGTAACAAACAATTATGTAAAGTTTGGAGGATTCTGTTGGAGAATCATAAGAATCAATGGCGATGGAAGTATGCGTATAATCTATGATGGAACAACATGCCATGCAAATGGAAAAAGCACAATAGATAGTATAGCAGTAGCTAGTACAACATATAATACAAGTTATAATCAATCAAACTATGTAGGTTGGACATATGAAGGAACAAGTCAAAGAACACTAAGTGGAACAGCAAGTAATGCGAAAACACAATTAGAGAGTTGGTATAATAGTAATATAGGAAATAATAGTGCGTATACAGCAAAGATAGCAAACGGAAGATTCTGTAATGATAGAAATGTAGCATCAGGATATACATGGTCAATAAAACCAGTCAATCACTTTTACTATGCAAGTTATGACAGAAGTGGTTCAAAAAGCGCATCAAGTGTAACACCAACATTGTCATGTCCAACAGGAGATGTATATACATTAAAGATAGGAGCAATAACAATGGATGAAGTAGTAATGGCAGGTGGGAAATGGAATACAGCAAATAGCACATACTACCTATACAATGGTAATCACTACTGGACTATGTCTCCATATATCTATCCAGACGCTGCTGTATTCGCTGTTAATTCTGATGCCAGCCTTGATTATTGGCGTGTAAACCATGCTTGGGGTTTACGACCAGTAATAAATCTTCGCTCTGATGTAACATTTAGTAGTGGAAATGGCACCCAATCTAATCCATATATTGTGCAATAATATGTTGTTGTTAAATAATTTAATTCTAAGAGGATAAAATCTCTTAGTTTTTTTGTATAAATATAGTTAATACATAAATAATAATAAAAAATACATTAATTAGCACTCTGTATTGACAAGTGCTAATTATCGAGTTATAATCATACATTAGAAAGGGTGATTAATATGTATAGAGATAATAATGAACAAGAAAATGTATTAGAAAAATACGGAAGAGATATAACTGAATCCGTAAAAAATAATAAAATAGATCCTGTTATAGGAAGAGATGAAGAGATAAGGAGCATAATAAGAATATTATCTCGAAAAACTAAAAATAATCCAGTTTTAATTGGTGAACCAGGTGTTGGTAAAACAGCAATAGTAGAAGGTTTAGCAATACGTATTGTAAAAGGAGATGTACCAAGTACTTTAAAAAATAAAAAAGTATGGTCACTAGATTTAGGGGCATTAATCGCAGGCGCTAAATATCAAGGAGAATTTGAAGAAAGATTAAAAAAGGTATTAAAAGAAATAAGTGATTCTAATGGGGATATAATCTTATTTATAGATGAAATTCACATGATTGTTGGCGCTGGTGCATCAGGTGGAATGGATGCAGGGAACTTACTTAAACCAATGCTCGCTAGAGGAGAAATAAGACTTATTGGTGCTACCACATTAAATGAGTATCGAAAATACATTGAAAAAGATGGCGCATTAGAAAGACGTTTACAAAAAATTCAAGTCGGAGCCCCTAGTGTTGAAGATACAATAACAATATTAAGAGGTATCAAAGATAGATTCGAGTTATTCCATAGTGTAAATATTAAAGATAATGCTCTTATCGCTGCAGCTACTTTATCTGATAGATATATAACAGATAGATTTTTACCAGATAAAGCTATAGATTTAGTGGATGAAGCATGTGCTACTATAAAAATGCAAATGGCAAGTGTCCCAACAGAATTAGATACTTTAACAAGAAAAATAATGAGTTTAGAAATTGAGTTAGAGGCTATCAAGAAAGAAAAAGATGAGATATCTAAGAAAAGAAAAGAAGACTTAGAAATTGAAATAAGAAGACTTAAAGATGATGAGGCCATAATGCGTTCTAAATGGGAAGAAGAAAAAAATCTTAATGATGAAATAAATAAGAAAAAAGAAGAATTAGAAACAGCACGTTTCAAGTTAGAGACAGCAGAGAACGATTATGATTTAGAAAATGCGGCTAGACTCCGTCATGGAGAGATACCAAAACTTGAAAGTGAACTAGAAAGTTTAAGAAGCAAGATAGACACTGAAATGTTAAGTGATACAGTAGATTCAGAAGATATAGCTAAGATTATAGCCAAATGGACTAATATACCTATTGATAAATTAGTAAGTGGTGAAAAAGAGAAGTTATTAAATTTAAAAGATAATTTAAAGAAAAAAGTTATTGGTCAAGAAAACGCAATAAATGCTGTTAGTGATGCTATTATAAGAGCTAGAAGTGGTATAAAAGACCCAAATAAGCCAATTGGTTCGTTTATCTTTATGGGACCAACTGGTGTAGGTAAAACAGAACTTGCTAAAGCTTTAGCTTATGAATTATTTGATGATGAAAGACATATGATAAGAATTGATTGTTCTGAATATATGGAAGCCTTTAATGTATCTCGTCTTTTAGGTGCTCCTCCTGGATATGTTGGCTATGATGAAGGTGGGGAACTAACTGAAGCAGTAAGAAGAAATCCATATAGTATTGTTTTATTTGATGAAATAGAAAAAGCTCATCCTGATATATTTAATATTTTACTTCAAATATTAGATGATGGACGTATAACAGATTCTACAGGTAAACTAATAGATTTTAAAAACACTATAATCATTATGACATCTAATTTAGGAAGTGAACACATATTAGAAGAAACAAGTGATAGTAATAGTAAAGCCATGGATGTTTTAAAAAGAACATTTAGACCAGAATTTATTAATCGTATAGATGAAATAGTTATCTTTAATTCTTTAGGCAAAGCAGTAGTATACAATATATTAGACAAAATAATTAAAGAAACAGAAAATAGACTAAAAAACATTAATTTAAGTTTAGAATTAACAGATAATGCTAAAAAGTTAATTATAGAAAATTCGTATGAAGCTAGTTATGGAGCTAGACCTATCAAAAGATATGTTACTCATAATATTGAATCTTTAATCGCCGATAAAATAATTAGAGATGAAATAAAGCCTAATACAAAACTTATTATAGACGCTCTAAATGATGAATTAATTATAAAATAACCAAGTATTCATAAAATTGACTTATTAAACCAAATATGTTACAATCATAGTCACCTAATGAAATGAATTTAAAAAGACCTTTAAATTAGGCCTTTTTTTATTAGAAGGGGTATAAAAATGAATGAAATAATTAAATATCGGTTAATATCTTTAATTTATGACTATGTAAAAAATAACAGAGTTTTAGATCAAAATTTCATTAATAGCATATTAGATGTAGTTATTAACGAATTAGGATTAAATGATTACGTAATAGATAGTGAAATAATAAATGTACAAGGAAAAAGTAGAAAAAGATATTTAATGGCAAATTATGACTTTTATAGTAGAGTAATTGGAGTTAATTTACAAGTAGCAATAGAAAGACTTAAAGAAGAAGCAAGAAAGCTTAGACTTTCATATATTGAAACTTCATATTTTATTGCTAAAGAGTTAGCAGAAGCAATTTTACACGAGTTAGAGCATGCCCATCAAGTTAAGGAATATGATAGAGATGGTAATAATCTTGAAAGTTTAATTATAAAAGGAGCTTTTGACCATAAAACTATAATTAGAAAAGATTTATTATTTTTCTTAATGAATGGATATTCTGAAAAAGAATTATTAACAAGATATAAAATAATTAAACGAGGTATAAAATATTATAAATATAATCCACTTGAAAGACTTGCTGATTATCACGCTTTAAATTATATAAAAGAGATATTAAAAGAGTTAAATGTAGGGGATAGAGTAATGCTCCACACATATTATGAAGAGTATAAAAATTATATTAGAGGTTATGAATTACAAAAAGAGCCTACAAAATTCTTTTTAGCTAAAGTAGGAGGATTAAAAGATTGGTCTGAAATAGAAAGATTATCAAAGAATTGTGATTTAAAGACTAGATTATCACTAGGATTATCTATAACTAAAGATGAATATCAAGAATTAGAAAATAGAACTAGAAGACTACGTAGAGGATTAAAATAAGCATTTATCCTTTACAAAAAGCGTATTATTTAATATAATGTCTATAGTCGTATATTAAAGAGGTGTTTGATTAAATGACTAAAAAAACAAATATTGAGTTTGAAAATTTAGTTAGTGATATATTAAAAGATGAGCAATTTTTAAAAACAAAACATGATTTACATCACGGAACAAGTAAATATGAGCATTCAATAAGAGTAGCTAAATTAAGTTATAATTTAAGTAAAATATTTAAAGCCGATAAAAAAGTTACTGCAAGGGCAGGGTTACTTCACGATTTCTTTTTTGGAACAAGAAAAGAAAAACCAGAAAATTCTTATTTAAGACATCCTGTAACCGCAAGTATAAATGCCAAAAAATATTTTAATGTAAGTGAGCTAGAGAGTGAAGCTATAAAAACTCATATGTTTCACCAAGTACTATTAAAGAAAATTTTTCCGTTTATTAATCATAAAGAAAAAGCAAGTATTAAAGAGTTTAAACCGAAATCCAAAGAAGGATGGATAATATGTGCTTCTGATATGATAGTATCGATAATGGAATGTGAAAGATTTCAATTTAGCTATGTAGCAAATGTCGCATTATTATTAGTATTTAATATAATAATGTTTAAAAATTAGTAAGTTCATAGAACTTATTTTTTTTAATCTTGAGAAGTAATATAGAAAAAGAAAAAATCTCCTAAGAGATTTATCTAAAATAAATAAATATAAATATTGCTAAGCATATACAGTAAATAGAGAACTTCCAAAGTTTACCTTTTTTTACTAATTCGCTAAGCCAGTTATAAGTAAAGTAGGTAACAACTAAAGAAGCAATCATTCCACTCAAATAAGGAATTGCGAGACTTGCTAGATTACCAGCTTCAATTAAATCACTAACACCTAATAACATTGTTGCAACACTAATAGGGAAATATAAAATAAAAGTATATTTTAAAGCAGTTTTACGAGATAATCCACAAATAAGACAAGCTACTAAGACAGTACCACTTCTACTTATTCCTGGCATAATAGTAATCACTTGAATAAGACCAATAACTATCGCATCTTTTAGTGTTATATCTTTATCTTCTTTAGTACCATTTTTATTTCTAATCAAGAATAGCATTAATGCTGTAAGTAAAAAAGTAAAGCCTAGAAACTTAATATTTTGGAGTTTATCTTCAACAACATCTTTAAGAAGAAAACCGAGGATTCCAACTGGAATAGTAGAAATAATTAAATATATACAATATCTAAATTTATCTTTAGTAAATTTTCTTTTTTCCTTATTAAAAATAAAACTAAAGAAAGCAGTAACTAAATCTATAATTTCCTTTCTAAAAATAAATAGGATAGCTAGGAAAGAACCAAAATTAGCTATTATTTCAAAATTAAGGTCGTGAAACATATTCGTATTAAAAATATTTTTAAATAAGAAAATATGTCCACTAGAACTTATTGGTAGTGGTTCAGTAAAACCTTGTAAGATACCCAAAACAATATAAATTAAATAATCCATTATTATCACCATAATAATTATATAATATTTTTTAAAAATAAGAAATAAAATAATAAGGGGAGGCCTCATGTTTAAACTTTTATTTTACTTTTTAGGCATATTTTTAATAAGTATTGGCATTTTCTTTACAATAATATATTTAAATTTATTAACAATAGGGTATAGTTTTTTTGAATTTGTTAACTTTATAATTAGAAGTCCTATTTTTTGGTGTATCATAATTGGCATAATATTTATAATATTATCATTAGAAAGGTGGATAAGAAATGAATTATTATTACGACATAATTTTAAATTGGAATGAGAATATACCATATAACTTTTATGAATGGAATGATTATGATTATTTAGAATTAATAAAAAAGATTCCATTAATAAAGATAAAGCATAAAACTTTAGTAGATATTTGGAGTAATAATATTAAAATAAATAAAGAATTTTTAAACAATATTAAAGATAAAACATTAGTAAGTGGCAAAAATTCTATTTGTAAAATTGATTATGCATGTCTTTTCACTGACAATAAAAATGTTATAGCCATTGAGTTTAATGAAACTGGTGAAAGTATCAATAGAAGTAAATTACTAATTGATGATGAAATAAACGTTCTAGAAGTAGCATATTCTTTAAAAGAAGTAGAATTAGAATATGAAATCATTGAAAAGTTAGAAGAAAACAAAGACTTAAGACAAGAAAATGAAGTAAAGAAATTAATTAGTTTAGAGATAAAGAGTTTATATGAAAACAAAGAATTATCTAAGCTAAGATATTTATTCTATGAATATAAAGGCCAAAAAAGTGAAGATATAGATGAAATATATAATGCATTAAATGAAGAATTAAAAAGTAATTTTAACAAAGATTTTTTCCGAATATATGATATTATAAAATTATCATATCACAAAGTTTAAAAATCTGATATAATAATCACTGTTAGGAAGTGATTATTATGCATATGCCAAATTTAAAAGATGCAAAAATAAGAACAAATAAGAAAGTTGAAACTAAGATAGCGAGCAATCTAAAAAGTGAAAAATTTAAAAACAAGAAATATTTTATAAAGACTTATGGTTGTCAAATGAACGTTCATGATTCTGAAGAAATAAAAGGAATTGTTGAGAATTTAGGTTTTAGTGAAACAATTAATTTAGAAGAATCAGACTTAGTAATATTAAATACCTGTGCGATAAGAGAAAATGCTCATGATAAAGTATTTGGTTTTTTAGGTAGAGTAAAACATTTAAAGAAAGATAAACCAGAGCTTATTGTATGTGTAGGTGGCTGTATGCCTGAGCAAGAGAGTGTATCTAATTTATTAAAAGAAAAATATCCCTTTGTAAATATTGTATTTGGAACTCACAATATAAATGATTTAGGAAAAATGATTTTAGAAAGTAGTAATAAACAAAACATAGAAGTATATTCAGTTGAAGGCGATATTTATGAAGGAATGGAATATAAAAGAGATTCTAAATATTCAGCTTGGGTAAATATTATGTATGGATGTAACAAATTCTGTACATATTGTATTGTTCCATATACTAGAGGAAAACAAAGAAGTCGAAAAATAGAGGATATATTAAAAGAAGTTCAAGAATTAAAAGACAAAGGTTATGAAGAAATAACTTTGTTAGGTCAAAATGTCAATGCTTATGGTAAAGATTTAGAAAGTGATTATGGCTTTGCAAAGCTTTTAGAAAAGACAGCTAAAATTGGCATATCAAGAATTCGTTTTGTAACATCACATCCTTGGGACTTTACTGATGAAATGATAGATATTATTGCGAAGTATGATAATATTATGCCATATATCCATTTACCTCTTCAAAGTGGTAGTACCAATATTTTAAGATTAATGGGAAGGCGTTATACCAAAGAGGAGTATTTAAATCTTTATAATAAAATTAAAAATAGAATACCAGGCGTTAGTATAACTACTGATATTATTGTAGGTTTTCCAAATGAAACAGATGAGGACTTTAATGAAACTTTAGAAGTTGTTGATAAATGTAAATTTGACGGAGCCTTTACATTTATATATTCACCACGTGAAGGAACGCCAGCATCTAAAATAAAAGATAATATTGATTTAAAAATTAAAGAGGAAAGACTTCAAAAACTAAATGAAAAAATCAACAATTATAGTTTAGAGCATAACAAAGAATACTTGGGAAAAAAGGTAAAAGTCTTAGTAATCGGGACTAGTGAAAAAGGTGAAGGTAAAATGTGTGGTTATACAGAAACAATGAAACTAGTAAACATAAGTGGTGCCGAAAAAGATTTAGGAAAAATTATCGAAGTTGAGATAACGGAAGCTAAAAGTTTTAGTTTAGATGGCAATAAAGTTATAAAAATAAATAATTAAGCAAAAAAGGGCTTGTCGTATCATCAAAAATATCTTATAATTAGTAATAGATAAAATAGGTGATGTTATGCGAAAGGGTTACAAAATTACACTAGGTGTGCTTACAGTAATGATATTAATTACAATAACAATAGGAACGAGTTATTCATATTATTCAGTTTCAGATGTTCAAAAAAATCCAAATACTATAACTTCTACGTGTTTTAATATAGAATATAGTGAAGGGTCTAATGGTTCAATCAATTTAACGAATAGTTATCCTATGAGTGAAGCAAATGCTCTAGCTTTAACTCCATATAATTTTACAATAACTAATACATGTGCTGCTGGAAATCAAACAGTAAATTATGTTGTAACACTAAATACGTTAACAGATAGACCTTCAACATTAACAAGTAGTTTAAATTATAAATTAAATAAAACTGCTCCAACTGCAATAGTTGGAACAACAGGAACATTATCAACACCATATGCCTTAAATCCAAATGTTAAAACAGATGAAGGAATTGACACAAGCTATAGTTTAGAAGTAGGAACACTAGCACCAGGAGAATCTAAAACATTTAATTTATATTTATGGATAAATGAAAATGCTAACAATTCGATAATGGGTCAAAACTTTGAAGGTAAAGTACTAGTATATAGTTATTTATAAGCTTCCAAAAGGAAGTTTTTTTAGTTAAAATTGTCGAAAAAATAAATTATTTATAATTAAACACTTTTCAAAATAAAGCAAATAATATATAATGTATAATATCGAGTATAATAAAATGGTGGTTTTATGAGTAATAAGAAATATTTAATATTAGCAATAGTTTTAGTTATGGGAATAATTATAATTACATCTAGTACAACATTTGCATTTTTATCAGTAAGTGATATTCAAAGTGATGCTAATACTATGCGTACAACATGTTATGATATGACATTTACTGATTCCAATAGAATAAATGTTACAGGTTATCCAATGAGTAGTGCAAGTGCATTTCAAAAAGTTAATCCTTATCAATTTTCTTTAAAAAACAATTGTGAAGCAAATACTGATTATCAAATAATATTAAATGTAATAAATACATCATCTTCTAACATATTACCATATATCAATTATTCTTTAGATGGCACAACAGTAAAAAAACTAAGTAGCTTAACACCTATAACTTTACCACTTGGAGTAACTTCTAGTAATGCCAGTGCCTCATATTTAATAGATACAGGCGCATTAGAAGGAATAAATACTACTAAAAACTTCAATTTACATATGTGGATAGATGAAAGTGCTGGAAATGATATAATGGGAAGTAAATTTGAAGGAGAAGTAACGATTTATAGTGTAGCAAGGTAGCAATACCTTTTTTTCTTTATAAAAATATGATAAAATACTAGCAAGAGGTGTAAAAAAATGATAAAGAAAAACGTTGAAGAATTCAAAAAATTCATAGCAAGAGGCAATGTCATTGATTTAGCAGTCGGTGTTATAATAGGAGGAGCATTCTCATCAATTGTAACAAGTTTAGTAAATAATATATTAACTCCAATTTTAGGATTAGTTTTAGGAGGTGCTGATTTTTCAAACTTAGCGATAACTTTCAAAGATACGAGAATTGAATATGGCGCTTTTATTCAAAGTGTCATTGACTTTTTAATTGTAGCAGTTTGTATTTTTGCTTTAGTAAAATTTATCAATAAAATAATGCATTTAAAGAAAAAAGAAGAAGAAAAACCAGCAGAACCAAAGAAAAGTGCTGAAGTATTATTATTAGAAGAAATAAGAGATTTATTAAAAGAAGAAAATAAGCCTAAAACTAATAAAAAGAAAAAAGGCAATTAAAATGATAATATGTATAGTAGGACCAACAGCAGTTGGAAAAACCAAACTAAGTGTCGAACTAGCCAAGATTTATAATGGTGAGATAATTAATGCTGATTCCATGCAAATTTACAAAGGGTTAGATATAGGAACAGCTAAAGTAACAAAAGAAGAAATGCAACACATCAAACATCATTTACTAAGTATTAAAGAAGTAGAAGAAGACTATACTGTTTTTGATTATCAAAAAGATGCTCGAAAAAAGATAGATGAAATAAAAAGTAAAGGAAAAATCCCTATTTTAGTAGGAGGAACCGGATACTATATCAAATCAGCATTATATGATTATGAATTTAATTTAGAAGAAAAAGATAATAGATCAGATTATAATGATTTAAGTAATGAAGAAATAAATAGACGTATTGATAACTATGAATGTGGCTTTATTTATGATAGAGACAATCGTCAAAGGATTATAAGATTATTAAATAAATTAGAAAATGGTTGGTTCCCGGAGCAAAAGGAATTTAAATTAATTTATCCTGACGTTATATTTATTGGTCTTACGACTGATAGAGAAAAATTATATGAAAGAATTAATGAGAGATTTGATAATATGATAATACCATTAATTGATGAAGTAAAGCCATATGCTCTTGCTAACAACCAAAGTAAATCTTTAATGACTGGAATTGGATATAAAGAGTTATTTCCTTTCTTTAACAATGAAGACACATTAGTAAATGTTGTCAATGAATGTAAAAAGAATTCTCGTAATTATGCTAAAAGACAATACACATGGTTTAAAAATCAAATGGACATCGATTGGTTAGATGTAGACTTTAATAATTTTGATAATACTATAAATAAGGCTATAGAATTAATTGAGCAGAAAACTAATGAAAACAAATAATTTATTTATTAACAAAATAAAAATAAATTGGGAAGAAGTTCCTAATAAAGATGAATATCCTTTTAATATAGAAACGATAAAAAATATAAAAGAGATTAATTTTAAAAAGAATGTAACATTTTTAATTGGTGAAAATGGTGCAGGCAAATCTAGTATTTTAGAGGCTATTGCTATCAAATATGGTTTAAATCCTGAAGGAGGATCTAGTAATTTTAATTTTTCAACTTATGATAGTTATTCTAATCTTCATGAATATTTAACAATAATAACAAATGGTAATATTCCTAGAACAAAATATTTTTTACGCGCTGAAAGTTTTTATAATGTCGCAAGTAACATTAATAGTTTAAAAATAAATGATTATTATAAAGGAGTTAATTTCCATAATTGTAGTCATGGCGAAGCCTTCTTAGAATTAGTAAAAATAAGATTTTATGAGAATGGCTTTTATATTCTAGATGAACCAGAGGCAGCATTATCTCCCATAAAGCAAATGTCATTATTATGTTTAATAAATGATTTAGCAAATAAAGGATGTCAATTTATTATCGCCACTCACTCACCAATATTAATTTCATATTACAATGGCGAAATATTAGATTTAGATAATAATTTAAAAGAAGTAGAATATAAAGATACAAATATATATAAAACTTATGAATTGTTTTTAAATAATTATGAAAGCATGCAAGAAAAATTATTTAAAAATATAGAATAGAAATGGTGAAAAAGTGGATAAAATAATAAGAAACATATTAACTAAAATAGAGAGTAATGGCTACGAAGCCTATTTAATTGGCGGTTATGTCCGAGATTTATTAGTAGGTAAAACTACTTATGATATTGATATCACAACCAATGCTACACCAAGAGAATTATTAGAAATATTCCCATCAAGTAATACCAAAAATCTTGGAGGTATTGATTTTAAAATTAAAGAATATCATTTTGAGATTACAACATATAGGGAAGAGATAAAATATAAAAATCGAAAACCCGTTGAATACAATTATGTTGATAATTTACTAACAGATTTAAATAGAAGAGATTTTACAATAAACGCCATATGTATGAACAAAAAGGGCGAAATCATAGATTTAATAAATGGCACAGAAGATTTAAGAAATTACAAAATCCGAATGATTGGGAGTATTGAAACAAAGATAAAAGAAGACCCTTTAAGAATACTTAGAGGAATACGAATAGCAACCCATTTAAACTTTACCATTGAAAGTAATTTATATAAAAGTTTTAAAGAAAATATCAAAGAAATACTAACTTTATCAAATACCAGAATTAAAGAAGAAATAGATAAGATTTTATTATCAGATTATGTTCGTAAAGGCTTAAAATTACTAGAGGAACTAGGTATTACTAAGATATTAAAAATAGAAAATTATGAAGATATCGTACCTATTAAAAGTTTAGAAGGAATGTATGCTCAAATAAAAATAGGATATGACTTACCATTTACAAAAGTAGAAAAAGATAATATTGAGAAATTGAAAAAAATACTTAAAGAAAAAGAAATAACTAAAGAAACATTATATAAATATGGTTTATATTTATGTTTAATCGCCGCGGATATAAAAAGTATTAACAAAAAGACTATTAACAAAATGTATAAAGAATTACCCATTCATGACAAAAATGAAATTAATATAAAGGCTGAAGAATTAATGCAAGAATTTGGAATTTGTGGTAAAATGATAAGTACAACATTTGAGGAATTAGAAAATTTAATAATAAACAATAAATTAAAAAATAAAAGAAGTGAAATTATAAAATATTTAAAACAAAAGTAGGAAGTGACGTCTCATGGATAAAACAATATTTGAATGTAAAAAATATGTTACAAACAGTATATTTATAAAAAAAGCTCTAGCTTTAAAGTTATCATTAGAAGAATTTTTAATGTTAACATATTTTGACAATGATTATAACAGTTTTTTAAACATTGAAGATGTTAGTAAGAATTTAGGATTATCATTAGATGAGGCATATAAAATATTTAATAATTTAATTTCTCGCAAATTAATTATTATTGAAAGCACCAAAGATTTAGAAGGCAGAATGATTGAAAGAGTAAGTTTAGACAATTTTTATGATATGATAGTAGAAGAAAAAGTGGAAGAGAAAAAAGAAAATAAAAAAATAGATATATATAGTCATTTTGAATCAGAGTTTGGTAGAACTATAACTAGTATCGAATATGAAATAATAAATGCTTGGATAGAAAAGGGATATACTGAAGAATTAATTTTAGGTGCCTTAAAAGAAGCAGTATATAATAATGTTAAAAATCTAAGATACATTGATAAGATATTATATGAATGGGGTAAAAAAGGCTTTAAGAATATGTCTGATGTTAGTAGACATTTAGAAAACAAAGAAGAAAGACTAGAAAAGAAAGAGTTATTTGATTATAATTGGTTAGATGATACAGATGAAGAGTAGTTATTTAATTGAGGAATTAGACAAACTTTACCCTGATGCTAGATGTGAATTAAATTATACTAAGGATTATGAATTATTAATTGCGACTGTATTAAGTGCTCAATGTACTGATAAAAGAGTCAATAGTGTAACGAGTATATTATTTTCAAAATATGATATTAACGCTTTAAGTAAAGCTAATTTAAAAGATATTGAAAGAATTATAAGATCATGTGGGTCTTATACCAAGAAAGCTTATTATTTAAAAAGTATCGCTGAAAGACTAATTAGTGATTATAATGGTAAAGTTCCAAATAATCGTGAATACTTAGAAAGTTTACCAGGAGTAGGAAGAAAAACTTGTAATGTTGTTTTATCGAATTTATATGATGTACCTGCCATCGCCGTTGATACTCATGTATCAAGAGTAGCTATAAGACTCGGATTAGCGAGTAAAGATGATAGTGTACTAACTATTGAAAAAAAATTAATGAAAAAATTACCCAAAAAAAATTGGAGTAGATTACATCATCAACTAGTATTATTTGGAAGATACAATTGTAAAGCAATAAAACCAAATTGTAAAGAATGTCCATTTATAGAATATTGCAAAGAAAAAAATAAAAATATCTAAAAAATATTAAAAAGTTAGTGTAAAGAGTTTTGGGGTAAAAAGATAAAAAAGTCGAATTATAATAAAT
>CARJCM010000037.1 GCA_948999435.1 uncultured Bacilli bacterium
GATTCCTTTTCTTTTTTAATTCTAAAAATTTAGAATATAGGTAGATTATTACAAAACCAATTAATAATCCTAAAAGAGCTCCTATATAACAATCTTTACTAGAAATACTAAATAAAATAGAGATACCAAAACCTAAGAATAAACTTTGGGTTAGAAAATATATGATAAATGGTTTTTCTTTCATTCTTTCACCTCAAATATTAAGCCTTTCTTATTTATTTTTAAATCTAAATCAAAGACAAATCTTTGGTTAGTCCATAATTTGTAGTTTGGTTTACGATATTTATCATAATAAAATTTACCTATTTTAAGAGCATTTGATTTTTCAGTTTGGAGAGTTTTTAAAACATTTAACATTTTATCTTCAACAATTTTAGTAAATTCTTTTTGGAGTTTCTCATAGACTTTTTCATCTCTTAAATTATCATTACAAGTGTCTTCATTAATTCGAACATTTAATTTACCACTTATTTTAACATTTTCATTATTAGGTTCTATTTTGATACTAGATTCATAAATGGATACCACTATAACACCATTATTACATTTTTTTTCAAAGAATACTGTTTCAGCATCAAAATTATTTAAAACATTTAAGATGGCTGCTTCCTTGGTGCCGAAAATATGTTTTAGTTTAAAATCTTCAAAGACACCTAGACCTACTAATTCAATACTTTTTTCTTCACCATTTTCATTTACAGTTATTGCTGATAAGATAGCATCTTCACCATCTGTTAAAATACTATTTAATATTTCGGTATATGGCATAAAGTAACCAGCACTAGCACTATTTTTGTTATTTTCAAGTAGGTTCATAATAAAACTTGAAGCGACTGGCTTTTCTTTTGATTTAGCTTCTATAACATCTTTAGCACTAGCATTAGTAGCAATAGCTAGAAAACTTTCATTTCGAAGTTTGGATGTTCTAATAATATATTCACCAACTTCTTTTAAATTATTTTTAGCAATATCTTCACTTATTACAACAACATCTACATGTTCAAAGTAGGGGACTTTATCCATTAAATTACCATTATTACTAAAAGCTTCAACTACTGTTTTACCACGACTGGTAACATTATAAGTACTAGAGGAAGCTGAGGTTTCTCCTTCTTTTTTAGTACTTAATATTTCATAAGTAACAATATATTCATCACTTTCATAATCGATACCTATACCTGAGATAATAGCTAAATCATTAAGTTCGTTATAGTCATAACATCCACTTAAAATAAAAGGGATAATTAATAATATTAATAATTTTTTCATGCGTTTTCTCCTTGTCTTGTGAAGTTTTTCTTAGTAAGTAATTTACTACGTTTAGTATCTTTTTTAGCACGAGATTTAAGTAAGGTTTTAAAAAAGTATGTTTTATCAAAAGGTACTATTGGATAAAAGTAAGGCTTGCCAAAAGAGTAGGTATCATTAATTCTAATAAGAAAATAGAATAAACCAAAGACTATACCCATGATACCATAGAATGATGCTAAAATTAGAAAGATAAATCTTAAATGTCTTAGAGCACTTACTAGTTCTACTTCAGTAAATATTAGACTTGAAATAAATGTTAAGGCAATAACTATAATCATAATTTGACTTACAATTCCTGCAGAAACAGCTGCATCTCCTAATACTAATGCACCTAATATAGAAATAGCACTACCATAAGAGTTAGGGAATCTAATGTCACTTTCTCGTAACATCTCGCATATAAAGAGCATCATAAAAGCTTCAACTATTGCTGGAAAGGGGACACCATCTCTTTGGACGGCAAAACTAACTAAAAGGTCAGTGGGAATAGTTTCTTGATTATAGTTTGTGAGAGCAATATAAATTGCAGGAGCTATCATTGATAAAAAGAAACAAACAAAACGAAGTATTTTAATAAAGTTAACGTTCTTATTTTTATTATATTGGTCTACTCCAGGATTAATAAAATCTGCTAGAAATGCTGGTAATAATATAACGTAAGGTGAGGTATCAACAGTAATAGCAATCTTACCTTCTAGTAAGGCACGAGAAACGTTGTCGGGTCTTTCAGTCATCATATAAGTAGGGAAGTGTGTAATAAATTCATCAGTTATTAATTGCCCTAAAGAAGCAGTATCAACTATACCATCAATATCTATTTTGGATATTTTCTTTTTGATTGATTCAACTTGTTCTAAGTCAGCAATATCATCAAAATATAAAACACCAACTTTAGTACTTGTTTTACGACCGATAATATACTCATCAGTTTTTAAAGTATGAGATTTAATTCTTCTTTTTATTAAACCTAAATTAATTTGATAATTTTCCGTAAAAGCATCTTTTGGTCCATTAGTAGCTGGTTCACTATTAGGTTCAGCAACACTACGATTAATATCAGCTTTGGTTTCTATAGCAAGAATTGTATTATTTCTAATTACAATAGTAAATCCATTAGTTATGTAAAATTCTATTTCATCATAGTTTTTTATTTCTTTAGTATTAGGACCTGGTAATATAGAATCTAAGTTTCTTATTTTTTTGCTTTTTAAACCACTTAGGTTGCTTAAATTTTTTAAGATGTAATCATTTACTTTATCACTAGAACTAATGGTTTCTAAATAAATTACATATACTGTATCAAGTAGAGATAGTTTTATTTTTTTAGTAGTTAAATCAGGATTTTTCTTGAATTCCTCTTGGATTCTTTTTACTATTTTATTTTCCATATGGGTTTCACCTAATGTTATTATTGGTAATTTTTAGATAAATATGTATTAGTTCTATAGTTTGGCTAAAAAATATTGACAAAGATTAATATTTATTGTACACTTAAGTAGTAGCAAATTGGAGTTGTACTCAAGAGGCTGAAGAGGGATCCCTGCTAAGGATTTAGGTCGGCGAATGCTGGCGCGGAGGTTCAAATCCTCTCAACTCCGCCATTTAGTTATTATCCCACTTAGGTGGGTTTTTATATTTCTTAGGGGGCTTATAAGAATGAATATTAGTTTAGAAGTAATTAGTAGTTACCCAAAACTTCTTCAAACTCTAAATAAAAAAGCTAAAGCAAAAAAGATCTATTTTATCAGGAAAGTAAAATACAAGTTAGAAGTCTTTTGAAATAGTGAAAAATATTTACGAAAGGTATTTTATTTGATAAAATATCTTTAGAGAGAAGTGGGTTTATGAATAGTAAGAAAATAGGGGCTTTTATCCAAGGAAAGAGAATTGATGCTAAAATTACTCAAGAAGAATTAGCTAAGAAAATGCATGTGTCTAGCACAACTATTGATAAATGGGAAAAAGGAAAAGTTCTTCCTGATATAAAAAAATTAGAAAAGCTAGCTATAGTTTTGGGGACAAGTATTGTGGAAATGCTTAGTGGTGATGAGTCAAATCGAGATATGGATTTATTGATTAAAAAATTAAAATTTAAAAATAAAATTAAATATATTATAAGTTTAATAATAGTTTTAGTTATAATATTTATTTGTTTTTAGGTGGTACAAGGTCTATACCACTTTTTTTATTAAAAGGATTACATCTTAAAATTCTTTTTATTGTTAAGTATGTTCCTTTTATACTGCCATGGATACTTATAGCTTCGATAGCATAACTACTACATGTTGGATAAAAACGACAAGCACTGTGAGTATGTAGTGGTAATGTTTGATAAAATTTAATTATTTTAATAAGTGTTTTTTGCATATATATCACTTTTATATTGTATCATACTTTTTAATGGGTTATAATACTTTTTTGATTGGGGCGTTAAATATGTTAGAAGATTTTAAAGATATATTTTTCAAACCTATTGGCTTAATGGATTATGATTTGTATAAAAAGTTCAGATTAAGCTATTTTCCTATGGCTTTTGTTGCTTCTAGTGTTGGATTGGCGACGTTTAATATTCCATTTATTTTAACCGCTATTGTTATAACTTTTATAAATGATTATTTATCTAAAGAAGGAGCTATGTATCGAATTAAAGATATAAGTGAAATGGATGATTTATATAAAGAATTTCTGTGTAATTATCATAAATTAAATCAGATATTTGATTTAAATAATCCATTAGAATTAATGATACTTTTTAATTATTTAGTAGAGTCAGGGCATTTATCAAAGAATAAAGAATTTAGTAGAGAAGATAAATATAGTGAAGCTTTATTTCTTAGTAAATATCAAGTTTTTAGTGCTTCTTCGGTTTGTAGACATGATTCTTTAACTTTTAGAGATATTCTAAAAATGGAGAATATTGAAAGTGCTATTTTATATGGTACTGCTAAACTTACTTTTAATGATTCAAGAGTATTAGATATTTCTCCTTTTTTAGAAGAACAAATGGGTGGCGTAAGTGATGAACGTGTTTTGAAAGAAGAAATAAATAAATTTTTTGATTTATTAGAAAAAAGAATTAAAGAAGAAGCTTTTGATAGTTCAGAGCTTTCAAGAGAAAAAAATAATTTTTCACCTAATCATATGATTACTATTGCTAAAAAAGATAATATTTGTTATAGCTTAGATGCTTGTAATAATAGAGTTTTTAGAAAAAGAATTATTGGTGGAAGAGAAGTATTGTATGATGGTTTATTAATGTTTGAATCAAGAATTTCATATTTATTTAGATTATATTATGATGCTTGTTTTGAAAAAAGGTCAAGAGTTAAAAGTATTTTAACAAGTGATTACATACGTTTTGATGAAGAAAGAAAAATAAGGGATAAAATGTATGAAATTATTTTAAGAAATCAAGATATATTTGAAAAATTCTATAGTCAAAATGAAGAATTGTATGAAGAAATATCTGATTGTTTGGTACGAGTTAGGAAGAAGACATCTAATATTTTATTTTAAAACAGTATATTTGTGATATAATTGGAGTATGTGGAGGTTTTATATGACA
The DNA here is from genome assembly GCA_948999435.1 of uncultured Bacilli bacterium. Taxonomy (GTDB): domain Bacteria; phylum Bacillota_I; class Bacilli_A; order RF39; family UBA660; genus Caccenecus. The sequence goes on from CARJCM010000037.1 coordinate 4,877, forward strand.
AAATTAAATGAATTTATAATGACTAAATTATTAGCTAATGGAAGTGGTGAGGTAGACAAAGTACAATATGATGCAGTTATTCAATTTTTAGATACTCCTCATAAAAGCGCTATTTGTAATTATGTTCTACTTTGCGCACGTGGTGAATGTATAAAAATTAATGGTAGTATAAATACTAGTCAAGTTTTGGCTTTAATGAATACTAAGTTTTGTGTTCAAGCTGCTTTTCAATACATTTCATTTTTACAAAATAGTCATGAACATATAGAATATGAAGGTAGAAGATTATAGATTTTTAGCAATAGGCTTATAATGCTTAGGCTATATTTTTTTGTGTGGTGGGTGGAAATATGAATGCTTTTAGACCTTTAAATGCAGTTGATTATAAAATTTATAATTTTATGAGGAAGTATAATGCACTTGGAGCATTAGCAATTTTTGCTGTTGGGGAGTATGCTAATAACTTACCACTATTTTTTGGTGGGTGCTTAGGTTTTTGTTTAAGTTATTATTTAGATAGATATAAAGCTTTATATAATGTAAAAGAAATACATGAATTAGATTTATTATTACAAGAATTTTTAAAAAGTTATAGCAAATTAGATGAAACATTTTCTTTAAAAAGTCCACTAGAAATAATGCTTTTATATACTTATTTGTTAGATAATGGTTATTTGTCTTTTCAAAAAAATACGGATAAATATAGTGGGAGATTGGATTATGTAGCTTTAAATAGTTATCAAGTCTTTGCTGGAGAATTTGTTTGCAGGCATAGTGCACCTTTATTATCTAGAATTTTAAATTATGAAAATATTCCTAGTGGGGTTTTGATTACGCATTTTTCTGATGAATTAAATTTATATTCAGATGTTGCAGAGAGAATTAAAGAAATAAAATTAATAGTTGAATTTCTAGAAAAAGAAGATTATGCAGATGAAGAATTTTTTAGAGTTAATGAATTTGTCGAAAAACTTTTTAGAGAAGGAAAAATAGATTCATCAGATATATTTTTGGAAAGTGGTACAAAACTAGGAAATCATGCGATTACGGTTTCTAAATATGATGGGAAAAATTATTATTTGGATCCTACTAATAAGTGTGTATATTATAAAAGAATGATTGATGGAAAACCAATGCTTGTTAATGGGGTGATTATCAATGTGCCATTTGTTTCTTTTTTATCTAGAAACTTTTATGCAAAAAGATGTGAAAGTGTTAGACAAATGAAAAGATATTTAAAGGGAGTCGGTATGACTTTTGAAGAAGAATTAGAGGCATGTGAAAAAGTTGATGGTATTTGACAAAATAATCAAGATATATTAGAGGATTTTTATAGAGAAAATGAACCTATATATCAAGAAATGACAGAGGGGTTAAGAAGAGTAAGAACAATAATGCAACCAAAAAGAATTTTTACACGTAGTAAAACAGAATTGTAATTATGTTTTTTAATAGATATTTCGGTTAACCGGTTAATTTTTACTTGTTTTTTCATATACTTTATAATATAATAATATCGGCAAATAAATTGCAAATACGCATTTTTGTTTAGTTTAAGTCCTAGTGCCACGAAGAGTGGTGGAGTTAAATGTTTGAAAACAAAAAGAGGTAAAAACGAAAGGATGGATGATTTATATGTCAGTTGTTTCTATGAGTTATTTATTAGAAGCAGGTGTTCATTTTGGACATCAAACTAAAAGATGGAATCCAAAGATGAAAGAATACATTTTTGGAACTAGAGAAGATATTTATATTATCGACCTAGAAAAAACTACAAAAAAATTAGAGGAAGCTTATGTAGAAGTAAAAGCTATTGCTGATAATGGTGGAACTTTCTTATTTGTGGGCACTAAGAAACAAGCTCAAGAAGTTTCTCAAGAAGAAGCTAATCGTAGTAATTCTTATTATGTTACTGAACGTTGGTTAGGTGGAACTTTAACTAACTTTAGAACTATTAGAAGAAGAGTTAAAAGACTTGAAGAAATTGAAAATATGGAAAAAGATGGTAAATTTGATCTTTTACCTAAAAAAGAAGTTATTGGTCTTAGAAAAGAATACGATAAGTTAAATAAAATTTTAGCTGGTATTCGTGAAATGAGCAAATTACCTAATGCTTTAATTATTGTAGATCCTAAAAAGGAGATTAATGCAATTAGAGAAGCTCGTAAACTTCGTATTCCAGTATTTGGAATTGTTGATACTAATTGTGATCCAGATGATGTAGATTTTGTAATTCCTGGTAATGATGATGCGGTTAGAAGTGTTAAAGTGTTACTTGGAGTACTTAATAATGCTATTTGTGAAGCTCGTAATTTAGAAATGGTTGATTACGTTACTGAAGAAGATAAAAAAGTAAAAGCAGAATCTAAAACTATGGAAGATTTAGTTAAAACTGAAGAAAAAGCTCCTAAGAATGAAAAAGTTGTAGAAAAAAGTGAAACTAAAAAAGAAGTAAAAGAAGAAAAAACTACTGATTATAGTGAAATGACTTTAACAGAACTTAAAGCTATAGCTAAAGATAAAGGTGTTAAAGGTTATTCTACAATGAAAAAAGATGAATTAATTGAAAATTTAAAATAATTTTAAGATTTATATATTTTAATATAATAATGATATTTAAGGAGGAAGAAAAATGGAAGTTACAGCAAGTATGGTAAAAGATTTACGTGAAAAAACTGGTGCTGGAATGATGGATTGTAAGAAAGCTCTTGCAGAAACTAATGGAAATATGGAAGAAGCTATTGATTGGCTTCGTGAAAAAGGCATTGCAAAAAGTGAAAAGAAAGCTTCACGTATTGCTGCTGAAGGTTTAGCTAATATATATGTAAATGGTAATCGTGCTGTTATATTAGAAGTAAATAGTGAAACTGATTTTGTTAGTAAGAATGAAGAGTTTACAGGAATGATAGATACTATTGGTAATACTATTTTAAATAGTTCTATCAATACTTTAGAAGAAGCTTTAAAACTAACTTGCGAAGAAGGAACTATTGCTGATTTAATCGTAGCTAAGACTGCTAAGATTGGTGAAAAGTTATCTTTAAGAAGAATTGAAGTAGTTGAAAAAGCTGATGATGAAAATTTTGGTGCTTATTTACACATGGGCGGTAAAATTGCTGTTTTAACTGTTGTTAAGAATGCTAATCAAGATGTTGCTAAAGATGTTGCAATGCAAGCTGCTGCTATGAAACCACTTTATGTATTTGAAAGTGATGTACCAGAAGATGTTGTAAATAGAGAACGTGAAGTTCAAAAAGAAATTGCTATGTCTGAGGGTAAACCTGCTGATATTGCTGAAAAAATGGTTGAAGGTAGAATTAAAAAATACTTTAAAGAGATTTGTCTTGCAGAACAAGCATTTATTAAAGATGGTGATATAAGTGTTGCTACTTATGTTAAAAATAATGGTGGAGAACTTATCTCTATGGTACGTTATGAAGTAGGCGAAGGTATGGAAAAAAGATGCGAAAACTTTGCTGAAGAAGTAATGAATCAAATTAATGGAAACTAGTTTTTTGGACTAGTTTTTTTTAAAATTATGAAAGTGGAAAGAGTGGTATTATGGAAGAAAGTTATAGAAAAAGAATGATTAATAGTGTTAGATCAGAACTTAAGATAGCAAAGGACTTATTAAACTTGCAACAACAGATAAGTGAATTAGAAGAAAAACCTGATGTAAAGCGATATTTGGAATTAAAATCATCTTTAGATATTTTTTCGCAAATGATGGTTGGTAGAGACAAAAAACTAGAGGAGGAAAAATCTTATGTTTTTGATGAGGGATGTTCATGTCAAAACTGTTTATTTATAGGTTATAATATAGGTCATAAAGAATGGCAAAAAATGATTATGGCAAATTTTTATTGTTTAGATTGTGGGGCAGTTATTAATATCCCAATAAGTGAGATAGACCAATTTAGAGGTGAACACAATGTTGTTAACACCAAAGCAATAGAATACGAGAATTATGAACCAAATACTATTAGTGCTTTAAGAGATTATTATTTTAGGTTATTAATGAATTATAAAGTCGAAGAAGCATTAAGAATTTTTACTTTAACTTATGAAGAGGTTTTAGAAACTAGAAAGATTAATTCTGGTTCTGTTTCAAGATGATTTATTTAGAAAGGAACGATTTTTATGTTTGATAATTTAAGACGTAGTAGCTTAATTAAACTAAAAGAATTTATTTTACCAGCATTTGGAATAATAACTAAATCTTTTAAAAAAGAAAATATTGACTCTAATAATTTGGAAATAGAAGATGATTTAGGTTTATGGTATTATGTTGGATTTATTTTCGGTGATATTCCTTGCCATATTTATAGAAATATTGAAAATGGAAATAAAAGGTCTGTTACTTTATATGATTTTGATTTTTATAGAAGAGCAACTATTATTAGATCAGTAGCTCCTTGTGAAATGGAATATAATGAAATTAGAGAAGAGTATTTAGCGATGCTAAAATCTATGGATAGAAAGACTGCGATTGATTTTTTAAAAAATAAATATAGAACAGAACAAGAGAAGACTAGATAGACAACTACTTAACATTTTAAGTAGTTTTTACTTAATTAAATAAAAGAAAGATGTTATAATAATTTTAGTGATGGATTATGAATAAGAGTTTAAAAAGAGTTATACAAGGTATTTTATTTATTTTAATTATTGCAGCTTTTATATTTATAGGAACTAAGGATTTTACAAAAGAAGTTGTAATTGATAATGAAAAATTTGATTTGGAATATAGTAATGTTTCTAAAGATAATGTTTTTGTTTATGTGAATGCACAAGATGTTTATACAAGATTTAAAAATGGTAATGCCATAGTTTTTATGGGATTTCCTACTAATAAATGGAGTGGATATTATGCAGAAATGCTTAATACTATTGCAAAAGAACTTGGAATAAAAGAGATTCTTTATTATGATTTTAAAAAAGATAGAGAATCTAAAAATGCGACTTATCAAAGTATTGTATTAAAGCTTAGTAGTTATACGTATACTAATGATAATGGAGTACAAAATGTGTATGCACCAACGATGTTTATTATAAAGAATGGGAAAGTTATACATTTTGATAATGAAACTGCTATACTGAAAGGTAATCTTAGTCCTGAAGATTATTGGAATCAAAATAATAGAGCAGTTCAATTAAATAAATTTAGATTAATGTTTAAAGATTATTTAGGAATTAAGGAGTAAGGCTTATGGATGATATAAGAAGTGGTAAAGTAAAAGCAGCAATATTTCTGTTTTTTATTGTGGTACTCATTGTTGGTGGATATGTGTCAATGATAATGCTTACAAAGGATATGGAACAAGATAATAAAACTTCAGAGGTTGCTAGTAATAATATTGATGAAAAAGAAGATATTAAAATTAATGATACGGAAGATTATATTTATTTTGATAATATTGTAATTAAAAATGAAATAAGAGATATAAGTTATCAAGATGTAGTGTTTAATTTTGATTCTTATGATGCGAAGACTATTGCGACTTTTTTAAATAGTGAAAGAGAAGCTAATGAAAAAACTTATAGAACTATTAGTGAAGTGGAATTAACAGAAGAAGAACAAGAAAATATTTTATTTAAAGATAGTGATGTATATGAAGCTACTTATAATAAATATACACGTTATTTTTATAAAGATTATGCATCAATAGTTAATAGTGTTTTTGAATATAATTGTAATGAGGGTAGTAAAAATACTAGTGTTAGTGCTTATGTATTTGATACTCGTACAGGAAAATTATTATCTAAAAATAAACTTATGGAAGAATTTAATATTACTTTAGATAAAATTAAAGAAATTGTTCAAGAAAAGTTAGAAAAAGAACAAATGATAGTAGAAGATATACCACAAATAGATATTGTGGATACTATAAATTCTTTAGATGATGATAGTTCTTATGCCTTATATATTAATAAAAGTGGTTATTTAGTTATTAGTTATTTTATAAAAGGTATACAAGAAAATAAATTAGATGTTATAATATTAAATTAAGGAGGAATAATATTATGGATAACACAGAATTAAAATTTATGAAAGCGATTGAAAGTTTAGAGTCTAGACTTTTAAATATTAGAGCGGGAAGAGCTAATCCAACAATGTTAAATGGAATAATGGCAAGTTATTATGGTACACCAACACCAATTCAATCTCTTGCTAATATTACTGTACCAGAAGCTAGAAGCTTGATGATTAAACCGTTTGATAAAAGTGCTTTAAAAGAAATAGAAAGAGCTATTAATGAAGCTAATATAGGTATTACGCCAGTAAATAATGGTGAGGTTATTACTTTAACTGTACCAGAACTTACAGAAGAAAAACGTCGTGATTATGTTAAACAAGCTAAAACTACTTGTGAAGAAGCAAGAGTTGCTCTACGTAATATTAGACAAGATTGTAATAATGAAATTAAAAAAATGGAGTTACCTGAAGATCAAGAGAAAAGTGCACTAGATGACATACAAGAACTTGTTAATACATATAATAGGAAAATAGATGAAATATTTAAAAATAAAGAAGCTGAATTAATGAGGGTATAAAATGAATAAAAAATTTAAGGAAATTGACTCAAAAGAAGTTAATGAAGTTGTAACACTAACTAAAAAGATACTTAAAATTCTTTATGTAGCAATGATTGTAGCTATAGTTTTAAGTGCAACTATAATTATGAAAAATTTAAAATTATGGCATTTTCTTTTAACTTTCCTTAAAGTTCTATCACCACTTTTTATTGGTTTTGTGATAGCTTGGTTATTTAATCCAATAGTTAAGAAATTAAATAAAAGAGGTATTCCTAGAATAGCAGCTAGTTTAATTGTTTATGCTGTTTTAATTCTATTTATATTTGTATTCTTAAGGCTTTTAATACCAACATTATATACTCAAATAAATGATTTGATTGCTAATTTACCTTCTATAATGGCTAAATTTGAATCAATTATAGATAATTTTATTAATCAAATATCAATTAGTGGAATAGATTTAACAGCAGCTAAAGATAATTTGTTTAATGGAATAGGAGACTCTTTAGTTAATTTTACAGGAGCGCTTCCAAATTCAATAATGTCAATATTAGGTAGTTTAATGAGTGGAGTTGGAACAATACTTATAAGTTTAGTAGTAGGACTTTATATGTTGTTTGATTTTGATGCAATAACTAAACACTTTATAAAATTAGTTCCGAATAAAAATAAATATGAAATTGAAATATTAATTACTGATATAGGTAAAGAAGTTAGAAAAACTATTAGTGGAACTCTGCTAGTAGCTTTAATGGTTTTTGTTTCTGATTCGGTAGGTTTTTGGATAGTGGGACTTAATGCACCATTACTCTTTGGTATATTTTGTGGGTTAACGGATTTAATACCTTATATTGGTCCATATATAGGAGGAGCAGCGGCGGTTGCAGTTGGTTTTAGTCAAGGTTCAATAACAGGTATTACAGTTTTGATTATTTGTATAGTAGTACAACTTGTAGAAAATTATGTTTTACAACCAGTTGTAATGAGTAAAACTACCCAACTGCATCCAGTGACAATTATGATAGGTTTATTAGTGTTTGGTTATTATTTTGGAATACTTGGAATGATTATAGCAACACCTTGTATAGCCTTATTCAAAGTTATATTTAAGTTTATTATTAGAAAGTATGACTTATTTAAAGATGATGAGATTTATTTAAAAGAAGTATTTAAAGATTAGACTCGTAGTATTCTAATCTTTTTGTTTTGTTAAAAATAATCACAAATTATAGCAATAATATTGAATACTTTTTAATATTATTGTATAATAAAAAATATATTAGAAAAATAACATAGACGTATTTATTTTTTTGAAATGATATGTTCTATTTTGCGACATAAGAAAGTTTTGACAAGTTTTGTCGAATGTAATGAAATAATTATGTTGTTGTATTAGAATGGTTAAGTAAAGGTGGAAGAATTATGAATGAAAAAACAAAAATAACATTAGTATTAGGAGGTATAGTACTATTAGTAATAGGGGCTGTATCAGTAAGTTTTGCATTTTTATCTGTTACAAAAAAACAAGATATAGCTAACAACTTTACAAGTGGATGTTTAAATGTTTCTATAGAAAATGAAAGTAATGCGATAACTTTAAGTAACACTTATCCAATAACAGATTTAGAAGGATTAGAAAGTACAGGTTATACTTTTACAATTAAAAATACATGCACAACAAGTAGTAAGTATCAAATAAATTTAGAAAGTTTAAATCAATCAATTAATACATTAGATACCCAATATATAAAAACATCATTATCAAGTGATATAATGGATAAT
>CARJCM010000038.1 GCA_948999435.1 uncultured Bacilli bacterium
CGTGAGGTTAGAGGGATTTAATATAATGATTTATCATTTTTTAAATCTTTTGTTCTTAATAAAAATTTCTTTTGCTTTATTCCATTTCTTAAGATATAATTATAATGGTGAGAAATGTGAGATGGATATTAAATATTAATAAAAAGTATAAACTACCTTATATATTATCAAATATCTTTTTAATATTTTTTGATAGTATAGGTTTTGTTATTCCCATAATTATTGGGTTTATTGTTGATAGAGTAACTAAAGAAGGAAATTATGAAAACTTATTACTAATAATAATTGGTTTAATTATCTTTTCCATCATAAAAGTTTTAGGTTCATATTTTAGTGTTATTAAACTAGATATCGTAAGTGACAAAATAATAAGTGAATTAAAACAAAAATGTTATAAGAACGTGAATAATTTAGATCATGATTTTTTTGAGCATAACAACAAAGGTGAATTAATGACTAATTTTACAAGTGATATGTGGAACATAAGAAAACAAATTAGTTTTAATATAAAGACTGTTGGAGCGATAATGTTAAGTTTTATTTGTTCTTTTGTGTATTTATTAACTATTAATGCACCTTTCACATTAATTCTTCTAACACCAGGTATAATAGTGGGTATTATAACAGTTATTTTTTATAAGCATATTCATAAAGAGTATGAAAAATTACGGGATATGACTAGTGATGTAAATGATTATATAAGTGATAATATTGAAGCTAATCGTGTTGTAAAAACATTTGCTTTAGAAGAATATGAAATCAAAGAAATGAAAAAAATTGGTAAGAAATATGTTGATAAAGATATAAAAGTTGGATTTAAAGAAAATATATTTTATGGCAGTATTGATTTTCTTAGTTATTTTATGAGTGTAATATTACTTATTGTAGGAGGGTATCTATTTATTAATAATAGGATAACATTAGGAGAATTAATTATCTTTAATTCTTATCTTTATAACTTGCGTGCTCCATTTATTAGGCTAGGAGGACTACTTAATAGTATTGGGAGGTATGGTATAGCTAAAAAACGCATAAAAAATCTTTTAGATGCAAAACCAAAAATAGAATTAAAAGGCGAAGAACCATTAAAAACGTTATTAGTCCCAATTGAGTTTAAAAATGTCAGAATAGTTTTTGATAATAAAGTAGTTTTAGAAAACTTAAATTTGAAAATTAATCCTCAAGAAACAATTGCCTTTATAGGTAAGACGGGAAGTGGTAAATCATCAATAGTAAATTTATTATTAGGATTTATTATTCCTGAGAGTGGAGAAGTACTGATAAATGGTAAAAATTATTTAGACTATAATATCAAAGATTTAAGAGAAAAAGTTGGATATGTTACCCAATCTAGTTTTCTATTTAGCGATTCAATCTTTAATAATATTAGATATGGAAATTTGGAATTAAGTAAAAAGTCCGCTATGAAATATGCGAATATTGCTTGTTGTGATTATATCAAAAATATGCCTGAAGGGATAGATACTATAATTGGCGAAAAAGGAGTAGGTTTATCTGGTGGAGAAAAACAAAGATTATCTTTAGCAAGAGCTCTCGCTGTTAAACCAGACATTCTTTTACTTGATGATATTACAAGTGCATTAGATATGGAAACTGAAGAAAAAATAAATGAAAGTATCAAGAATTTAGGTTATAAATCTACCAAAGTTATAATTGCTAGTAAAATAGTAAGTGTTATGAATGCTGATAGAATCTATGTCTTAGATAAAGGGAGAGTAATAGAAAGTGGTAATCATAAAGAATTAATGAATAAAAAGGGCTATTATTATAAATTATACGAATTACAGAAAGGAGATATTTAAAATGGTTAATAATTACAAGAAAGATGAAGAAACAACAAAATTTTCTTGGAAAAACATGAGTCGAATGCTTGAATTTGTTAAACCATATAAAAAAGAATTATTTATCTCTTTCTTCATTGGGATAATATCAAGTTTATTACTTCTTGTTATTCCTAAGATAATGGCATATGCTATTGACGTATCATTTGTAAATAAAGATTTTATGCAAATAATATTATTAACTTTTATCATGTTAGGACTCGTTTTGTTATCAGTCTTTTTAACTAAAATTGAAAGAGATAAAATGATTATAGCGCTTGATAAAGTATCATATGATATCAAAGTAGAAATCTTTAAAAAACTACAATATTTACCTAATAATTATTTTGACACTAGAAGTCATGGAAAGATATATACTAGAGCTACTAGTTATCCTGATGATGTAGCAGGAATATTTTGCTATGTTATTGTTCAAGGTTTACTTGATATAGTAAATTTAATATTTGTCATTATATTTATGCTCATAACGAATACTCCTTTAGCTTTAATAAGTATAATTCTAGCTATAATATTAGTTATAATATTTGTGCTTTTAGCTCCTATTAGAAGAAAGCTTCAACATGTCGTAAATGATAAAAAATCAAATGTTAATGCTTATGTATCTGAAAGTATAAATGGTATTAGAATAACTCAAAGCTTTAATCGCGAGAGTGAAAATGAAAGAATTTTAAGAGATTTGGAAAAAGATAGACAAAAAGCTCAGAGAAAAACATTTTTCATTAATAATTTAAATTGGTCAGTAACAGGAATATTTAATTTATCAAGTATGGCTTTAATATATTATGTGGGGTTAAGGTATTTTTATCCAAGTGTTAGTTTAGGTACTATAATAGCTATCGATTCTTACTCATCAAGATTTTGGGACCCACTAGAATATATCACTAGTAGTTATAGTGATTTAATGGATGCTTCAACTTATTTAGAAAGAATATTTGAATTATTAGATGAACCACTTATTATAGAAAACTCTCAAAAATCAATGATTTTAGATATTAAAGGTGATGTTGAATTAAAAAATGTTGTCTTTAGTTATGATAAAAAGAAAAAAGTATTAAATCATGTTAATTTAAAAATCAAAGCAGGTGAGAAAGTTGGTTTAGTAGGAGAAACTGGCTGTGGAAAATCTACAATATTAAGTTTGCTATCAAGATTTTATGATCCTGATGAAGGCGAGATTTTAATTGATGGCATTAATATTAAAGATATAAGGCTTAACAGTTTAAGAGGGCAGGTTAGTATGATGCTTCAAGATAACTTTTTATTTGCGAGAAGTGTATATGACAATTTAGTATTAAACAAAAAAATTAAGAAAGAAGAAGTAATTAAAGTTTGTAAAATGTTAGATATTCATGACATGATAATGAATTTAGAAAAAGGGTATGAAACTATACTTTTAAATAATGGTTCTAATTTATCAAATGGAGAACGTCAACTTTTATGTATTGCGAGAATAATGCTTCAAGATCCAAAGATTTTAATATTAGATGAAGCAACAAGTAATATTGATTTAATGACCGAGAAAAAAATAACTAAAGCAATAGAAATAGTTACTAAAAATAGAACTACAATAATGGTCGCACATCGTATATCTACGATAAAGAATTGTGATAAAATAGTTTTAATAAAAGACCACATAAATTATGAAGAAGGAACTCATAATGAACTTATGAAGAAAAAAGGAGAGTATTATAAACTATATTCTTCACAAGCAATTCAATAATTTAAAAGGAAATAATTGTTTTATTATTAATACTTTGATATAATTAATTACGAGGATGTGAAAATATGAAAAAAATAATAATTAGTATAATAACAATAATGTTATTAATCTTACCAATAAATGCTAAAGCAGAAAGTAACGAAGTAACGATATATATGTTTAGATCTACCCAGTGTAATCATTGCGAAGATGCTTTAGAATATTTAAATGAAAACAAGGATAGTATCCCTGAAGGAGTAAAATTAAAAACTTATCAAGTATATCAAAATAGCAATAACATTAAGTTATTAGAACAAATACAAAAAGATTTAAACTTTGATAAAGATGATATTGGAAGTATTCCTTTATTTATAATTGGCGAAGAATATATTTTTGGCTATTCTGGTCCAGCTGATATAAAAAAAGCTTTTAATTTAGCTGAAGAAGCTAAAAATGATAGTGAATATAAAGATATAGTTAAGGAAACAATTTCTAAATTATCATTAAAAGATGATTATATGATGTTAGATGAAATTTTTAGTGAACCAAGTAAAGTTGCCACTATGATAGTTTTTGGTATTTTTGGAGCCATTGTATTAGGTTTTGGCGCTATGATTATATTCTCACGAAAAAATTAATATTTAAGATATAGCTACTTTTATTAGTAGCTTTTTTCATGTATAATAAATGAAATGAAGGTGTAAATATGAAAGTAGAAAATAGTATTAAACAAGAAAAAACATTTAAAAATATATTAAGGGAGATATGTGAAGAAGAGAACATAAAATTTACATATCTATCAAAAGATTGGATAATAGTTTTAGAAAAAGATGGAATATGTAGAACAATCGCTGGTTATAAATTCGATTTAAATAGTCATGGTTTAGGAGAAGTATGTGATGATAAATATGCACTATGTAAAGTACTAGAACATTTCGGTATACCAGTAGTAGAACATAATATTGTTTATGCTCCATCTAATAAAGAAAGTTATGCTAAGGATTGTAATACAGTTAAATATTTACAAGAATTATTTTTAAAATATCATAAATCTGTAGTATTAAAAATAAATAATGGAACCTGTGGTAATGGAGTAGTTTATATCACCGATATAAAAAAATTAGAAGAATACTACTTAAAATTATGTAACAAAAGTTTTTCATTAAGTTTATGTCCTTTTATAGATATAGAAAATGAATATAGATTAATAATATTAAATAAAAAAATAGAGCTCATATACAAAAAAGAATTACCCATAGTTTACGGTGATGGTACGTCTTCAATTAAGGAGTTATTAAAAAACTTTAATTATGAATATTTTGAAAGTTATGATGGCACTAATAAAGACATTATTTTAAAAGAGAATGAGGAATATGTTTATAATTGGAAGTTCAATTTATCAGGAGGAGCCAAAGCCAGTTTTGACATAGATAATAAAATTAAAACTGAAATTATAAAACTAGCTACTAAGATTATAACTAAAGTAGATTTAAAATTTGGCAGTATCGATATCATACGTGATAAAAAAGGTAATTACTATTGTTTAGAAATCAATAGTGGAGTAATGATGGATAATTTAATCAAAGAAAATGAAAGTGGTTACGAAATAGCCAAAAACATCTATAAAAAAGCAATTATATCAATGTTTAAAGAAAAGTAAAATAGGCATGATTAATTTACAACCAAGGTTAACTATGATATAATAAATGATAGACAAGGAGTATAATTTATGAAAATTATTATGCTAGAAGATGTAAGAAAAGTTGGAAAAAAAGACGAGATATTAGAAGTAAGTGATGGATATGCTAATAACTATTTAATTAAAAATAAATTAGCAGTTCCCTACACCAAAAGAAGTAAAGAAGTCTTAGATAGAGAACTTGATGCTAAGCAAAAAGAAGAGGATAAAAAAGTAGCCGAGTATCAAGAAATAAAGAAAAAATTAGAAAATAAAATAATAGATTTTAAAGTAAAAACTGGTAAAGAAGACAAAGTATTTGGTAAAATCTCCACAAAACAAATTGCGGATGAGTTAAATAAACTTGGCTTTAAAATAGATAAAAAGTGCATTAAATTAGATTATGATTTAGCTAGTTTAGGCATTAGTGAGGTAGAAATAATTTTACACAAGAAAGTTAGTTTTAAAATACGCGCCAATTTAGTTAAATAGGAGGGTTTATGGCAGCACGAGCATTACCTAATGATTATGAAGCAGAAATGAGTGTTCTAGGAGTTGCATTTTTAAACAAAGATGCACTTGAAAAAATCAGTGATGAAGTAACAGAAGACATGTTCTTCAATGATAAAAATAGAATTATATTTAATGCTATAATCTCATTATATAAAGAAAAAAATCCAATTGATATAACTACAATCAAGGCTGAGCTTGACAAGAAAAAAGTTTTAAATGAAGTAGGGGGACTTCCTTATTTAATGGAAGTTATCGATTCAGTAGTAACATCTGCCAATCTAGAGTATTACATCAAAATATTAAAAGACCATGCTATTAGAAGAAATTTAATAAATACGGCAACAGATATTGTAACTAATGCTTATTCTAATGAAAATATCAATGGTTTATTAGACGAATCAGAAAGAAGTATATTAAATGCAGTTAGAGTAAGACAAACCAGTGAATTTGTGCCAATCCATGAAATACTCCGAAGAGCCCAAGAAAGACTAGAAGAGTTATCTAAAAATAAAAGTGATATTACTGGAATAAGAACAGGCTTTTATGATTTAGATAAAGCAACTGCTGGTTTACATGGTGGAGAATTAATTATTTTAGCAGCTCGTCCTGGTATGGGAAAAACAGCTTTTGCTCTAAATATTGCAACAAACGCTGCCTTTTCTACTGAAAAAGCTATTGCGATATTCAACTTAGAAATGAGTGCCGAGATGTTAGTTAATCGTATGATTGCTAGTGTTGGAGGAATAGATTCGTACAAATTAAGCACTGGTAAATTAGAACATAATGATTGGAAAAGATACAATGAAGCGATGAGCAAACTAGGAAGTACTAACATTTTTATTGAAGATAATGCTAGTATCACAGCTCCTGAGATTAAATCAAAATGTCGTAAACTTGCAAGTGGTCCTAATGGTTTAGGATTAGTTGTCATCGATTACTTACAGTTAGTTACGACTGGTTCAAACCGTATTGAATCAAGACAAGTTGAAGTATCCGAGATTTCTCGTAGCCTAAAGACCATGGCATTAGAATTAGATGTTCCAGTAATCGCTTTAGCCCAACTTTCACGTAGTGTGGATAAGCGTGAAAACAAGGAGCCTGCTTTAGTAGATTTAAGGGAATCTGGTTCCCTAGAACAAGATGCTGACTTAGTATTATTTTTAAATCGTAAAGATTATTATGAAGCTAAAACGGAAAAAAAGGAGACTGTTGTTCCAATCGATGTAATTATTGCCAAGCATCGTAAAGGTTCAACTGGATTATATAGATTATTATTTGAACTTAATATGAGTAATTTTAAAAATTATATCAGTACTGATATTGAAGAGATTTAGAGGTGAATTATGAAGGGAAAGAATTTTAATACAATCATCATAACACTTTTAGTAAGTGCCATACTTTTAGTTAGTTTATTTACCAAAAAAACATATGCTAAGGTAAACACTAATTATCAAGTATTTCTTAATGGTGAAAGAATTGGTGTGATAGGAAACAAAAATGATTTATATGCTTTAATAGATTATAATCAAACAGCTATCAAAGAAAAATACAAAGTAGAAAATGTCTACCCACCTAATAATTTAAAAATAGTGGAAACAGACACATATTCTAACAAGTTAGATGAAGTAAAAAATGTCTATGATAAAATAGAACAAGCCGATGACTTTGCAATAAAAGGCTATACTATAACTATAAAAAGTGATGAAAAAAGTTATCAATTAAAAGTATTAAACAAAGAAATATTTTATAATGCTGCCAAAAGATTTGTAAGTGCCTTTTTAAATCAAGATGAGTATAATAAATATATTAGTAATACGCAAAGTGAAATAGTAGAAACAGGTCGTATTATTGAAAATATGCAATTTAAAGAAAACATCACAATTAAAGAAAGTTATATCAGTGTTAACGATAAAATATATACAAGTGAACAAGAATTAACACAATTTTTATTATTTGGTGAAAATCCTGATACCAAAAGTTACACAATTGCTTTAGGAGATACTATAGAATCAATTTCAGAAGCTAACAAATTAAATGTAGAAGAATTTTTAATTGCCAATGCTAAATATAAATCAGAAAATACAATTTTAAAAGTAGGGGATAGTGTAAACGTTACCTTAATTTCTCCGCAGTTAACCTATGTTTACAAATTAAAAGAAGTTTATGACCAAACAATAATATATGGTAAAGAAAGAGTAGCAGACAATACTAAATATACTACTTATTCTGAGATTACCACCCCTGGAATAAATGGCCTTAATCGTGTTCAAGAAGAATATGAAGTAGAAAATGGAGAGCGTTCACAAGCTGCCAACCCAATTATTTTAGCGACCCTAAGACCAGTTCAAAATCAAGTTACAACTTATGGTACAAAAAGGCCTTATAATCCAGGTGGACCAAGCAATTGGGAGAATCCTGTTGTAACAGCAGGAGATTGGTTCTGGCCTACAAATGCTGGTTATGTTATTACAAGTAGATATGGATGGCGTTGGGGGTCTATGCATTATGGTTTAGATATATCTGGTGCAGGAAACTTTGGTTCACCAATATATGCTGCTGCTGATGGTGTAGTAGAATTAGCCTTTAATGGTTGTCCAAGTAGTGGTAAGGGAAAATATGACACCTGTGGCTATGCTGGAAGAACATTAGGAAACCAAATAACAATAAATCATGGCAATGGCTATGTAACTATTTATGGGCATTTACATCAAACCATAAACGTTCGTGTTGGTCAAACTGTTAAACGTGGGGATAGAATAGGTTCTATGGGTCACAGTGGTAAATCAACTGGAGCGCATCTTCACTTTGAAGTTAAATATAATGGTGTAAACTTAAATCCACTTTCTATTTATAAATAATGAAAGTATGTGTTTTAGCAAGTGGTTCAGGGGGCAATTCCACTTATGTTGAAATTGGCGGATATAAAATACTAATAGATATTGGTCGCAATCGTAAATATATAGTCGAAAAGTTAAAGGAAATAGAAGTGGATCCAAGTGAAATAAACTATATATTTATCAGCCATTTACATGATGACCACATATCAGCTTTAAATACCTTTATAAAAAAATATGAACCAACTATAGTTATTAGTAAGTTAATGTTTGGGGAATTAGATAGTATTCACGAATATCCTCATATATTAATTTATGAAGATGAAGTAATATTAAATAATGTTAGAGTTACATGTATGCATTCCAGTCATGATGCTACAGACTCTAGGAATTTTCTTTTTGAAAGTGGTAAAAACTCTGTTGTTTATGTAACAGATACTGGTTATGTAAATTACAAGAATTACAAATATTTACAAAACAAAGAGATATATTTATTTGAAGCCAATCATGATGTTGAAAAATTACAACATGGACCATATCCAGATTGGTTAAAAAAGCGTGTTTTATCTGACTATGGTCATTTATCAAACAATGCTAGTAGTATTTATTTATCCAAGCTTATTGGAGAGAATACAAAAAAAATATATTTAATGCACCTTTCTGAAAAGAATAATACTGAAGAACTAGCAATGAAAGAAATCAAAAATATTTTTAGAACATATAAAATAGCATTCAATGATATTCATTGTGCTAAACCAGATGAAATAAGTGAAGTGATTTAGTATGATAAAAATAATATGTTTAGGCAAATTAAAAGAAGAATATTTAACTGATTTAACAAATGATTATTTAAAAAGAATCAGTAAATATCATAAAATAGAATTAATTGAATTAAAAGACGAAGAGAATTTAAGTAATGAAGCAAAAAATATTATGAAGAATATTAAAGATAAAGATTATGTAATAACTCTGGAAATAGAAGGAAAAGAAATAAAGAGTGAAGACTTTGCCAAATTAATTGATAATACATTTAATACTAATAGTACTATAACTTTTGTAATTGGTTCATCTACAGGTTTAGATGAGACTATCAAGAAAAGAAGTAATTATGCTTTATCGTTTTCCAAGTTTACATTTCCACATGGCTTATTTAGGGGAATATTACTTGAACAAATATATCGTGCATTTAAAATAAACAATAATGAGAATTATCATAAATAAAAGAAAGTAGGTAGTATTATGATAGGAAATGATTGGGATGAAAAACTAAAAGTAATCTGGGATAGTGAGGGGTTTAAAAAATTTTATCAATTAGTAGAAGATGAATATAAAAATAAAATTATTTTTCCTCCAAAAGACCATATTTTTGAGGCTCTAAAATTAACCAGTTTTAAAGATACTCGAGTAGTAATTGTTGGTCAAGACCCATATCACGGGGAAGGAGAAGCACATGGACTATCTTTCTCTGTTCAAAAAGGAGTAAAAGTTCCACCATCATTGCAAAACATTTATAAAGAATTAAATGATGATTTAGGAATACCACCTAAGAATAATGGTGATTTAACAAATTGGGCTAAAAGTGGGGTTTTAATGCTTAATGCCGTATTAACCGTTATAAAAGATACACCTGCATCTCACAGAAAACTTGGCTGGGAAAGATTAACAGATTATATTATAAAAACTTTAAATGAAAAAGAAGAACCAGTAGTATTTATTTTATGGGGGAATTTTGCCAAAGAAAAGATGAGTTTAATTACTAATCCTCATCATTTAATACTAACGAGCCCTCATCCTAGTCCTTTCGCTGCTAGGTATGGATTCTTTGGTTCCAAACCATTTAGTAAAACCAATGAATTTTTAAAAAGCAAAGGTCTAAAAGAAATAGAGTGGGATTTAGATAAAAAATAGTCGTTTAAAAAACGGCTTTTTAAAATTAAAAAAAGATGATTACACTTTAAAATCATCTATTATTTCATCTTCCATATCTTTACCATCAAAGAATAGTTTTAATTTAAATTTATGAATTTTAGCAATAATATTAGTTGGGAATTTTCTGATAATAGCATTTTCCAAACTAGTATTTTTATTATAATAATTTTTTGTCGCTGTAAGTTTTTCATCTAATCTTTTAATATTATCAATTTCTTTAATAAGTTCTTCATTATCATTTAAACTTAAATCATCCATCATTTTCAAAATCAAAGTGAATCCCTCATTTAACTTACGATCCATATCAAAATTAGATATATTAATATCTCTTAACTTTTCATATTCTTTAAAATAATTTTTATCAGACTTCATATGTTTTTTCAAACTATTACTAATTCTAATTAATGTTTCATATTTAATTCTAAGATTTTCATCAATAATAGATTCTGCTTCCATAACTTTAGTTTTCAAATCATTAAGTTTATTAAAATAAATAACATAATAAATGCCACCTGAAGCCAAAATTATAATAATAATTAAAACGATACTTAAACCTAACATAATATCACCTACAATAAAAGTATAACAAGTTTTTAAAATTTTTTAAAGTAGTAATAACAATATTTACAAAACAAAGTGACTATATTGTAAGAAAAAAGACAGTATTTATATGTTATAATAAGAAACAAAAGAAGGGATAATATGAGTTATTTAATCGCTATAAAAACTGCTATAATAATATTTCCATTCATTGCACTTTTAATAACAATACCATTTATATTATTAAGTTATCATAAATATGGTTCAATAAATAAAATTAAAACTTTAGTAATATATAGTTTTATTCTTTATTTAATTACTATATATTTTCTTGTTATATTACCATTACCAAGTTTTGATACAGCATCAAAAATACCACCGCCACATTTTAATTTTATACCATTTAATTTTGTTAAAGATTTCTTAAGAGAAACATCATTGATTATAACTGATACTTCTACATATATAAAAGCAATTAAGGAACCATGTTTTTATGTTACAGTATTTAATATATTTATGACTATTCCATTTGGCATGTATTTACATTATTATTTTAAATTTAGTTTTAAGAAAACATTATTATATTCTATGTTACTATCATTATTTTTTGAAATTACACAAGGTACAGGCTTATATTTTATTTATCCTAATCCTTATCGTTTATGTGATATTGATGACATAATATTAAATACTACAGGAGGACTAGTAGGATTTGGTATAATGAAATTATTAGAGGGATTTTTACCAAGCAGAGAAGAGCTAGATAAAAGAGCATATGAAACAGGTAAAAAAGTATCAGGTTTAAGAAGAATAACTATATTTTGTTTAGATATATTTATCTTTTTAATAATAAATTCTATTATATATATTTTTACGAATAACAAATTAATCCATTTTATAGCAATTATTATATATTATATTATAATTCCAATATTGATAAAAAATCAAACATTAGGAATGAAGTTTTTAAATGTAAGAATGACTTATCCTAATAAAGATATATTTAGAAATATTATTCGCAATTTATTTATTCATTTTTATTATTTAATATTACCATTTTTATTAATGTATTTATTTATATTCTTAATATTTAGCAAGATTAAAAATACAATTACTATTTCTATATTTCTACTTAGTATTATTACACTTTTAATCTTTTATTTAATTCACATATTAGTAATTTTAATAAAAAAGAAAATTTACTATGACAAATTTTTTAAATTCAAATATGAAAGTACAATAGATGAATCATTTTAAATATTTAGGTTCATCAACTCTCCCCATAAGATAATCAGCGCTAATTTTATATTTTGAACAAATTTCATAAAGGAAAGGGGTAGCAATAATATTCCTTCCTTTTTCATAATTACATATAACTGATTTATTAGTATTTAAAATAGTGGAAAGTTTTTCCTGAGTAATTTTATTTTCTTTTCTAAATTCGACTAATCGTTGTTTCATCTTATCTATATTATAGTCAGCTTGTATTTTATCATTTTCATCAACAATACCTAAAGCATAATTATGTGAGCAATTAGTTATATTACAAAATTCAATTAGTCTTTTAATAGGGAAGATATTATTATTACTTTCCCACATAGCGTAACTACTTCTCGATAAATTTAATTTTTCAGCAACATCTTTTTGACTTAAATTATATTCGACTCTTATTTTTTTTATATTTTCTATTTTAAACATCATATTTCACCTAAAGTTATTTTCTCATTTTTATTGCATAATCTAAATCTTGTGTCAGAAATAAAAAACTTTTTGTTGACAATTATTTTATTAGATATTATAATCTAAATGTAAATGATAAAAATCTAATATAATTGAGCGCTCATTATTTAGAACAAGAAAGAGTGATAAATAATGCA
>CARJCM010000039.1 GCA_948999435.1 uncultured Bacilli bacterium
CTAAAGTATTTTCTTATATTGAACATGACCATATATCTAAAAGAATGATTCATGTTCAGTTTGTAAGTAAAATTGCTAGGACTATCGGTAGAGCGTTAGGCCTTAATGAAGATTTAATTGAAGCCGCAGCTTTAGGACACGATTTAGGACATGTTCCTTTTGGCCATGTTGGTGAACGAATATTAAATGAGATAAGTTTAAAAAATAATGAAGGATTTTTTAATCATAATATTGAAAGTGCAAGAGTGCTAATGAATATCGAAAATTATGGTAAAGGCTTAAATATATCTGTCCAAGTATTAGATGCAATCATCTGTCATAATGGCGAAATAGCCAAAGGAACATATAAACCACGACCTAAAACCAAAGAGGAATTTTTAGAAGAGTATAATAGAACATATAAAGATAAATCTTTACTTACAAAACTAGAGCCAATGACTTTAGAAGGATGTGTAGTTAGAGTAAGTGATTTAATCGCTTATATCGGTAGAGACCTTGATGATGCTATAAGGCTAAAGAAAATAAAAAGAGAAGATATACCCGAATCTATTACTAAAGTATTAGGAAGCTCAACAAAAGAAATAGTGAGCACTTGTATTAATGATATAGTTATGAATAGCTATAATAAAAACTATATTAAATTAAGTGATAATATTTATAATGCGATAGAGGAATTAAAAAAGTTTAATTACACTTACATATACAAAAATTCTGAATCAGAAAAAACTCTAACGGAATTAGAAAATAAATATGATGTATTATTTAAGACTTACATAAAAGATATTGAAAATAACAATGAAAACTCACCAATTATCAAATCCTATTTAAATAACATGTGTAAAGAATATTTTAATAATAATACCAAAGAAAGAATAGTACTTGATTATATCGCAGGAATGACTGATGATTATTTCTTAAATGAATATGAAAGAATAAATAAAAATGACTAGTTATAACAACTAGTTTTTCTAATAATTCTTGACTTAACAATTGTTCGAGTGATAGAATAATATTAGTGAGGTAAATATGAAAATATTAAAGTATAAAAAAGACAAACAGAATGTATATAAAGTAGAAACTAATAAAGGTGAATATAAGCTATATGATGATATAATAATTAAAAATGAACTTTTATTAAAAAAAGAAATCTCGAATAAAAAATGGCAAGAAATAATAAAAGAAAATAACAAGTTAAAAGCATATTATGATGCCATAAAAAGTATAAGTATTAAAATGCGTACCGAACGGGAAATAGAAAATATTTTAAAAAAGAAAGAATATACTGAAGATGAAATAAACGAAACTATCAAAAAACTTAAAGAAGGAAAATATATTAACCATGAAGTATATATAGAAGCATATATTCATGATCGTCTAGCTCTTTATATAGAAGGAGAGAAGAAGATAGAAAAAGATTTATTAAAACTGGGAATGACAAAAAAAGAAATAAGTCCTCATTTAGATAAAATAGATAAATCCATATATCAAAATAAAATAAAAAAGTACATTGAAAAGAAATCAAAAACAAATAAAAAAAGCAAAAATGAATTTAAAAGAAAAACAATGAGTGAACTAATTAATAAAGGCTTTTATCAAGAAGACATAATTAGTTATTTAGATAACTGTGAAATAGAAGAAAATACTGATGAAATAAAAAGAATAATAAATAAATTATATCAAAAGTATATCAAGAAATATGATTACAATACTACAATATTAAAAATAAAAAGTAATTTATATCAAAAAGGATATATAGATATTAAAGTTGAAAACTTTCTAGAAAATAAAGATTAATAAGATAAAAAGATATTACAAAAATAAAAAAAGAAACAATTAAAGTCTCTTTTTAAATTTAACTAATTTTCAGAATTTGCACTATTTTTAGCATTATTAATTAAATTATTCATATATCTTCCATATTGAGTACTGATTTCGCTATCAACAATATTTAATTCATATATTTCACGATAATGTTTAATAGCATCAACCATTAAAGTTTGACCATCTTTACTAGCTAATTTATTTTGCATAATTTTATCTTTCATATTATCAAGAGAATCATCATATGATTTTTTCTCACCAGTTTTAGTTTTTAAAATTACATGATAACCAGATTCAGTTGTAATAACCTCAGTAGAGAATTCACCATCTTTTAATTTTCCAGCAGCTTTTACAAGTTCATCATATTTATTACTTAAAGAACCTAGATTAATCTCACCTAAATCTCCACCTTTGTCTTTAGTGCTATCATCTTCTGAATTTTCTTTAGCAAGTCTAGCAAACTCTTCGGTAATATTTACACCATCTTTTTTAGCTTTTTCTAATTCCTTAATAATAGATTCTACTTTTTCTTTAGCTTCTTTTTCAGCTTTTTCTTTTTCTTCAGTTTTAGCACTATCAGTAGTTTTTGGAGTTATTAAAATATGTGAAATAGTCATATTTGGATAAACATCATTTTCATAATATTTTTTTAGTTCATCTTCCGTAATTTTTCCTTTAACATAAGTCTCAATCGCTTCATTTTGTAAATAATTAATATATAAAGCCTCTTGATAAGCCTCAACAGTTTGATAATTCATACCATACATTTTAAGGGCACTTAATAACTCTTCATCAGTTTTATAAGATTGTCTTAGGCTTTTAATTGAAGCCTCAGCATATTCTTTAGCATCTTTAGTTTTATCACTAAATTCCTTTTCATATACATACTTATCAATCATACCAACTAAAGTTTCTAATCCAAATTTATCTTTAATTGAATTATAAAATTCATTAGCACTAATCTTTTCTCCATCTTTAAAAGTTATAACAGCTTCATCGCCATTAGACAATTTAGGTACCTTTCCACATCCACATAATAATAGGGCAGATGCACCTATGATAAATATTTTTTTATTCATTAATAAATTTCCTCCCAATAAATTAATTATAGCAAGGACTTCTAAAAAAAACAAGATTTTTAATGATTTTAATATATTTATAAAAAATATATCAATAAGGAGAAGCACCAAAAATAAAATTTAACGTAATATATAAGTGAAAAGACAAATAAAGGAGGAATGATTTATGAATAATTGCGGATGTGGAAATGGCTTAGGAGCTGCAATCATCTTAGTTCTATTTATCTTATTAATCATCATAGTAGGAGCATTCATTTAGTCTTTTTTAAAAATACCTAAGGAGGTGTCCCATGGGATGTTGTAAGGACAAATGCTCTAACAACAATAATAAATGTTGTGGAGCAGGTCTTCAAAATAGCGCATTTTTAATAATCGTCTTATTTATATTATTAGCAATAATTCTAGGCGGCGTATTATACTATTAAAGAGGCTTCACCTCTTTTTTCTTATGTAAATTTTTTGTCAAACTTAAAAGAAACTATTCAGAGGCGAACATTTTCTCTTTACAACAAACCTAAAAACTGATATCATAATGGTAAGCAGTGGTACATTGTGGTAGAAAGTGGGGGATTAAAATGTTCATGGGCGAGTACCATCATAATATTGATGATAAAAATAGACTAGTAATTCCCTCTAATTATCGTAGTAGTTTAGGAGAAACCTTTGTAATTACTCGAGGATTAGAAAAATGTTTATACGTCTATACTCTTACCGAATGGCAAAGACTAGTTGATAAATTAGCTACTTTACCATTTACGAAGAAGGATGCCCGTGTTGTAATCCGTTCATTATTTTCTGCCGCTGCTAATTGCAATCTTGACAAACAAGGTCGCATAAATATTACTTCCCAACAGTTAATTCACGCCGGTATTGATAAAGAATGTGTCATTATCGGTGCGAATGACCGTATCGAAATTTGGTCAAATGAAAATTGGAACAAATTCAACGAAGAATATAGTGAGACTTTAGAAGATATTGCAGAACATTTATTTAACGAGGTAGAATAATGCATTATAGTGTAATGAAAGAGATTGTGATTGAAAATCTTAATATTAAAGATGACGGAGTATATGTAGATGCCACACTAGGATATGCTGGTCATAGTAGTGAAATTTTAAAAAGAATAAAAAGAGGCAAACTTTTCGCCTTTGATGTTGATAGCGAGGGGGTTCGCTACTCACATGAAGTTTTATCTAAAATAGGAAATAATTTTAAAATTATTCATTCCAACTTTAGTGAATTAGAAGAGTGCTTAAATGAAGAGAATATTTTAGAAGTTGATGGTTTCTTATTTGATTTAGGTTTATCAAGCCCTGAAATTGATGATGCAAGTCGTGGTTTTAGTTTTATGCAAGATGCCGAATTAGACATGCGAATGAATCAAAGTGAGGGCATTACAGCGAGAGACATTGTTAATACATATAGTAAAGAAGAATTAGTAAATATTTTCTTTAAATATGGTGAAGAAAAAAGAAGTAGAGAAATAGCAAGTGGTATTGCGAGATATCGTGAAGAGAAGAAAATAGAAAGAACACTTGAATTAGTTGAGATAATTAAAAAAAGTGTTGGAGCTAATTATTTTTACAAGACTCACCCTGAACGAGAAATTTTCCAAGCTATAAGAATTGAAGTAAATAATGAGTTAGTTTCAATTGAAAAAGCTTTAAGAGCAGCTATAAAAAAACTAAAAAAAGGTGGCAGAATATGTGTTATAACATTCCATTCTCTAGAAGATAGAATAGTAAAAAACATATTTAATGAATATAGCAAAATAAATGAAATATTTAGTGGTTTACCAATGAATGAGGTGCCAGAAGAATATCGACCATTAATTAAATTAATAAATAAAAAACCGATAGTAGCGACTAAAGAAGAATTAGAAGAGAATAGTCGCAGTAGAAGTGCCAAACTTCGAGTAATTGAAAGGATATGATAATATGCGAACTAAGAAAGTAAAGAGAGTTAAATTTTTAAAAGGAGAAAAATTTATGTTTTTTCTAATTGTTTTCTTAGGGCTTATTGTTATGCCATCAGCATGGGTATATACCAAAGCATTATTATCAGAATCAAATATTGAACTTGAAAGAATAAAGAATAAAATAAATAAACAAAATAACACCAATGAAGCTTTAGGAATGCAAATTGATGAATTAGCGTCAATAGATAACATTCAAGATATTGCATCTAAGAGTGGATTGTCGTATAATAATAGTAATATTAAAACAATTGGGGAATAGGAGTCTACGATATGAAAATTAAAAGATCAAGAGTGCGAGTAAATAATCTATTAATTCTGGTCTTTTTTTGTTGCTTTTTATTAGCCATTGGAAAACTTATATTTGTAGCTGTTAGTCCTAAAATAGATGGCAGAAACTTAAGAGAATTTGCAGATATTAGAAATACCAAAAAACGCGTTATACCTGCGACACGTGGTAACATTTATGATGTTAATGGCGAAACTATTGCTAGTAATGCCAATTCTTATACTTTAATCGCTTATTTAAGTGAAAAAAGAACTACCAATATGGATAATCCTCAGCATGTAATTGATAAAGAAGGTACAGCAAAGGCTTTATCTGAAGTATTAGAAATGGATTATGACTATGTTTTAGGAAGATTAAATGTTAAAGAAGCTTATCAAGTAGAATTTGGTACCAAAGGAAAGAATTTATCAGAGAATCAAAAAGTAAAAATTGAATCATTAGGTTTACCAGGAATAGGTTTTATCGCTGGAGGAAAAAGATATTATAAAAATAATAAAATGGCTTCTTATATTGTGGGCTATGCCAAAACCAGTGAAGATGGCGAAATAAATGGAGAGATAGGAATTGAAAGACAATATAATAGTATTTTAAAAGGCGAAGATGGATATTCAGAATATCAAGTATCTGGTGCAGGATATCAAATGGGAGAACCATTAGTTAATAAAGACCCAGTAAGTGGTAGTGATATTTATCTTACAATTGATACTGGAATTCAATTAATTTTAGAAGATGCTCTTCACACATTAGAGGAAAATAATACTTTCGATTGGTTTACCATGACTGTAATTGATGCCAATACTGGAGCAATAGTAGCTTCTACTGCAAGTCCTAGTTTTAATCCCAATGATGTATCAACTATTAAAAATTATGTTAATCCTTTAATTGGTTATACATACGAACCAGGAAGCACTATGAAAATATATTCATGGTTAGCGGCTATGGAAAATGGTATCTATGATGGAACAGAAGAATATCAATCAGGTACTACCAAAGTTGATAATTATACAATAAAAGATTTTAATAATGTTGGATGGGGTATGATATCCTATGATAAAGGTTTTGCTTACTCATCGAATGTTGCTGCCACTAATTTAGCTTTAGAACTTGGCAATGTTAAATTAAAAGAATTTTATGAATCATTAGGATTTGGGTCTAAAACTGGAATCGAGCTGCCAAATGAAGAACATGGTATTTTAAAAATGACTTATAAGTCTGAACTTGCAACAGCCAGTTTTGGTCAAGGTATAACAACCACACCTATTCAAAACTTACAAGCATTAACGATATTTACCAATGATGGAGAAATGTTAAAGCCTTATATAGTAGACAAAATAGTTGATCAAGAAGGAAAGGTTACCTATCAAGGGGGGAGAACATCTTTAGGACAAAAAGCATCTAGTGAAAATGTCAAAAAAATGCGTGAGTTAATGTATGATGTTGTTTATAACGGAGTTAGCAATTATTATCAACCAAATAATGTTACTTTAGCAGGTAAAACAGGAACTGCAGAATTTACTGGTTCTAACGGTAAATATTTATCTGGTTCATTAAATCGTATTCGTTCTTTTGCAGGTTTTTTTCCTTATGAAAATCCTAAATATATATTTTATGTATCAGTAAAGAAATTAGATGGTGAAAACAAAGCTTTAGCAAATGCAGTTGTAAAAGCAGTTGAAAGTATTGCTAATTATTCTAATATTACCAATACAACTAGTGAAATAGACAAAGACTCTTTAATTTCTTTAAAGAATTATATTAGCCAAAATGTTAAAGAAACAAAAGAAAATTTAAAAAATGAAAAATTAAAAGTTTATGTAATTGGTGATGGCAAAGCAATAATTAATCAATATCCATTAAAGGGTAGTGAAGTAATAAAGGGAAGTAAAGTATTTTTACTAACTGAAAATGAAGAATATATCATGCCTGATATAATTGGTTGGAGTAGTAGTGAAGTAATGAATTTCTGTAATCTTATTGGCTTAAATTACAAATTTAATGGTTATGGTATAGTAAAAGAATTTAATATAGAAAAAGACACCATAATTGATTTAACGAAAACTCTTGAAGTAACATTAAGTACATAAAAAAACAAAACTTATTCATACTAATAGTGGTGAATAAGAAATGCGTTTATATAATAATTATAGTAATAGTTATAATTCTAAAACTAGAATAAATGAAATAAGAGGTTTATCAAACGAGTATGGCATAAATCTAAATGGTTGTAAAGAAGAGTATAACGAAGAAAAAATAATAAAGACCAGATGTAAAGATTGCAATAACAAAATAAAAAAAGGATAAAAGTATCAAAGCTTTTATTTTTTTATAATTGATTTTTTAAGTTTTCTAATTCTTGTTTCAAATCATTTACGGCATTAATTAAGAAATTTATTTGTTCTTGATTACTTTTAGGATTTGGCCCAATATCACTCCAAGCTTCTCCCGAATTATGTACTCTATTACGGCCATTAATAAGCTGTTGTTGGGCAGCAGTAGTCAAAATAAATTGACCTACTAAAATAAGCCAGTTTCCAAAACTATTTTGTTCATTAGAGTTATAGTCACCAACACAAGCAGAACCTATGGCGCAAGCTAGCCAAGCAAAAAGTTGGGGGTCAATATTTGGAGGAAAACCATGATTAGATTGTTGATGCATAATTTCCTCCTTTATAATAATAATATTCGCGACTACATTTGCAAAATACCAAAAAGTATTATATAATTAATGTAGGTGATATTTATATGTTACAAATAAACGATGTAGACTTATCGTGTGTTGCAGTTAGAACAAGTCAGTACCCCACAGACAATTTACCAGAATTTCTTCTAGTGGGAAGAAGTAATGTTGGAAAGTCTAGTTTTATTAATACTTTAATAAATAGAAAGAATTACGCACATACTTCTTCAAAACCAGGAAAAACGCAAACTTTAAACTTTTATTTAATTAATAAAGATTTTTACTTTGTAGATGTTCCAGGTTATGGTTATGCTAGTGTATCCAAAGATAGACAAAAGAAATTTGGAATAATGATTGAAGATTACATAAAAGTAAGAGAGAACTTAAAATGTGTATTTATGTTAATTGATTATCGTCATAAACCCACCGAAGATGATTGTTTAATGTATGAATTTTTAAAATATTACAATTTAGAAGTTCATATTATTGCTACCAAATATGATAAAGTCAAGAAAAATGCTCGTGATAAACAAAATAAAATTATTAAAGACACCTTAAAACTAGAAGAAGGAGAAAATTTCATAACATTCTCAAGCTTTACTAAAAAAGGCAAAGAAGAAGTTTATGAAATAATAGAAAACTTAATATGATAGTACTAAATAAAGAAGAGACTTTTGTTAGTGATTATGTTGTATTTGACTTAGAAACAACAGGATTAGATGCTACAAGTGATAGAATAATTGAAATAGGTGCTTTAAAATATCAAAAAAATGAATTAGTTGATGAATTTAGTGTTTTAATTAATCCTAAAGTAAAATTACCACCAGTAATTACTAGAATAACTGGCTTAAGTGATGAAGATTTACAAGATAAAAATACTATTGAAAGTGTCCTACCTGAATTTTTAAGTTTTATTGAAGGCTATACCCTAATCGCTCACAATAGTGAATTTGATTTAGGATTTATTGAAGAAAATATTAAAAGATTAAACTTAGAAATGATTAATAACAAAAATATAGATACAGTGGAGATAGCAAGAAAATACATTCCTAAAGCTTATAATTACAAATTAGAAACTTTAAAGAAATATTTTCATTTAGAATTTGGCTCTCATCGCAGTGTAGATGATTGTAAAACCACAAATTATGTATATCAATATTGTAAAGATAAAGCTTTAGCTATAAAAAGTTAAAGTTTTTTATTTGCGATAGAATTAAATTTAAGGTATAATAAATAACTTGAAGTGATGAAAAATGGGCAAAAAAACAGTAATAGAACAAAAGATAAGAAGACATACAAAAGAATTAGAAGAAAGTATTAAAATTATTAAACCAAAATTACTTGAGGCTTTTGTAAGGGTTTATGGCGAGAAACATCGCCAGCATATTACCTATATCATAGAAAATTTAAATTATATATTTTTTATTTCTGAAGAGTTTAGCAAAATAATCAAAGAAAATAAAGGGATAAGAAAAAGTGTAAAAAGAACTATTGAAAATTATCTAAAATATTTAAATACAGTAAGTTACAAGTTTTCTAGTGTATCTCTTGAAGATGAAGAAAAATATATAATAGATAAATTTTTACCAAGATTTCCATTTCCATATGAAGATTATGAATATTATGAAGAAGCAATTGGAGGAGATGTACCATGTTGTATGGCTCAAGTAAAAAAAGAGTGTTATACCCTAGAACCAGATTTTATTATATTATTACCAATTTATATAATAGATATAAAAATAATTATTCATGAAATAAATCATGCTTTAGGGGCTAATCCTTTATGTATTGTAGATGACAAGTATTTATTAGTAGATTTTCTATTCAAAGAAGAGATTCCTGAAGAACTAGAAAATGACTTTATCGCTGAACTTATTTTACGAGAATACTTAAAAATTGGTGGTATTATTCCAAGACCTTTAAGAAGAATGCTAATTGGTAATGCTTATAAAGAAAAAGATTATATTTTAAAATATTTTTTTGAAACTTTAGAACCATTGATTTTAGAATCAAGAATTAGTAGGAATTATAATTTATTTTATAAAATTGTTGGTGATGAAAATATAAATTATCTATCTTCATTAATGATAGATTTATATAATCAATTTGAGATTGATAAATATATTGAATTAATAAAGTTAATTAATGAAATAGGGGAATATTTAGAATCTTTAGAAGTAGAAGATACAGAAGAATTTCTAGCCAGTTTAGAAAACAAAGGAATTAAGCTTAACAGAATAAAAAAGAAAGAAGAATTATAATGCGAAAAATAAAAAGATTAAGTGAAGAATGGATAAAAAGTTTTTGTGGGTGGTATAACCAAGTCCAAAGTATTTTAATTGAAGCTTTTATAGAATATTATGGTGAAGAAGAAAGAGAAAAGATAACTAAAGAAATTAATGATATTCCATTTTTATTTTTATTATCAGATGCAGCCTATTTAAATTGTAGTAATATCCCCAATGATTATTTAGCTAAAATGTTAAAATTATATTTTAAGAATAACAAGCTAGTTTTAGATACTTTATCTAAGTTAGGGTATAAGGATTATAGAATTTTAAGTGAAGCAACAAGACAAAGTATGCTAACTAAATACTATAGAGGAAGCTTTGAATATTATTTACATGAAGAATTTATTTCAGAACCGAGCGCTGGAACAACTCATTTTGATATAGATGGTACCAATCCTATTATTATCTTACCAATATATTTTATAACTGATCAAATAATAATTCATGAGACTAATCATGTTTTAACAACACCAAAAAGAGAAGGTGCTTTATTTCCAAAAGAAATAGATGAGCTAATAAATGAATTAATTATTCAAGATGTATTAAAAAATTTCAAGAATTTAGGAGGAAGAATTCTTCCATATGAATTAGAATTAAGAAATGGATATGAGAATGATTTATTCTTAATAAAAGGTTTTTATGAAAAGTTTAAAGATTTAATAAAAAAATGTGTAAGAAATGATGATATTACTTTATTAGAAGATAATTTAGGAAAAGAAAACTTAAAGATGTATTTTATGCTTGTAAAAAGGTTATATCATAAAAAATATATAACAGATATAGACTTAGAAAGAATTGATCTTTTAATTAATCGAATGGCTAGATATTATCAAACTAAAAAATCATGTTTTAATAGAGTAAGATTAAGAAAAATAGAAAATTAACAATATAGAAATAAATAAAAATATGATATACTAAATATGGTGAAAATTATGAAATTATTATTAGTAGAAGATGACCTAACAATATTAGATGGTCTAAAGTTTTGTTTAGAAAAAGAAAACTTTGAGGTTCTAACATCATCAACTGGTTTAAATGCTTTAGAAAAGGTTAGTGAACATAAAATTGATTTATTAATATTAGATATTAATTTACCCGATACAAATGGTATTGAGTTATATAAAAAATAAAAAAAGAAAAAGACATTCCAACTATCTTTTTAACTGCGAATGATTTAGAAACAACAATAGTTGAAGCATTAGATACAGGTGCTGACGATTATATAACAAAGCCATTTAAAACTAGAGAATTAATCAGCCGTATAAATTCTGTACTTCGAAGAGTATACAAAAATGAAAATAGCAATATTATAGAATTTAAAAATATAAAAATCAATTTAAATGAAGCCTGTGTTTACAAAGATAATGAAAAAGTTTTTTTAACTGCTTTAGAATACAAAATACTATTAATTTTATTTATGCATCCAGGAAGAGTATTTACTAGAGAATCAATTTTAGCAGAAATCTGGGATACCGAAGAAGAATATGTTAATGATAACACTTTAACTGTTTATATTAAAAGAATAAGAGAGAAATTAGAAGATGACCCTACTAACCCTAAAGTGATATTAACGGTAAGAGGTCTTGGATACAAGGTAGATTATGAAAATTAAAAAAGTGCTTATTATATTTATAGCAAGTTTAATATTAATGATTTGTTTAAATGTTACATTATTAAAAACCTATAATAATTATGTATACAATAGTTATGCTAATATTATAAATTTATTGGTAGAGAAATATCCTGAAGCTGAGGCAGAAATAATAGATACAATTATTGAAAGTAAGCCTAAATTTAATATCTTAAATAAATATGGAATTGATAATAATTCTTTAAAAAATATTACTTCATATCAAGAGATGCGTAAGTTTATAGTTCTAATAACTAGTATGTTTTATTTAATAATATTATCAAATGTTATAATAATATATTGTTATTATACTTTAAAAAACAAAAAAGAGATTAATAGTATTAACCATTATTTAAGTGATATTTTAAAAGGAGAATATAATTTAAATATCGCTGATTATAACGAAGATGAATTATCTATTTTAAAAAACGATATCTATAAAGTAACAATTAAATTAAAAGAATTAAGTGAATACGAAAAAAAAGAACAAGTCTATTTAATGAATACCTTAGAAGATATATCTCATCAATTAAAAACACCTTTAACAGCTTTAATGGTTACAAATGATATATTAAAAGATAGTAGTTTAACAAAAAAAGAGCGAGAAGAATTTTTAAACAAGGAGACTAAAGAATTAGAAAAAATGGAATGGTTAATCACAACTCTTTTAAAATACAGCAAACTTGACAGTGGTTCGGTAAAACTAAAAAAAGAAGAAGTTAAAGTAAAAGAATTAATGAGTAGTATAATTGATACATTATCTATTGCTTTAGAACTTAAAAACATTGAAATTATCACTGAAGATTTAGATTATAATTTAATTTGTGATAAGAATTGGACTAAAGAAGCATTAACAAATATTATAAAAAATGCTATTGAACATTTACCAAATGAAGAGGGCAGAATAACTATCAAAGGAGAGAATAATCCCTTATATCAAGGAATAACTATTACTGATAATGGCCACGGAATTAAAAAAGAAGATATTA